>NZ_JBITTM010000035.1:0-88547 GCF_044541955.1 Kitasatospora sp. NPDC085464
CGGTTACATTCCGAACCCGGAAGCTAAGCCTCACAGCGCCGATGGTACTGCAGGGGGGACCCTGTGGGAGAGTAGGACGCCGCCGAACAATCATTGCTGAAGAACCCCCATCCGGTTTCCGGATGGGGGTTCTTCGCGTTTCCCGGGACTTTCTCCCGGCGTGCTTTCCCGGATCGTTTCCCGGAAGCCGGCCGGCTCCCCGTCGCGTGACCCCGTGCGACGACCATATGACCCCCGAGTGACCCCCGCCGAGTGGCTGGTCCACCGTCAATATGTCGCTAAAACCGCCCGATCGGTGGACTGATCAGCGGAAAATCGCTGCTCACGCCGTAGTCTCGAAGGGAGGGGGAACAGATGTCCGGGGGTGGCTCCCGGGCATGGCCGGATCAAGAATGGTGCTCATGGGACGAGGCAGGCTGCGCATCTACCTCGGGGCGGCCCCCGGGGTCGGCAAGACGTACGCCATGCTCGCCGAGGCGCACCGGCGGCACGAACGCGGCACGGACGTCGTGGTGGCGTTCGTCGAGGACCACGGCCGCCGGCGTACCGCGGACATGGTCGCCGGGCTGGAAGTCGTGCTGCGGCAGCAGGTGGTGCACCGCGGCGCGAGGTTCTCCGAGATGGACCTGGATGCCGTCCTCGCCCGCCGTCCGCAGGTGGCGCTGGTGGACGAGCTGGCTCACACCAACGTCCCCGGCTGCCGCAACGAGAAGCGCTGGCAGGACGTCGAGGAGCTGCTGGCGGCCGGGATCGACGTGATCTCCACCGTCAACGTGCAGCACCTGGAGTCGCTGGGTGATGCCGTGGCCGGCATCACCGGGGTGCGTCAGCGCGAGACCGTCCCGGACGAGGTGGTCCGGCGGGCCGATCAGATCGAGCTCGTCGACATGTCCCCGCAGGCGCTGCGGCGACGGCTGGCGCACGGGAACGTGTACGCGCCGGAGAAGATCGACGCCGCGCTCGCCAACTACTTCCGCCCGGGCAACCTGACCGCGCTGCGCGAGCTGGCGCTGCTCTGGACCGCCGATCGGGTGGACGAGTACCTGCAGAAGTACCGGGCCGAGCAGGGCATCGAGGGCACCTGGCAGGCCCGGGAGCGGATCGTGGTCGGCCTGACCGGCGGGCCCGAGGGGGCGACGCTGATCCGTCGGGCGGCCCGGATCGCGGCCCGGGTCTCCGGCGGTGAGCTGCTCGCCGTGCACATATCCCGTTCGGACGGCCTGGTCGGCCCCGGCTCGCCGCAGACGCTGATCGAGCAGCGGGCGCTGGTGGAGAGCCTCGGCGGCTCGTTCCACGCCGTGCTGGGCGACGACCCGGCCGGCGGTCTCCTGGACTTCGCCCGCGGTGTGAACGCCACCCAGATCGTGCTGGGCACCAGCCGCCGGCCCGGCTGGCAGTACCTGTACGGGCCGGGCGTCGGCACCACGGTGACCCGGGAGGCCGGGGACATCGACGTCCACATGGTCACCCACGAGCACGCCGGGCACGGACGCGGCAGGATTCCCGTCCGCCGGACCACCGACCTGGGCCGGACCCGCACCGTCGCCGGCTGGCTGATCGGCCTGGCCGGTCCGCCGGTGCTGGCGGTCGTGCTGACGGCGATCGGCGGGCTGGGGCTCTCCACCGACATGCTGCTGTTCCTGTCGCTGACCGTGTGCGCGGCGCTGGTCGGCGGGCTGCTGCCGGCGGTCGGTTCGGCGCTGGTCGGTTCCTCGGTGCTGAACTACTACTTCACGCCGCCGCTGCACACCTTCACGATCAACGAGCCGCAGAACATCATGGCGGTGGCCATATTCACCATCGTCGGCATCTCGGTGGCGTCCGTGGTGGACCTGGCGGCCCGGCGGACGCACCAGGCTGCCCGCAGCCAGACCGAGGCGCAGACGCTCAGTGCGCTGGCCGGCACTGTGCTGCGGGGCGCGCCGAACGGGGACGGGGTCCTGACCGCGCTGATGGAGCAGGTCCGGGAGACCTTCGGGCAGGAGAGCGCCGCGCTGCTGGAGCGCCCGGATCCGCTCGGCCCCTGGGTGCCGGTGGCCACTGCCGGGCCGCGGCCGCCGGAGCGGCCGGAGGAGGCCGACGTGGACGTCCCGGTCGGCGACAGCCTGGCGCTGGTGCTGCGCGGCCGGGTGCTGCCCGGCGCGGACCGGCGGCTGCTCGGGGCCTTCGCCGCGCAGGCCGCGGTGGTGCTGGAGCGCCGCCGACTGGCCCGGGAGGCCGCCTCGGCCCGCCGGGAGGCCGAGGGCAACCGGATCCGGACCGCCCTGCTGGCCGCCGTCTCGCACGACCTGCGCACCCCGTTGGCGGGGATCAAGGCCTCGGTGAGTTCGTTGCGTGCGGCGGACGTCGACTGGGACCCGGAGGACGAGGCCGAACTGCTCGCCGGGATCGAGGCCGGGGCCGACCGGCTGGACCACCTGATCAACAACCTGCTCGACATGAGCCGGCTGCAGACCGGGACGGTCACCCCGCTGATCCAGGAGACCGACCTGGACGAGGTGGTGCCGTTCGCCCTCGGCGGGGTGCCGCCGGAGTCCGTCCGCCTGGACGTCCCGGAGACGCTGCCGATGATCCGGGCCGACGGCGGGCTGCTGGAGCGCTCGCTGGCCAACCTGGTGGAGAACGCCGTCAAGTACAGCCCGGACGGCGTCAAGGTGCTGATCAAGGCCGACGCGCTGGAGCAGCCGGGGCTGCCGGGCCGGGTCGAGCTGCGGATCGTCGACCGCGGGCCGGGCGTGCCCGAGGACGCGAAGGAGAAGATCTTCGCGCCGTTCCAGCGCTACGGGGACGCGCCGCGCGGCGCCGGGGTGGGCCTCGGGCTCGCGGTGGCGCGCGGTTTCGTCGAGGCGATGGACGGTAGCGTCACCGCCGAGGACACCCCGGGCGGCGGACTCACCATGGTGGTCAGCCTGCCGGCCGTCGAACGGCCGCCGGAGCCGGAGGAGCCGGGTGAGCCGCACGGCGACGGGAGCGGTCCGCTCTCGGAGCTGATCACATGAGATCCGGCGGCCCGCCCGCCGCCCCGTGCCGCACGCAGTGCCGCACGCCAGTTCCACAGCCCCCAAGTCCGACAGCCCCAAGTCCGACAGCCCTGAAAGGCGGAGCCCGTAAATGACCCGGGTCCTCGTCGTGGACGACGAACCGCAGATCGTCCGCGCGCTGGTGATCAACCTCAAGGCCCGCAAGTACGAGGTGGACGCGGCCCACGATGGCGCGAGCGCCCTGGAGCTGGCCGCGGCCCGCCACCCGGACGTGGTCGTCCTCGACCTGGGCCTGCCCGACATGGACGGGGTCGAGGTGATCCGGGGCCTGCGCGGCTGGACCCGGGTGCCGATCATCGTGCTGTCGGCCCGGCACGCCTCGGACGAGAAGGTCGAGGCCCTGGACGCCGGTGCCGACGACTACGTCACCAAGCCGTTCGGCATGGACGAGCTGCTCGCCCGGATGCGGGCCGCGGTGCGCCGGGCCGAGCCGGTGGCCGGGGAGGCGGACTCGCTGGTCGTCACCGAGAGCTTCACCGTCGACCTCGCCGCCAAGAAGGTCAACCGGGACGGCGCGGACGTGCGGCTCACCCCGACCGAGTGGCACCTGTTGGAGGTCCTCGTCCGCAATGCCGGGCGACTGGTCAGCCAGACCCAGCTGCTCCAGGAGGTGTGGGGCCCCGCCTACCGCACCGAGACCAACTACCTGCGGGTCTACCTCGCCCAGCTGCGTCGGAAGCTGGAGCGCGACCCCTCGCACCCGCGCCACTTCATCACCGAACCGGGAATGGGATACCGGTTCGAGAGCTGACCGCCGTTGCCCCCGGCGGCTGAACGACCTGCCGCCGGGGGCCCGGAAACCGGTACCCTTCCGACATGAGTGGTGACAACAGCAGCGGCCAGCCGCAGGGGCGGTTCCGCCGCATGCTCAGCCGGCTGACCTCCTCGACCGAGGAGCTGGAGGCCGAGGACCTGCGCCAGGAGAGCGCCGCGGAGTCGGGGTGCACGCCGATCGCCGGCTGCGCGGACCGCGCCCTGGTCACCGTCGCGGGCACGCTGCGCACGGTGACGCTGCGCCCGCGGGCCGGGGTGCCGGCCCTGGAGGCCGAACTCTTCGACGGCACCGAGGCCCTGGACGTGGTCTGGCTCGGCCGTCGCTCGATCGCGGGCATAGAGCCCGGCCGCAGGCTGGTCGCCAGCGGCCGGATCGGTCACGCGCGCGGGCGCCGCGTGCTGTTCAACCCCCGCTACGAGCTGCGTCCGGTCGGACACGGGAGCGAATGAGCGTGAGCAACCAGCCCGGCGGCGATGCCGCCCAGCTCGACCTGTCCCACGACGCGGCGGCCCGGGACGCCGCCCGCAAGGCCGAGGAGGCCGCCCGTCAGGCCGCCTCCAAGGAGGCCGCCGACACCGTCCTGAAGGCCTTCGGCGGCGTGCGCGGCATGATCGACATGACGCTGCCCGGCCTGGTCTTCATCGTCACGTACAACCTCACCCACCAGGTCAGCACCTCGGCGTGGGCCGCGCTCGGCCTGAGCGCGCTGTTCGTGGTGGCCCGGCTGGCGAAGCGGGAGACCATCCAGCACGCCTTCAGCGGGGTGTTCGGCGTCGCGCTCGGCGCCTGGATCTCGATGAAGAGCGGCCGGGCCGAGGACTTCTACCTGCCCGGCCTGCTCTGGAACGTCGGCTACTGCATCGCCCTGGCGACCTCCGCGCTGGTGCGCTGGCCGATGATCGGTGTGATGCTCGGCCCGATCACCGGCGAGATGTTCACCTGGCGCAAGGAGAACCCGGGCCGGCTCGCCGCCTACACCAGGGCGACCTGGGCCTGGGTGGTGATCATGGGCCTCAAGCCGGTGATCCTCTTCCCGCTGTACTTCACCCACAACGTCAACCTGCTGGGCTGGCTGAAGGTCGCCCTGGGCATCCCGCCGATGCTGCTGGCGATGTACGTCACCTGGCAGATCCTGCTGAAGGCGCCGCCGCCGATCAAGGCGCAGCTGGACGACGACGACGAGGAGGAGCCGGCGAAGTAGCCGCCTCCGCACACGGCCGAGGGCCCGCACCCATCAGGGTGCGGGCCCTCGGCCGTGGTTCCGTCGTCACTGGGCGCCGGTGGTGGCCGACAGCAGCTCCTCCAGCTCCTCCTCGCGCTCCTGCGCGGCGACGAAGAGCAGCTCGTCGCCGCCCTCCAGGGTGTCGTCCTTGCCCGGCACCAGCACCCGGCCCTCGCGGATGATCGTCACCAGCGCGGTGTCCGGCGGCCAGGCCACGTCGCCGACCCGGGTGCCGACCAGCTCGGTGTCGGAGGCCAGGGTCAGCTCGACCAGGTTGGCGTTGCCCTGGCTGAAGCGCATCAGGCGGACCAGGTCGCCGACGCTGACGGCCTCCTCGACCAGGGCGGACATCAGGCGCGGCGTGGACACGGCCACGTCCACGCCCCAGGACTCGTTGAAGAGCCACTCGTTCTTGGGGTTGTTCACCCGGGCGACCACCCGCGGCACCGCGTACTCGGTCTTGGCGAGCAGCGAGACGACCAGGTTGACCTTGTCGTCGCCGGTCGCGGCGATCACCACGTGGCAGCGCTGCAGGGCGGCCTCGTCCAGCGAGGTGATCTCGCAGGCGTCGGCCAGCAGCCACTCCGCCATCGGCACCCGCTCCACCGAGATGGAGTTCGGGTTCTTGTCTATCAGCAGAACCTCGTGGCCGTTCTCCAGCAGCTCGCCCGCGATCGAGCGGCCCACGGCACCGGCCCCGGCAATGGCGACCCGCATCAGTGACCCTCCTCCTTCGGCCCCTGCGCGAACGCGGCCTCGACGGCCGTCAGGTCGGCCCGGCGCAGCATCACCTGCACCAGGTCGCCCTCCTGCACCACCATCTGCGGCGTGGGCAGGATGCCCTCGCCGAGTCGGGTGACGAACGCCACCCGGGCGCCGGAGGCCTCCTCCAGCTCGCCGAACCGGTGGCCGATCCAGCGCGGGTCGTACGCGACCTCGGCCAGCTGCACGCCGCCGCTCGGGTCCTGCCACAGCGGCTCGGCGCCGCTCGGCAGCAGCCGGCGCAGCATCTGGTCGGCGGTCCAGCGGACCGTCGCCACGGTCGGGATGCCCAGGCGCTGGTACACCTCGGCGCGGCGGGGGTCGTAGATCCGGGCGGCGACGTTCTCGACGCCGAAGTTCTCCCGGGCCACCCGCGCGGCGATGATGTTGGAGTTGTCGCCGCTGGAGACCGCGGCGAACGCGCCGGCCTCCTCGATGCCCGCCTCGCGCAGGGTGTCCTGGTCGAAGCCGACACCGGTGACCCGGCGCCCGTTGAACCCGGCGCCCAGTCGGCGGAAGGCGGTCGGGTCCTGGTCGACCACGGCCACCGAGTGGCCCTGTTTCTCCAGCGCTCTCGCGAGGGCCGAGCCCACGCGGCCGCAGCCCATGATGACGATGTGCACCGGCGCTACCTCACCCGTTCCGTCGGGGTACTGACCTGCGCAAACACCGTTCATCTCCCTTTCCCGCCCGGTCGTCCGGGGCGAGCGTTCTCGTGGGGCGCCGGCCCCGGCAACACCTCACAACCCGAGTGTTGCCCACCGACTCGTATCCGACACGCTAGCCGGTCCGTAGAACGCAGTCGCGACGAAGGGGGGGACAAACGGCGGAGCCTTGACCGGGGAGCCCCTACGATTCCTTAACGTGCCTATGCCGAAAGACCTCCCGAAACGCATCCTGATCGGGCGCGCGCTGCGCAGCGACAAGCTCGGTGAAACGCTGCTACCGAAGCGGATCGCGCTACCCGTTTTCGCCTCGGACGCGCTCTCCTCGGTCGCGTACGCCCCCGAGGAGATCCTGCTCACCCTCTCCGTCGCGGGCGTCTCGGCGATCCACTTCTCCTGGCAGATCGGCGTCGTCGTGGCGATCGTGATGCTCGCCGTGGTCGCCTCGTACCGGCAGAACGTGCACGCCTACCCCAGCGGTGGCGGTGATTACGAGGTCGCGACCGTCAACCACGGGCCGGCCGCCGGTCTGGTCGTCGCCAGCGCGCTGATGGTCGACTACGTGCTCACCGTGGCCGTGTCCACCACCTCGGGCGTCGCCAACGTCGTGTCCGCCGTCCCCGCGCTGCGGGGCCACGAACTGACGCTGTCGGTGATCGTGGTCGTCGTGCTGATGGGCATGAACCTGCGCGGTGTGCGCGAATCCGGAACCGCCTTCGCCGTTCCCACCTACGCCTTCATGATCGGCGTCATAGGCATGGTCGGCTTCGGGTTCTTCCGGCACTTCGTGCTGGGCCAGGACATGCCCGCCGAGAGCGCCGGTTTCACCCTCACCCCCACCCCCGGCAACGAGTCGGTGGCCGGATTCGCCCTGGTGTTCCTGCTGCTGAAGTCGTTCTCCTCCGGCTGTGCCGCGCTCACCGGTGTGGAGGCGATCTCCAACGGCGTGCCGGCCTTCCGCAAGCCCAAGAGCAAGAACGCCGCGACCACGCTGCTGATGATGGCGAGCATCGCCGTGGTGATGTTCATGGGCATCATCTGGCTGGCCCGCCTGACCGGCGTCCAGATGGCCGAGAACCCGGCGGAGCAGCTCGGCGGCGCGTCCGCCGACTACCACCAGAAGACCGCGCTCGCCCAGATCAGCGAGGCCGTGTTCAGCAACTTCACGCCCGGCTTCTACTTCGTCGCCGCCGTGACCGGCCTGATCCTGGTGCTGGCCGCCAACACCGCCTTCAACGGCTTCCCGGTGCTCGGCTCGATCCTGGCCCAGGACCGCTACCTGCCCCGCCAGCTGCACACCCGCGGCGACCGGCTGGCGTTCTCCAACGGCATCATCCTGTTGGCGATCGCGGCGATCCTGTTCATCTTCGCGTTCGACGCCGACCCGAACCGGCTGATCCAGCTCTACATCGTCGGTGTGTTCGTCTCGTTCAACATGAGCCAGTCCGGGATGATCCGGCACTGGACGCGGCTGCTGCGCACCGAGACCGACCCGGCCGAGCGCCGCCGTATGCAGCGCAGCCGGGCGATCAACGCCTTCGGCCTGGTGATGACCATGGCCGTGCTGATCGTCGTCCTGGTCACCAAGATCGGCCACGCCTGGATCGCGATCGCGGCGATGGTCGTGCTGTTCGTGATGATGAAGGGCATCCGGCGCCACTACGACCGGGTCTCCGAGGAGCTCATCGCCGCGGAGGAGCCCGACGACGTGGTGCTGCCCACCCGGGTGCACGCCATCGTGCTGGTCTCCAAGCTGCACAAGCCGGCGCTGCGGGCCCTCGCGTACGCCCAGCTGGCCCGCGCCCACACCCTGGAGGCCGTCACGGTCAACGTGGACCCGGCCGACACCGCGGCGCTGCGGCAGGAGTGGGACGAGCGCGGCATCGATGTGCCGCTCAAGGTGCTGGACTCGCCGTTCCGCGAGATCACCGGACCGGTCCTGGACTACGTGAAGAACCTGCGGCGCAGCAGCCCGCGGGACGTGGTCGCGGTCTACATCCCCGAGTACGTGGTCGGCCACTGGTACGAGCACCTGCTGCACAACCAGAGCGCGCTGCGGCTCAAGGGGCGCTTGCTGTTCAAGCCCGGTGTGATGGTCACCTCGGTGCCCTGGCAGCTGGAATCCTCCGAGCGGCGCAAGCCGCAGAAGGCCTGGTCGGCGCCGGGCGCCGTCCGGCGTGGCGAGCCTCGGGCGCCGAAGGCCGTAAAGTCGAAGGATTCCGTCTCCACCGGTGCGAGTGCCGGTGACTCCTCCGAGCTCAGCAAGGACTCCTCCCAGTGACCCGCAACACTCCGCCCCGCTCCTCGGGCTCCTCCGGCAAGGGCTCCCGCCGGGGCGGCTCCCAGCCCGGGCAGGTCGCCCGGCCGCGCTGGGGCCGGCCGTCCCGTCCGGAGGCCACCGACCGTGACGGCCTGACCGCGCGCACCGCGCCGATCGTCCCCGGGGAGCAGGTGCCGTCGGAGGACCGGAAGCCGGGCCGGGACACGGCGGGGAAGGGCGCGGGGAAGGGCGCTGCCGAGAAGGGCGCCGGCAAGGGCCAGGGTGGCAAGGGCGCCGGGAAGGGCGCGGCCGGTGCCGCTGGTGCGGGCGGTGCCGCCGGTGCCGCTCGGAAGGCGCCGCGCAAGCAGGCGGTGCGGCCGCCCAAGGCGCTGCGCACCGCCGCCGCGCGGGCGCCGCGGCCCGAGGCACCGACCGGGGAGCCGCTGGCCGGACAGCGGTACGAGGTCGAGGTCGGCCCGGTCGCGCACGGCGGCGGCCACTGCGTGGCCCGGCACGAGGGCCGGGTGCTGTTCGTGCGGCACGCGCTGCCCGGCGAGAAGGTCGTCGTGCAGGTGACCGACGGCACCACCACCTCGCGGTTCCTGCGGGCCGACGCGGTGGAGGTCCTGGAGCCCGCCAAGGACCGGATCGAGGCGCCCTGCCCGTTCTCCGGCCCCGGCAAGTGCGGCGGCTGCGACTGGCAGCACGTGACCCCCGGTGGGCAGCGCAAGCTCAAGGCGTCGGTGCTGACCGAGCAGCTGGCCAAGCTGGCCGGGCTCACCCCGGCCGAGGCGGGCTGGGACGGCAGCGTCGAGCCGGTCGGCGGCAAGCTCCCGGCCGGACAGGTGCCGGCCTGGCGCACCCGGGTCCAGTACGCGGTGGACCCGGAGACCGGGAAGGTCGGCCTGCGCAAGCACCGCTCGCACGAGGTGCAGCCGGTGGACCGCTGCCTGATCGCCGCCGAGGGCGTCAGCGAGCTGGGCATCGAGTCCCGCGACTGGCCGGGCGTGGCGAGCGTCGAGGTGATCGCCGCGACCGGTTCCTCGGACCGCCAGGTGGTGCTGACCCCGCGCGACGGCGCCCAGCTGCCGCTGGTCGAGCTGGACAAGCCGGTGTCGATCGCCCGGATCGACGACCAGGGCGACGTGCACAAGGTGCACGGGCGCAGCTTCGTGCGCGAGCGGGCGGCCGGGCGGACCTGGCGGGTCAGCAACGGCGGTTTCTGGCAGATCCACCCGGAGGCGCCGGACACCCTGGTCGACGCGGTGCTGGACGGCCTGGACCCGCAGTGGGGCGAGAACGCGCTCGACCTGTACTGCGGCGTCGGCCTGTTCGCGGGTGCGCTGGCCGACCGGGTCGGCGAGGAGGGCGCGGTGCTCGGCATCGAGTCCGCCAAGCAGGCCGTGGTCGACGCCCGGCACAACCTGGCCGCGCTGGACAACGTGCGGATCGAGTGCGACCGGGTCGAGACGCTGCTGCCGCGCACCGGCATCACGGCGACCGACCTGATCGTCCTGGACCCGCCGCGCTCGGGCGCCGGGCGCGAGACCGTCGCGCACCTGGTCGGCCTGGAGGCGCGCCGGATCGCGTACGTGGCCTGTGACCCGGCGGCGCTCGCCCGCGACCTGAAGTTCTTCCGCGAGGGCGGCTACCGTCCGGTGTCGCTGCGGGCCTTCGACCTGTTCCCGATGACCCACCACTTCGAGTGCGTGGCGATCCTGGAGCCGACCGGGGAGTGACCCGTTCGGCCGGTGTCCGGTCGGACCCAGGAGGCGGTGCCCGCTCGACGGGTGCCGCCTCCTCGTCGTTGCGGGGCGCGGTGGGGCGGTCGTGGTCGCTGGTCGGGCTCGGTCAGGTCGGGGCGGGTCGAAACCGCCGGCCGTGGGTCGGGCCGGGCTGGGGCGGGTCAGGCGCGTCGTGGTCGCGGGACGGGGCGGTCAGGGCTCGTTGCGCTCCTCCTCGTCCACGCTGTGCGGGAGGTGGATGCCGTGCTGGGAGGCGAGCCGGAGGAGCGAGGCGATCCGGCCCTCGTACGCCTGGACGCCGTCGGCGTCCCCTTCGGCCCGCGCCGCCGCGAGGTCCCGTCGGGCCTGGGCGAGCTGCTCGCGCAGCTCCTGGTCGAACATGGCTGTCATTGCCGGCCTCCACACCGGTCGGTGCCGCTCAGTGGAACGCTCAGGGGAGATCAGAGTCCCGGATGGTGAAGGACTCTTCAAGTCTCGCTCGTCCTGCCGGGGGTGGGGCGGCGGTGGGCGGGTATGGAAGATGGGCGGTCCCCCCGCGGCCACGGACGGCCACGGACGACCGCGGGGCGGCCACGCACGGTCGCGGGGCGGCTCCGGCCGCGGCTCGGACGACGGTGCCGGTGAAGGTTCCGGTGACGGCTTCGGTGAAGGTTTCGGTGACGGGGAGGTTGCGAGGGGGCGTGCGGCAGGTGTGCGGGCGGTGGGCGTGCGCCCTTGTTGTGCTAGCACTTCGGCGCTAGCTTGAAGGGCATGGCCAAGAAGCAGCTGAACGTCCGCGTGGACGCCACGACCGCGGAGATGGCCCGGGAACGGGCGGAGCAGCAGGGGATCAGCATGAACCAGTACATCGAGCGCCTGGTCCAGCAGGACATGGGCGAGTCCGGACGCGCCTTCGTCGACGCGGCGGCGCAGTTCATGAAGGAGTACGAGACCGCGTTCCTCGCCGAGTTCGGGGAGCCGGGCGACCTCCAGGACGTGCGCCGTTGAACCTGGAGGTCGACCTCTCGTGGCTGCTCATGACCGCCGAGCAGTACACGCCCGGTGATCCGCAGGTCACCGACTACGGCTCGCTGCTCGCGGCCGTCACCCGGCACCAGGCCGAGATATTCGACATCGCGGTCTACCCCGAACCGCAGGACCGTGCCGCCGCACTGATGCACCAGCTGATCCGGGTGCCGGCCCTGGAGAAGACCAACGAGCTCTTCGCGACCGCCGTCGCGTACGCCTACCTCGTCGCCAGCGGCTGCACCATCGCCACCACCGCCCGCGAGGTGCGCAGCCTCTCCCGGGCCATCCGCGAGGGGCGGCTCGGGGTGTCCGGCGTCTCCGAGCGGCTGGCGGCGTGGGTGGTCGACGAGGCCGAGGGGGAGGGCGTCAGCGGTACGGACGAGGAGGACGAGGACGACGACTGACCGCCGCCCGCGCCGTCCCGCCGTCCGCGTCCTGTTCCCGGCCGTCCCCACGTGCCGTGCCGGGGGGCGTGTTCGCTGCGCCCCGCGGCCCGGCCGTGGTCCTCAGGCCCGGGGTGACGCTGCCTCCGCGATCAGGGCCGTCGCGAACGGGCGGAAGCCGGCCCGGCGGTAGATCCGTGCGACGTCCTCGTCGGAGGCGGACAGGAAAACCGTCCGTACGCCGTTGGCCCGGGCGTGCGCGACCAGGGCCGCCGTGACCGCGAGCCCCAGGCCGCGCCGACGGGCGGAGGGCAGGGTGCCCACGCCGACCACCTCGCCGACCGGGCCCACCGGGTTGTACTGGCCGGAGCACAGGACGGTGCCGTCCTCCAGCGCGGCGGCCTGCACGGTGACGCCGTCGGAGATCCGCTGCGCGATCCGCGCCACCCCGCCGTCGGCCGTCAACGTGGCCGTGCTCGCCGCCAGTTCGTCCGCGCCGGCCGCGCCGATGGCGGTGCCCGGGGCGCCGAAGGCCACGTGTGGGACGGCCACCGCCTGCGCCAGCTCGGGCGCGTCCGCGGCCAGCACCCGCACTTCGGTCCGCTCCGCCGTGATCGGTGCCGCAACCGACTCGTCCTGCGGACCCAGCACCAGCAGCGGGTGCTCGTGCACCGTCAGACCCGCCGCCTCGACGGCCGCGCGCAGGGCGGGGTTCTGCTCCGCCACCCACTCGAAGGCCTCCGGCGCGCCCAGCTCGCGCTGCCGCTCCAGCACCCGGCGGACGTCCTCGGCGGTG
This sequence comes from Kitasatospora sp. NPDC085464, assembly GCF_044541955.1. Taxonomy (NCBI): domain Bacteria; kingdom Bacillati; phylum Actinomycetota; class Actinomycetes; order Kitasatosporales; family Streptomycetaceae; genus Kitasatospora; species Kitasatospora sp. NPDC085464. The sequence goes on from NZ_JBITTM010000035.1 coordinate 12,658, forward strand.
GCGGCCGGGCCGTCGTGGCCGAGCGTCGGGCGGGCGTAGTAGTGCCATCCGGTGTCCGCCGCGCGGACGAAGAGGGTCAGCGGGCCGAAGTCCTCGGCTCGGGCGGAGCTGCGCGGCGCGGCGTCGTAGTAGCGCTCGATCTCGTCGAGCAGCGGGCGGTCGGGAGCTTGATCGGCAGGAGTCACGGCGTGCATCCAAGCAGGGACCCGGGCGTGCCTGCCACCGGTTTTGCGGCGTGTTCCGCGGCGTGCCGGTCCGGCCGGCGGGGGTCGTGCGTCGCGCCCCGGACGGCGATTGTTGCCGAACGCTTACCGGCCCGCAGCGATCTTGTGCGCACACAGCGTGCATGCTGATGCTTTTACAGCTCTGCCGAGGGGGACGGCGGACGTCTGCACTCGGCGAGGCAAGGGGGAAGACAGGCCCATGAGGCTCTGCTTTCTGGTGGAGGAACACTACCGGCACGACGGCATGCCGCTCGACGTGGCGCGTCAGCTCACCGCGTGGGGGCACCGGGTGGACGTGCTGCGCCCCGGGGACTCGCTGCTGGCGATCTCCGAGGCCGTCCGGGCCGGCAGCCACGACGCCTGGGTGCTCAAGACCGTCTCCGGCGGCCCCGGGCTGACCCTGCTGGAGGCGGCCGCAGCCGTCGGCCTCACCACGGTGAACGACGTGCGCTCGATCCGCGGCGTCCGGGACAAGGCACTCGCCGCGGTGATCGGCAGCACCCGCGGGCTGCCGGTTCCGATGACGTACGCCGCCGCGCGGTGGGAGCGGCTCGCGGAGATCCCGGCCGCCGAGTACCCGCTGGTGGTCAAGCCCGCGGACGGCAGCTCCGGGCGTGCCGTCCGGCTGGTGCACAGCCCCGACCACCTGCTGGAGGTCGGGCCGGAGCTGGTCGGGGAGGGGCTGCTGATCGCGCAGCCGTACGTGCCGAACTCCGGCACCGACCTCAAGGTGTACTGCGTCGACGGCGAGCTCTTCGCGACGGAACGTTCCTCCCCGCTGCACCCCGGGCAGGGCGTGCGGGAGCGGCAGGTGCCGCTGCCGGGGAGCGTCGCGCGGATCGTGGCGCAGGTCGGCGAGGTCTTCGGGCTGGACCTGTACGGGGTCGACGTGCTGCTCGGGCCGGACGGGCCGGTGGTGGTCGACATCAACGACTTCCCGAGCTTCCGGCAGGTGCCGGACGCCGTGGCACGGGTCGCCCAAGCAGTACTGCGGCTCGCACGCAGCGGGACGGCCGTCTCGGTGCCCGGCGCGCCCGCGGCCGCGCTGGTGTCGGCGGGCGGTGCGCCGTACGGGCAACTGGGCCAACTGGGCTTCGGTGAAGGGGACTTGCTGTGAGGATCGGGCTGATCGCCGGGGATCCGGGGCACCCGGTGCTGGCGGCGACGGCCGCGCTGCTGGTGGAGCGGGGCCACGAGGTGGTGGCCGTTCCGCCCGCCGGGCCTGCGGGGGAGGCCGCGGAGGCGGAGGGGCTCGGGCCGACGGGGGAGGCCGCGCCCGCGGAGGAGCTCGTGCCGGCCGGGGAGCTCGCCGACGTCTACCTGCTCAAGGCCCGTACGCCCCGGGCGATGGCGCTGGCCGGCGAGTTGGAGCGCCGGGGCGCGCCGGTGGTCAACTCGGCGGCGGCGACGGAACTCTGCCAGGACCGGGTGCGGATGGCCGGCCTCGCGCGGGCCGCCGGACTGCCGTTCGCGGCGACGGCCGCCGCCGGACTGCTGGGCGAACTCGCCGCACCCGCCTACCCGTTCGTGCTCAAGAGCCGGCACAGCCGACGGCACGACCTGGTCGCGCGGGTCGACGGCCCGGCCCGGCTCCGCGAGCTCGCCGAGCGTTGGGCCGACGAGCCCGTCGTCACCCAGCCGTTCGTCCCCGGGACGGGGTGGGACCAGAAGCTGTGGGTGATCGACGGGCAGGTGTTCGCCGCCCGGCGACGGTCCGAGCTCGCCTCCGGGTCGGGGGAGCCGGGGCAGGCCGCGGACTGGGAACCGCCCGCCGAGCGGGCCGCGCTCGCGCTGCGGGTGGGTGAGGTGTTCGGGCTCGACGTGTACGGGGTCGACCTGCTCGACGGGCCCGCCGAGCCCGTCATCGTGGACGTCAACGCCTTCCCGGGGGTCCGGGGCAGGCCCGGCGCGCCCGAGGCGCTCGCCGCGCTCGCGCTGCGGGTCGCGGCCGAGCGGGCGCGGCCACTCGCGGGGCAGGGGCACGGGCAGGGGCGGTAGGCGGCACGGGAGGTGGGCGGGGCGCGCGGTAGGCGGGGCGGGGCGGGGCGGGGCGTCGGGCCAGGTGCCGGGCCGCTTCGCGCGCGGTCGGCCCGGGGCGGTGGGCGGCCCGGGTCGTTAGGCTGGCTGGCGCCCCGACCCGCCGGGGCGTACGGCGAGAGAAGACGGAACGTTGCTGCAGGACATCGAGCGCTACCTGGCCTGCCCCCTCTGCGCGCAGCCCCTCACCCGGCACGACCGCAGCCTGCGCTGCCCCGCCGGGCACAGCTTCGACCTCGCCAAGCAGGGCTACGTCAGCCTCCTCGCCGGCGACGCCCACACCGGCACCGGGGACACCGCCGAGATGGTCGCCGCCCGGGCGGACTTCCTCGCGGCCGGGCACTACCGGCCCATCGCGGACGCCCTGGCCGAGGCCTCCGCCGCGGCACCCGCCGACGAGCCCGACGGACTGGTCGCCGACCTCGGCGCCGGCACCGGGCACTACCTGGCCCACGTCCTCGACGCCCTGCCCGACCGGGTCGGCGCCGCCCTCGACATCTCCAAGTACGCGCTGCGCCGCGCCGCCAAGGCGCACCCGCGGATCGGCGCCGTCGTCTGCGACGCCTGGCGCCCGCTGCCGCTGCGCGACGCCTCCGCCGAGCTCATGCTCAACGTCTTCGCCCCGCGCAACGGGCCGGAGATCCGCCGGGTGCTGCGCCCCGGCGGAACGCTGCTGCTGGTCTCGCCCACCGCCCGCCACCTGGGCGAACTCGTGGACGCGCTGGGGCTGCTGTCGGTGGACGAGGAGAAGCAGCGGCGGATCGACGAGAAGCTCGGGCCGTACCTGACGCCGGCGGGGCGGCGGGAGGTCGAGTTCACGCTGCGGCTCGACCCGCAGGACGTGCGCACCGTCGTCGGCATGGGGCCCAGCGCCTGGCACACCGATCCGGAGCGGCTCGGTGCCGCGCTGACGGCGCTGCCGGACCCGGTCGAGGTGACCGCCTCGGTGACGGTGGCCGCCTACCGGCGCTGAGCGCTGCGGCGCGCGCCCCGGGCCGCTCCGAGCACCTCGGGGCTCGGAACGCTCCTGGGCGAGGCGAGGCGAGGCGAGGCGAGGCGAGGCGAGGCGGGGCGAGGCGAGGCGAGGCGAGGTGCTCCGAGGCGCTGCGCTCCGAGGCGAGGCCAGGCGCGGCGCGGACGGGACGCGCGGTCATCGCGTCGGGGTGAGGCGCCACGTTGGGATGAATCTGCTGAGCAGGCACGTTTCTGCCGGTCGGCCTGAGGCTAACGTCCGACGGGTGAACCGCGACGCCACCAGGCCCGCCGGGCCGGCCCCCGTTCGACCGGACGCCCCGGGGCCCGACCGCTCGCCCGTGCCACGCCCCACCGTCGAGGAGCTCCGGCTCACCTCGTTCAAGTCCTACCGGCGCGCGGTCCTGCCCCTCGCGCCCCTCACCGTGCTGCACGGGCCCGCCGGGGTCGGCAAGTCCAACGCCCTCGACGCGCTGGCGGTGCTGTCCCGGCTCGCGCTCGGCGAGGAGATCGCCGACTCGCTGGACGGGCTGCCCGACCGCACCGGTCCGCTCGCCCTGCCCGTCCGGGGCGGCCTGGACGGCTGCGTCCCGCACGGGCGGGACGCGATCATCCTCGGCTGCACCGTCCGGTCACCGCACGGCCGGATCCGGCTCGACGTGGTGATCCGCACCGACGGTCCGGTCCGGATCGCCCGGGAGTCGCTCACCCTCGACGGCCGCACGCTCGTGGACACCGGCGAGCAGGACGTCCGCCACCGGCGGGTCAACGTCTGCTGGCACAACGACACCCGGCAGGGCGACATCCGGGCGCCCTTCCCCAGCGGCACCATGATCACCGCACAGCTGCCGCTGCGGGTCGCGGGCTCGTCCGCCGGCGAGTGCCTCGTCCTGGCGGCCGCCGAGGACCTGCTCACCGCGCTGCGCGAGGTGTTCCCGCTGCACCCCGTCCCCGCGCTGATGCGGGGCTGGGCCCGGGCCGACCCGCAGGCCCGGCTGCGCGGCAACGCCGCGAACATCTCCGCCGTCATCGCCCGGCTGGGCAACGAGTGCCAGCGCCGGTACGGGCAGTTGCTGCGCGTGGTGCAGTCCGCCGCGCCGCACCCGCTGCTCGGGCTCACGGTGGCCGAGCGCGAGAGCGACGAAGGCGTGCGGCGCGTCCTGGCCGTCTTCGACGAGGGCGTCCTCGGGCGGACCGGGGCCGATCAGGCCTCCGACGGCATGCTGCGCCACCTCGCCTTCGCCGCGGTGCTGCTGACCGGGGCGGGGGTGCTCGACCTCGACGTGGCCGCCGAGGTGCCGTGGGCGCACCGGCAGCTGACCGTGCTGGCCGAGGACCTGGGGGCGGGGCTCTCCACCGAGCAGGCCGCCTCGCTGCTGCGGCTGGCGCGGGACATGGCGGAGCGCAGCCAGCTGCGGGTGCTGGCCGCGCTGCAGGAGCCGGCGGCGGTGCGGGAGGCGCTGGGCGGAGCGGGCGGGGCGAGGCCGGGCGAGGTGCGCTCGGGGGGCACGGGCTCCGGGGACGCGCGCTCCGGGGAGGTGCGGCCGGGCGCGGCGGCGGTGGTCGAGTGCCGGCGGGATCCGGACTCCGGGTTCACCGTCCTGCGGCCGGAGGCGGCCCGGGTGCCCGTCCAGGGCGGACGCGGGGAGGCGGCCGACGGGGTCGCGGAGGGGGAACGGCCGGGTGCGGACGGGGCCGGGTCGGCGGCGGGCGGCGATGGGGTAGACCTGGAGGGGTGAACGAACGAGTGACGGGACCGGGGGAGCCGACCCTGGAAGCCCTGCAGGCACGGCTGGTGGACTTCGCGGCGGCCCGGCGGTGGGAGCCCTTCCACACGCCGAAGAACCTGTCGGCGGCGCTGAGCGTGGAGGCGGGCGAACTGCTGGAGATCTTCCAGTGGTTGACGCCCGAGCAGGCCGCCGAGGTGATGTCGGAGCCGGAGCGCGCGCACCGGGTCCGCGACGAGGTCGCGGACGTGCTGGCCTACCTGCTGCAGTTCTGCACGGCGGTCGGGGTGGATCCGCTGGCGGTCCTCGCGGCCAAGATCGAGCGCAACGAACACCGCTTCCCGGTGCCGGACGGATCGGCCGACGTCAACCCGGAGGTGGACGACCAACCCTTGTGAGGGACGGAAGTCATCCACAACCCGGGAGTTTTCCACAGCTTCCGACAAGGCGGATGCGAGCCCGCGCCCTTCCTCGCACGCTGTCGCCGTGACCATCCGGCCGCCCGCTCGGCGGCCCGGTCGACGGCGACAGCGAGCGAGAGGAGCGGTGGCCATGGAGGCGCTGCGACTGATCAGGACGGCCCGGCACGCCCTGGCCGAGGCCAGGCACGTACCGGATGTACTGGCCGAGGCGCGGCAGGCCGCGCTGCTGACCGAGGCGGTGGGCGCCCGGCTGGCGGAGTCGGAGGACGAGGAGCTGACCGGCCTGGGCCGGCAGCTCTCCGAGGCCGGGGCGCACGCGGCGGTCTGTCTGGACCGCTCGGTCGTCCGGGCTGCCCTGGTGAGCGGTGGCCGGGCGGCGCGGCTCACCGAACTCGGGGAGCCGGCAACGGCCTTGGGGGCGCTGGACGGGCTGCTGCACGAGGTCGGGGAGACGCTCGTGGTGCTGGCCTGCGGGGCCGACACCGAGGGCCTCTACTGGACGTGCATCGACGGGGTCGACGCGGTGTCGGAGTGCAAGGACCTGGCCGGGCGGCTGCTGGAGGCGGCGGGCCGGGCCGAGGGGCCGGCGTGCACGGCGCTCGGCGGGGCCGTGCCCGAACGCGCCGACTGCGCTTCGCCGTTACTCGTCCGGCTCGACCCGCCGGGCGGCGGAGGCGTACCGGAGCGTGCCGGTCCGCCGGACGACCTCGGTCCGCCGGACGACGCCGGCTCGCCGGGCGAGGGCAGGAGCGAGGGCGGGCCGACAGGGCCGGCACGGACGGCCGGCTACCGGGCGCCCGGCGCGGCCGGGGTCCCGGAGGTGTCCGTGCCGGTCGGGTAGGCGCCGGGGTAGGCGCCCGGGTGCCGGAGGGCGCTGCCCGGAGTAGCGGAAAGGGGTGCCGTCCGAGACGGCGGAAGGAGGATCGGAAGAGGCGCCAGGGGGAGAACCCACCCCTTGCCACTCTCAACATATAGCGCACCGGGGGTCTTGCGGCAAGGCCCCCGTGGTGGCGCACAATCGCAGGCCTCAGATCGGAGCTGATGCCATGACCCCCCTCACCACCAGCGCGTTCGACCTCCCCGACCGTCTCGCCGCCAAGGCCGACCCGGCGCTGATCGGAGGCGACGAGCGGCACTTCACGGCCGTCGCGCAGAGCCTGGAGCAGGCGATCGCCGAGCTGTCCGACCGCCTCGACACCCTGCGCCGGGCGCCGGGCGGCCTCGGCCGGGAGGCGATGGACCGGGACGTCGAGGTCCACAAGCTGACCGGTCGGCTGCGCGCGCTGCGCCGCTTCGGTCTGGACCTGTGCCTGGGGCACGTCGTCGGCGCGGACGACCCCGAGCCGGTGTACATCGGGCGGCTCGGCCTCACCGACAGCGAGGGACGCCGGCTGCTGGTCGACTGGCGCTCGCCCGCGGCCGAGCCGTTCTTCGCGGCGACCCACGCCGACCCGATGGGGCTGGCGAGCCGCCGCAGGTACCGCTGGACCGGCGGCCGGATCAGCGACTACTGGGACGAGGTGTTCACCGTCGAGGCCCTGGAGGGGCACGCCGCGCTGGACGACCAGTCCGCGTTCATCGCGAGCCTGGGCGGCAACCGTTCGGCCCGGATGCGGGACGTGCTGGCCACCATCCAGGCCGACCAGGACGCCATCATCCGGGCCGGCTCCCGCGGTGCCCTCGTGGTCGACGGCGGCCCGGGCACCGGGAAGACCGTCGTCGCGCTGCACCGCTCCGCCTACCTGCTCTACTCCGACCCGCGGCTCGGCCACCGGCGCGGCGGTGTGCTGTTCGTCGGCCCGCACCAGCCCTACCTGTCCTACGTCGCGGACGTCCTGCCGAGCCTCGGCGAGGAGGGCGTGCAGACCTGCACCGTGCGGGACCTCGTCGCCGAGGGGGCGACGGCCGGGGCCGAGGCCGATCCGGAGGTGGCCCGGCTGAAGTCCTCGGTCGACATGGTGCAGGCGATCGAGAAGGCCGTCCGGTTCTACGAGGAGCCGCCCGCCGAGGGGATGGCGGTCACCACCCACTGGTCCGAGCTCTGGCTGAGCGCCCAGGACTGGGCGGACGCGTTCGACGCGCCGGAGCCGGGCACCCCGCACAACGAGGCGCGCGAGCAGATCTGGGACGAGCTCGCCGCGATCCTGCTGGACAAGCTGGACGCGGACGAGGAGGAGGTGCCGCCCGAGCAGTTCCGCCGGTCGCTGCGGCAGGACCGCGAACTGGTGGAGACCCTCAACCGCGCGTGGCCGCTGCTCGAAGCGGCCGACCTGGTCGGCGACCTCTGGTCGGTGCCCGCCTACATGCGGATGTGCGCGCCCTGGCTCGACCCGGAGGAGGTCCGCAAGCTGCGGCGCAAGGACGCGCCCCAGGCCTGGACGCTGTCGGACCTCCCGCTCCTGGACGCCGCCCGGCACCGGCTCGGCGATCCGGAGGCGGCCCGGCGGCAGCGCCGGCGCGAGGCCGCGGTCGCCGCCGAACGCGCCCGCATGGCCGATGTCATCGGTGACCTGCTCCAGGCCGACGACGACGGCGAGGGCGCGGTGACGATGCTGCGCGGACGGGACCTCCAGGACACCCTGGTCGACGAGACCGCCCTGCCCGTCGCCGACCCGGAGCCGCTGGCCGGTCCGTTCGCGCACATCGTCGTCGACGAGGCCCAGGAACTGACCGACGCGCAGTGGCAGATGCTGCTCCTGCGCTGCCCGTCCCGGAGCTTCACCATCGTCGGGGACCGCGCGCAGGCCAGGCACGGCTTCGCGGAGTCCTGGCAGGAACGGCTGGAGCGGATCGGGCTCGACCGCACCACCGTCGCCTCGCTGAGCATCAACTACCGGACACCGGAGGAGGTCATGGCCGAAGCCGAGCCCGCCATCCGGGCCGCGCTGCCGGACGCCAACGTGCCGACCTCCGTCCGCAGCAGCGGCGTCCCCGTCACGCACGGGTCGGTGGCGGAGCTGGACGCGGTCCTGGACGGCTGGCTCGCGGAGCACGCGGAGGGGGTCGCCTGCGTGATCGGCGCACCGGACTTCCGGGCCCGGCCCAGGGTCCGGTCGTTGACCCCGGAGCTGTCGAAGGGGCTGGAGTTCGACCTGGTCGTCCTCGTCGACCCGGAGGCGTTCGGCGGGGGAGTCGAGGGAGCCGTCGACCGCTACGTCGCGATGACCCGGGCGACCCAGCGGCTGGTGATCCTCAGGAGTTGATGAGACCGGAGAGGCCGGAGTGACGGAAGGGTAAGGAAGGGAGGCCGGAGGAACGAAGGGAGACGAGGGGCCGGAACGCCCGTCGCCCGGTCGAGTGACACGGCTGTCGGCCGACGGCGTCCGGAGGCCAGACTGGGGCGATGGACGAGGAGGAGGAACCGCTGGCGTCATGGGCGGCCAGGCGGGAGCAACGACTGCGGCCGGTCGGTCAGTTGCGGGCCGTACGGCTCGTGGACGAGCGCTCGCGGGGTGCCCACGTGGCACCGCGCGAGCCGAGGCTGATCGTGCGCTGGGACGGGTACCAGTGGCTGCCGGAGACGGTGGCCGAGGACTACGCCGCCGCCCAGCGGATCCTGCACGGGATCGAGGGCGACGGCCGGGTGCACCTCGCCCACCGGGCGCAGCGGCCGGAGAAGGCGCCGGGGCGGCACCGCAAGCCCCGCGGGGTGTGAGGCGTCGCCGGACGCGTTGACCTCGTCGGAGCCCCGGGCAACCCCGCCGGAGCCCCGGGAACGCGAGCGGGGCCTGGGCAACGCTGGCGACCCCCGGGAACCGCGACCGACGCCTGGTGACCGCGACCGGAGCCCCGGGAACGCGAGCGGGGTCCGGCGCCGCCCGGCGCCGGACCCCGATGGTCGCTGCCCGCAGGTCAGTTGTGGGCGTGCAGGTCCGCGTTCAGGCCGCCCCAGGAGCCGGAGCGGGCGATGACCTCGACCGCGCCGGTCTGCGAGTTGCGACGGAACAGCAGGTTGTCCTGGCCGGACAGCTCGACGGCCTTGGCCACCGTGCCGTCCGGCGTGGTGACCCGGGTGCCGGCGGTGACGTAGAGGCCGGCCTCGACCACGCAGTCGCTGCCGAGCGAGATGCCGATGCCCGCGTTGGCGCCGAGCAGGCAGCGCTCGCCGACCGAGACGACCTGCTTGCCGCCGCCGGACAGGGTGCCCATGATCGAGGCGCCGCCGCCGATGTCGCTGTGGTCGCCCACGACGACGCCCGCGCTGATCCGGCCCTCGACCATGGAGGTGCCCAGCGTGCCGGCGTTGAAGTTGACGAAGCCCTCGTGCATCACGGTGGTGCCGACGGCCAGGTGCGCACCGAGCCGGACGCGGTCGGCGTGGGCGATGCGCACACCGGCCGGGGCGACGTAGTCCGTCATCCGCGGGAACTTGTCGATCCCGTAGACGGCCAGCTGGCCGCCCTGGGCGCGCACCGCGAGGCGGGTCTGCTCGACCTTGTCCACCGGGACGGGGCCGATGCTGGTCCACGCGACGTTGGCCAGCAGACCGAAGATGCCGTCCAGGTTCTGGCCGTGCGGCTTGACCAGGCGGTGGCTGAGCAGGTGCAGGCGCAGGTACACATCGTGCGTGTCGAGCGGCTTCTCGTCCAGCGAGGCGATGGTGGTGCGCACGGCGACCACCTCGACGCCGCGGCGCGCGTCGGCGCGCAGCGCCTCGGCCGCGCCGGCGCCGAGCTCGGCCTCGGCCTGCTCGGCGGTCAGGCGGACGGTGCCGGCCGGGCCGGGCTCGGCGGCCAGCGCGGGGGCGGGGTACCAGGTGTCGAGGACGGTGCCGTCGGCGGCGATGGTGGCCAGACCGGTGGCCACGGCGCCGGTCGCCGGGGAGGTGGATTCGAGCGAGGTGGATTCAGCAGTCACATCGTGCACGTTAGCCAATGCGGGGCCCCGGTGCCGAACACGCCCACCGTGCGGACGTGCCCGACGGACGTCCCGGCCACCGGGGTGCCGGACGGGAAAACCCGGTGCTCAGGGCCGGGACGCTGGGCAATACTTCGGCGGGTGTTCATGTCGATCTCCACCACCGGCAGCGCCGAGAGCCCGGCGACGGATCTCGGGTTCCTGCTGCACAAGCATCCCGGCAAGGTCCAGCGGTTCGCCACGTCGCACGGTGAGGCCCACGTCTTCTACCCGCAAGCGGGGGACGAGGTCTGCACGGCGGCGCTGCTGCTGGACATCGACCCGGTCGCACTGGTCCGCAAGGGCCGGGGCGACGGCAAGGGGCGCGGCGGCTCGCCCGACTTCGCGCTCGCCCAGTACGTCAACGACCGGCCGTACGCCGCGTCCTCGCTGCTCGCGGTGGCGCTGCGGACGGTGTTCCGGTCCGCGATGAAGGGCGCCTGCCCGGTCCGCCCCGACCTTCCGGGGCAGGCCCGTCCGCTGCGGATCGAGCTGCCCGCCGTGCCCGCGAACGGCGCGGGCGAGGGCGGCGGTCCGGGCATGGTGACCCGGCTGTTCGAGCCGCTGGGCTGGCGGGTCGAGGCGGCGGCGATCCCGTTGGACGAGGCGTTCCCGGAATGGGGCGACTCCCGGTACGTGCGCGTCGCGCTCTCCTCCGACACCGTGCGGCTCGCCGACGCGCTCCAGCAGCTCTACGTGCTGCTGCCGGTGCTGGACGGCGCCAAGCACTACTGGGTCGCCCCGGACGAGGTGGACAAGCTGCTCGCCGCCGGCGAGGGCTGGTTGGCCGTCCACCCGGAGCGGGCCCTGATCGCCCGCCGCTACCTCGCCCGGCGCTGGTCGCTGACCAGGGCCGCGATGGAGCGCCTGGAACTGGCCCGGCTCGCGGAGGCGGACGACCGCGAGGTCGAGGAGATCGACAACGCGGTCGACGACCGGCCCGCGGAGGAGCACGGCGGGGCCCACGGCACCGAGAACGGAGCGGAGAGCGCCGCGGCGAACACCGCGGAGGACGGCGTCGAGAACACCGCGGAGCCCGTGCAGCCCCGTCCGCCGTCCCTCGCCGAGCAGCGCCGCACCGCGATCCTCGACGCCCTGCGCGAGACCGGCGCCGCCCGCGTCGCCGACCTCGGGTGCGGCCAGGGCGAGTTGATCGGCGAACTGCTGAAGGACGCCCGTTTCACCGAGATCCTCGGCGTGGACGTGTCCGTGCGGGCGCTGCAGGCGGCGAACCGCAAGCTGCGCCTGGAGCGCCTGCCCGCGCGGCAGGCGGCCCGGGTGAAGCTGGCGCAGGGTGCGCTGACGTACACCGACGCCCGACTGAAGGGCTTCGACGCCGCGGTGCTGTGCGAGGTGATCGAGCACCTGGACCTGCCGCGCCTGCCCGCCCTGGAGTACGCCGTGTTCGGTGCCGCCCGGCCCAGGGCCGTCGTGGTCACCACGCCGAACGCCGAGTACAACGTCCGATGGGAGACCCTGCCGGCGGGCAGCGTCCGGCACGCCGACCACCGCTTCGAGTGGTCCCGCGCCGAGTTCCGTGCCTGGGCCGAGAAGGTCGCGGCCGCCTACGGATACGCCGTGGTGCTGCGCCCGGTCGGGCCGCAGGACGAGGAGGTCGGCGCACCGACCCAGCTCGCCCTGTTCACCACCGCGACCGAGCCCGCGGCCGTCACCACCCCGGCCACCGGCGACGCAGACACCCGCATTGCCGCCACCCCCGGACCGTCCGCGCCCGCCGGACCGGCCGCCCCCGAACCGCCTACGACCAGCGACCAGACGACGCCCGAAGGAGGCGAACCCCGATGACCGACGCCGCAGCCGACGGAACCACCGAGAGCACGACCCCCCGCCGCCTCCCCGTCACCGACGTCTCCCTCGTCGTCCTGATCGGCACCAGCGGAGCGGGCAAGTCCACCTTCGCCCGCCGCCACTTCCTGCCCACCCAAGTCGTCTCCTCCGACTTCTGCCGCGGCCTGGTCGCGGACGACGAGAACGACCAGTCCGCCTCCGCCGAGGCCTTCGACCTCCTCCACTACATCGTCGGCAAGCGCCTGGCGGCCGGCCGGCTGACCGTCGTGGACGCCACCAACGTCCAGCCCGAGGCACGTCGCCAGCTGGTGCGGATCGCCCGCGAGCACGACGTGCTGCCGATCGCGATCGTCCTGGACGTCCCGCCGGGGGTGTGCGCCGAGCGCAACCGTTCCCGCCCGGACCGCCAGTTGCCCGCCCACGTGATCCCGCGGCAGAACCGCGAGCTGCGCCGCTCCCTGCGCGGGCTGGAGCGCGAGGGCTTCCGCAAGGTGCACATCCTGCGCGGCGAGGCCGAGGTGGCCTCCGCCGAGATCGAGCTGGAGAAGCGCTACAACGACCTGCGCCACCTCACCGGCCCGTTCGACATCGTCGGCGACATCCACGGCTGCCGGTCCGAGCTGGAGACCCTGCTCACCCGCCTCGGCTACACCCTGACCCGGGACGAGCGGGGCCGCCCGGTGGACGCCGCGCACCCCGCGGGCCGGACCGCCGTCTTCGTCGGCGACCTGGTCGACCGCGGCCCCGACACCCCGGGCGTGCTGCGCCTGGTGATGGGCATGGTGGCGGCCGGCCACGCGATCTGCGTGCCCGGGAACCACGAGAACAAGCTCGGCCGGTCGATGGACGGCAAGAAGGTCACCGTCTCGCACGGCCTGCAGGAGTCGCTGGACCAGCTGGCGGGCGAGTCGGAGGAGTTCAGGACCGAGGTCCGAGCGTTCATGCGCGGTCTGGTCAGCCACTACGTGCTGGACGGCGGCGCCCTGGTGGTCTGCCACGCCGGTCTGCCGGAGCGGTACCACGGTCGCAACTCGGGCCGGGTCCGCTCGCACGCGCTGTACGGGGAGACCACCGGCGAGACCGACGAGTACGGCCTGCCGGTGCGCTACCCGTGGGCGGAGGAGTACCGCGGCCGGGCGCTGGTCGTCTACGGCCACACCCCGGTGCCGACCGCGAGCTTCGTCAACAACACCATCTGCCTGGACACCGGCTGCGTCTTCGGCGGCAGCCTGACCGCGCTGCGCTACCCGGAGCGCGAGCTGGTGAGCGTCGAGGCGGAGCGCGAGTGGTACGCCCCGGTGCGTCCGATGATCACCGACGCGCCGGGTGCCCGCGAGGGCCGCCCGCTGGACCTCGCCGACGTGGCCGGGCGCCGGATCGTCGAGACCGGCCTGCACGGGCGGGTCGCCGTCCGGGAGGAGAACGCGGCGGCCGCGCTGGAGGTGATGAGCCGCTTCGCGCTGGACCCGCGGCTGCTCGCCTACCTGCCGCCGACCATGGCGCCGAGCCCCACCTCCCGCCGGGACGGCTACCTGGAGCACCCGGAGGAGGCCTTCCTCGCCTACCGCGCGGACGGCGTGCGGCACCTGGTGTGCGAGGAGAAGCACATGGGCTCGCGCGCGGTGCTGCTGGTCGCCCGGGACGGCGCCGCACTGGAGCGCCGCTTCGGGGTGGCCGGCCCCGGCGCGATCTGGACCCGCACCGGTCGCGCCTTCCTCCACGACGACGGGCTGACCGCCGCGGTGCTCGACCGGGTGCGGGAGGCCGCCGAGCGCGCCGGCCTCTTCGAGGAGCTGGGCACCGACTGGCTGCTGCTGGACGCCGAGCTGATGCCGTGGTCGCTGAAGGCGGTGGAGCTGCTCCGCCGTCAGTACGCGGCGGTCGGCGCGGCGGCGGGCGCCGCCCTGCCGGAGGTGCTGTCCGCGCTGGAGCGGGCGGCCGGGCGCGGCCTGGACCTGGCGGACCTGACCGCCCGCCAGCGGCAGCGCTCCGCCGACGCGACCGCGTTCACCGAGGCGTACCGGCGCTACTGCTGGCCGACCGAGGGCCTGTCGGGCATCCGGCTGGCGCCGTTCCAGCTGCTGGCCGCCGAGGGGGCGAACCTCGTGGTGCGCCCGCACGACGAGCACCTGGCCCGGATCGACCGCCTGGTGGCCGCCGACGCCGACGCCGCCGCCACGGAGGGGAAGGAGCCGGTGCTGCACCGCACCGGCCGGATCCTGGTGGACACCGAGGACGAGGCCTCGACGGCTGCCGCCACCGCCTGGTGGGAGGAGCTGACCGGGGCGGGCGGCGAGGGCATGGTGGTCAAGCCGCTGGCCTCGCTGGTGCGGACCTCGCGCGGCGAGGGCCGTCCGGGTGGCCTGGTGCAGCCCGGGGTGAAGGTCCGCGGCCGGGAGTACCTGCGGATCATCTACGGCCCGGACTACACCGAGCACCTGGACCGGCTGCGGCAGCGCTCGCTGGGCCACAAGCGCTCGCTGGCGTTGCGCGAGTACGCGCTGGGCCTGGAAGCGCTGGACCGGCTGGCGGCCGGGGAGCCGTTGTGGCGGGTGCACGAGCCGGTGTTCGCGGTGCTGGCGCTGGAGTCGGAGCCGGTCGACCCGCGCCTGTAGCCGTGCCGCGGCCCCGCCGGGGGAGCAGGGTGGAGGGGAGTCCCGAAGAGCGGGGCTCCCCTCCACCGCCCCGTTCCTGTATAGAAATTCCGAACATCGTATACACTTGCCAGCCTTCCCCCTCGTCCCGTCACCCCAGGAGCCCGGCATGGCCTTCAACCTCCGGAACAGGCACTTCCTCAAGGAGCTCGACTTCACGCCCCAGGAGTTCCGCTTCCTGGTGGACCTCGCCGCCGGGCTCAAGGCGGCGAAGTACGCGGGCACCGAGCAGCCCCGGCTCCGCGGCAAGAACATCGCGCTGATCTTCGAGAAGACCTCCACCCGCACCCGCTGCGCCTTCGAGGTCGCCGCCCACGACCAGGGCGCCACCACCACCTACCTGGACCCGTCGGCCTCGCAGATCGGCCACAAGGAGTCCATCAAGGACACCGCCCGGGTGCTCGGCCGGATGTTCGACGGCATCGAGTACCGCGGCCACGGCCAGGAGGTCGTGGAGGAGCTCGCCGCGCACGCCGGCGTCCCGGTCTGGAACGGCCTCACCGACGAGTGGCACCCCACCCAGATGCTGGCCGACGTGCTCACCGTCACCGAGCACACCGTCAAGCCGCTGACCGACGTCGCCCTCGCCTACCTCGGCGACGCCCGCTCCAACATGGGCAACTCGCTGCTGGTCACCGGAGCCCTGCTCGGCATGGACATCCGGATCGTCGCCCCGCGGGCGCTGTGGCCGACCGAGGACGTGCAGAAGTCGGCGCAGGCCCTGGCCGAGTCGACCGGCGCCCGGATCACCCTGACGGAGGACGTGGCCGAGGGCGTGGCCGGCGTCGACTTCCTCTACACCGACGTCTGGGTCTCGATGGGCGAGCCCAAGGAGGTCTGGGCCGAGCGGATCGAGCTGCTCAAGCCCTACCAGGTGTCCATGGAGACCGTCCGGGCCACCGGCAACCCGGCCGTGAAGTTCCTGCACTGCCTGCCCGCGTTCCACGACCTCGGCACGGTGCTCGGACGGCAGATGTACGAGGCGACCGGCATGACCGAGCTGGAGTGCACCGACGAGCTGTTCGAGTCGCCGCACTCCATCGTGTTCGACCAGGCCGAGAACCGCCTGCACACCATCAAGGCTGTCCTGGTCGCCACCCTCGGCTCCTGAAGCCTCGGGCCTGGGGCCCGGACCCGCAGGAGCCCGGGCCGCGAGACCTCGTGGGGGTCAGCGCTCCAGCTTGACGCAGGCCACCCGGTCGCCCGCCCCGCGCGGGCCGGCGACCGGGGTGCCCGCGTGCAGCACCAGCGAGCGCGCCTCCCCCGGCCGCGGCTGCCAGTCCACCACGGTGGTGGCGGTGCCCTTGCCACGCCCGTCGGTGCGCAGCACCAGCCGCAGCTCGTTGCGCTCGTTGGCGTACGCCGGGTCGGTGGACGGCTGCACCGGGTCCGTCACGTCCTGGTAGTGCGGCCCGGAGGACGCCGGGTCGGCCCCGCAGCCGCCGGTGTGCAGGTGCGCCGGGAACCGGTGGTCGGGGGCGAGCCCGGACACCGTCAGGGTGAGCACCGTCCGCCCGGGCGCCGAGCGGTCGGTGACGACCACGGCGTGCGAGCCGTACGGCACCAGGTCGGCCGCGTAGCTGACGGCGGACGGCGGGACGAAGGCGGTGGCCGGGTCGAAGTCGGCCTCGACGACGGAGACCGGCGAGGCGGCGGGGGCGAGCAGGGCCAGCGGCAGCAGGGCGGCGGCGAGCGGAGCGGTCATCGGTCGGGCCTTCCACGGGGCAGGGCGACGGTCACCCTGCTAACGGCACCGGCCCGCGCAGGACACCGCACGCAGGACACCGCGCACCGCACGCAGCACAGCCCACACCGCGCGCAGCGCACCGCACCCGGGCCAACCGCGGGAAGGACGCCGCCCTCAGGCCGGCTCGCGCCGGATCCCCCGGATCTCGCAGCGCGGCCCGCTGGCCCGCATCAGCCGCAGGTCGGCCGTGACCAGCGGCGCCCCGTACCGCTCGGCGACCGCGACGTACGCGGCGTCGTCCGGGGTCAGGTTGTCCTTGAGCTCCCAGATGCGGCCGAGCAGCGGCGCCACCTCGACCTTGCGGATCGCCACCGCGGCCAGCTCGCCGGTGAGTTCGGCGACCCGCGCGGCGGTCAGTTCCTTCGCCAGGTAGAGGCCGCGCAGCGACTGCATCACCTCGACCACGATGTGCTCGGGCGCCACCCACTCGCTGTCGGAGGCGAGTTCGGCCCGCGCGGCGGCCCCGCGCGGGCCCTCGTCGGCCAGCGCCAGCACCAGCGCGGACGCGTCCACCACGATCATCGGAGGCCCCCTCTGCCTGTCACGTCACGGGCCACCGTACCGGCCCCGGACCCGGCCGGCGGAGGCGGACGGGGCGCGGGCCCGTCCCGCCGGCCGCGGTGGATCAGCGCCCGAGCAGGAACCCGGCGAGCACCGAGGCTGCGTTGGCGGTGGCGGAGGCGGCCCAGGGCGCCGCGGTGCGCGGCGGCAGCCCGGTGAGGGGCGCGAGCAGGGCGCCCTCGACCAGGCAGACGCCGGCCTCGCCGAGCCCGAACGCGGTCCAGTACGCTGCGGCGGGCCCGGCGGCATACGGCCGCAGGGACCCCCAGAGCAGCGGGTGCGTCAGCAGGTTGACCAGGACGGCGGCACCGGCGGCCCGGGACGGCCGCAGCCCGCCCGCCCGGGTGAGCGCGACGGTGTAGACGGGGACCTCGACCAGCAGGGTGAGGGCCAGGGCGAGGACGTAGGGCACGGCGGGGATCGTGCCACGGGGAGGGGACCATGGCCACCGGGGTCGTAACCGCACCGGCGTCGCCGGCCGCGCCGGTCTGGCCCGGGCCCGGGCCGGCCGTCCGGCTGGGCGCCGCGCCGTTCGCGGGGTTCGCGCTGTCGGCCGCCCTGGCGCTGGTGACCGCCCTGCGGGCGCCGACCGGGCTGGCGGTGCTGGGCCTGGCGGCCTTCGGCCTGCTGCACAACGTGCTGGAGCTGCGCTACGTGGCGGGCCGGTTCGCCGTCGTCCTGGCCGGCCCGCTGCTGCGGCTGCTGCTGGCGCTGGTGACCGGCATCGTGCTGTGCCGCCTGCTGCCGCCCTCCCGGGCCGCCCAGACGGTGGAGATCCTGCTCGCGTACGGCCTGCTGGCGGCGGCCTGCCGGTACGGGCTGCGCGGCCGGCCGCGGCTGCTCGCCGGGAGCGCGGTGCTGCTGGCCGGGGCCGGTGCGGCTTCGCTGTCCTTCCCCGCGTACCACTTCGTGGTGCTGGCCCACCTGCACAACGTGGTGCCGCTGCTGTTCCTGGCCGAGTGGTCGCGCCGGCTGCCGCGGGGGCGGTGGGCGTTCCTGGTGCTGCAGTCCGGCTGGGTGCTGCTGGTGCCGGCCCTGCTGCTGAGCGGCCTGCTGGACGGGCTGCTGTCGCAGCGGCCCGGCGGCTGGACGGACCGGCTGGCGGCGGCCTACACCCCGCCGGCGCTGCTGACGCCGGAGGCGGGCCTGCGCTTCCTGGCGGTGTTCGCCTTCCTGCAGACGATGCACTACGTCGTCTGGGTCTGGTTCCTGCCCCGGTACGCGCCGGAGGCGGCGGAGCGGTTCGACGCCCGGGTGCCCGCGCTGCGCGGCGGGCGGGCGTGGGCGCTGGGCGCGGGGGCCGGCGCGCTGCTGGCCCTGCTGTTCGCGCTGGACTACGCCCAGGGCCGGTCGCTGTACGCGGCGCTGGCCGCCTATCACGCCTACCTGGAGTTCCCGGTGCTGTTGATGCTGGTGCTGGGCCTCGGCGCGGGCCGCTCGGAGGCCGGGCGGCCGCCGGGTGGACCGCAGGAGAACGCAGAAGGAGCGGAGGTGAAGACATGAGGACGATCCTGCTGGCCGACATCGCCCCCTCGCCGACCGACGGTTCCGGTGGTGAGCTTGTGGTGGTGCTGCTGATGGCGGCGGCCGTGGTGGCGGGAGCGGTCTGGCTGATCAGGCTGGAGCGCAAGCGGCGCGGCCCGGACGACCAGTGAGCCACGGCATGCACTATGGTTTATCTCGACATCGAGATAACTGCCCCTTACGATATATCTCGACATCAAGATACTTGCCGAGAGGCGCTCACCGGCGATGCGGGCAAGGCGAGCCTAAGTAAGGCTGACCTTACCACCGCGTGGCGGCCGGATATCGCACGAAGCACCCAGAAGGAGTCAGTCGTGTCCGCGAACAGCTTCGACGCCCGCAGCTCGCTGCAGGTGGGCGACGAGTCGTACGAGATCTTCAAGCTCTCCGCCGTCGAGGGTTCCGAGCGGCTGCCGTACAGCCTCAAGGTGCTGCTGGAGAACCTGCTCCGCACGGAGGACGGCGCGAACATCACCGCCGACCACATCCGGGCCCTCGGCGGCTGGGACGAGAACGCCCAGCCGAGCCAGGAGATCCAGTTCACCCCGGCCCGCGTGATCATGCAGGACTTCACCGGCGTGCCGTGCGTGGTCGACCTCGCCACCATGCGTGAGGCCGTCAAGGAGCTGGGCGGCGACCCGGCCAAGATCAACCCGCTGGCCCCGGCCGAGCTGGTCATCGACCACTCGGTCATCGCCGACAAGTTCGGCACCAAGGACGCGTTCACCCAGAACGTCGAGATCGAGTACGGCCGCAACAAGGAGCGCTACCAGTTCCTGCGCTGGGGCCAGACCGCCTTCGACGAGTTCAAGGTCGTCCCGCCGGGCACCGGCATCGTCCACCAGGTGAACATCGAGCACCTGGCCCGCACCGTCATGGTCCGCGGCGGCCAGGCGTACCCCGACACCTGCGTCGGCACCGACTCGCACACCACCATGGTCAACGGCCTGGGCGTGCTGGGCTGGGGCGTCGGCGGCATCGAGGCCGAGGCCGCGATGCTCGGCCAGCCGGTCTCCATGCTGATCCCGCGCGTCGTCGGCTTCAAGCTGACCGGCGAGCTGCCGGCCGGCACCACCGCCACCGACCTGGTGCTCACCATCACCGAGATGCTGCGCAAGCACGGTGTGGTCGGCAAGTTCGTCGAGTTCTACGGCGACGGCATCGGCTCCATCCCGCTGGCCAACCGCGCCACCATCGGCAACATGTCGCCGGAGTTCGGCTCGACCTGCGCGATCTTCCCGATCGACGCCGAGACCATCAACTACCTGCGTCTGACCGGCCGCGACGAGCAGCAGCTCGCCCTGGTCGAGGCCTACGCCAAGGAGCAGGGCCTCTGGCACGACCCGTCGGTCGAGCCGGTCTACTCCGAGTACCTGGAGCTGGACGTCTCCACCGTCGTCCCGTCGATCTCCGGCCCGAAGCGCCCGCAGGACCGCGTGATCCTGGCCGAGGCCGCCGAGAGGTTCGCCGAGGCGCTGCCGACCTACTCCGCCGAGGCCTCGAAGCCGACCGCCGTCACCGCCCCCGACGGCTCGACCTACGAGATCGACAACGGCGCGGTCGTGATCGCCTCGATCACCTCCTGCACCAACACCTCCAACCCCTCCGTCATGCTGGGCGCCGCCCTGCTGGCGAAGAAGGCCGTGGAGAAGGGCCTGCACGTCAAGCCCTGGGTCAAGACCACCCTGGCGCCCGGCTCCAAGGTCGTCATGGACTACTACGAGAAGGCCGGCCTGCTCCCGTACATGGAGAAGCTGGGCTTCAACCTGGTCGGCTACGGCTGCGTCACCTGCATCGGCAACTCGGGCCCGCTGCCCGAGGAGGTCTCGGCCGCCGTCAACGAGTCCGACCTCGCGGTCGTCTCGGTGCTCTCCGGCAACCGCAACTTCGAGGGCCGGATCAACCCCGACGTCAAGATGAACTACCTGGCCTCCCCGCCGCTGGTGGTCGCCTACGCCCTCGCCGGAAACATGAACGTCGACATCACCAAGGACGCCCTGGGCCAGGACGCCGACGGCAACGACGTCTTCCTCGCCGACATCTGGCCGTCCGAGCAGGAGGTCGCCGACACCGTCGCCGGCTCCATCGACGAGGCCATGTTCGACAAGGGCTACCAGGACGTCTTCGCCGGCGACCACCGCTGGCAGTCGCTCCCGGTCCCGACCGGCAACACCTTCGAGTGGGACGCCGAGTCCACCTACGTCCGCAAGCCCCCGTACTTCGAGGGCATGGCCAAGACCCCGAGCCCGGTGACCGACATCGCCGACGCCCGCGTCCTGGCCAAGCTGGGCGACTCGGTCACCACCGACCACATCTCCCCGGCCGGCAACATCAAGCCGGGCACCCCGGCGGCGCAGTACCTGACCGCCAACGGCGTGGAGAAGCGCGACTTCAACTCCTACGGTTCCCGTCGTGGCAACCACGAGGTGATGATCCGCGGCACCTTCGCCAACATCCGCCTGCGCAACCAGATCGCGCCGGGCACCGAGGGCGGCTACACCCGCGACTTCACCCAGGCCGACGCGCCGGTGTCGTTCATCTACGACGCCTCGCAGAACTACCAGGCCGCCGGCACCCCGCTGGTCGTCCTGGCCGGCAAGGAGTACGGCTCCGGCTCGTCCCGCGACTGGGCCGCCAAGGGCACCGCGCTGCTCGGCGTCAAGGCCGTCATCGCCGAGTCCTACGAGCGCATCCACCGCTCGAACCTGATCGGCATGGGCGTCCTGCCGCTGCAGTTCCCGGAGGGCGAGAACGCCGACTCCCTCGGCCTGACCGGCGAGGAGACCTTCTCCATCACCGGCGTGACCGAGCTCAACGAGGGCCGCACCCCGAAGACCGTCAAGGTCAAGGCCGCCCGTGACGGAGAGCCCGGTAAGGAGTTCGACGCGGTCGTCCGCATCGACACCCCCGGTGAGGCGGACTACTACCGCAACGGCGGCATCCTGCAGTACGTGCTGCGCTCGCTGATCAACGGCTGAGCTCCGGCATAGCGCCCGAAGGGGCCGGACCGCACCACGCGGTCCGGCCCCTTCCGCATGCCGCACCGGCCCTGCGCACCCCACCGGCCGGACCGGCCCCCTTGTGCGGTGAGCGGCGGATGGACTAAACCTCTGTCCCATCTGGTCCAGACCATTTGACGCCGCTTCAGAGAACAGGTCCGGTATGCCCACTCGCGCCTCAGCCCTGCTCGCCACCGCCACCGTCGCCGCGCTGCTCGCCGCCACCGCCCCCGCCTCCGCCTCCGACGGGCGGCACGGCCCGAAGCCGAACGGCCAGCGGGTCGGCTACTTCACCCAGTGGGGCGCCGACAGCTCCGCCAAGCGGGTCCAGGAGACCGGCCAGGCGGCCAAGCTCACCGTCATCAACTACGCCTTCGGCAACGTCTCCGCCGACGGCACCTGCTTCCAGACCAACGACGCCGGCCAGGGCGACGCCCACGACGACTACCAACGCGCCTTCTCCGCCGCCGAGTCGGTGGACGGCGTGGCCGACGCCCCGGAGCAGGAGCTGAAGGGCCACTTCAACCAGCTGCGCAAGCTCAAGGCGAAGAACCCGCAGCTGCGCACGGTCATCTCGCTGGGCGGCTGGAGCTGGTCCAGGTACTTCTCGGACGCGGCCGCCACCGACGAGGCCCGCAAGAAGTTCGTCTCCTCCTGCATCGACCTCTACCTCAAGGGCGACGTCCCGGTCCTGGCCGGCTCCCCGGAGGGCGGCAGGGGCGCCGCCGCGGGCGTCTTCGACGGCATCGACATCGACTGGGAGTACCCGGGCGGCGGCGGGGACGCGGGCAACGTCGTCCGCCCCGAGGACGGCCGCAACTTCACCCTGCTGATGCGGGAGTTCCGCCGCCAGCTGGACGCGCTGAGCGGGAAGAAGGGCAAGCACTACCTGCTGACCGCCGCCGTCGCCGCCAACGAGACCGTCGCCGACCGGCTCGAACTGCCCGAACTGAGCCGGTCGGTGGACTGGCTCAACCTGATGGCCTACGACCTGCACGGCCCCTGGGAGGGCAAGGGCCCGACCGGCCACCAGGCCAACCTCTACTCCGACCCGGCCGACCCGGACCCCCGGCAGCGCAGCGCCGACCAGGCCGTGACGCACTACCAGGAGCGCGGCCTGCCCGCCGGACAGCTCGTCCTCGGCGCCCCGCTCTACGGCCACGGCTGGACGGGCGTCGCCGCCGGCCCGCGCGCCGGCCTCTTCCAGAGCGCCACCGCGGCCGCGTCCGACCGCTCCTACCGGGAGGTCGAAGCGCTGCCGGGCACGGTCCACGTGGACCGCGACCACGGTGCGTCCTGGAAGTACGACGGCACCACCTTCTACAGCTACGACACCGCCGAGGTGCTCACCCGGAAGGCCCGCTACGCGCGGTGGAACGGCCTGGGCGGCGTGATGGTCTGGTCGCTGGACGGGGACGACGCCCGGGGCAGCGCCATCGCCGCCCTGGACCGCGGCCTGCGCCGCGACTGACGTCCGCGCACCACTGACGTCCGCGCACGACCCTCGCGACCGCGCACGACCCTCGCGACCGCGCACGACCCTCGCGACCGCGCGAAGGGCCCGCCGTGACGAGCACGGCGGGCCCCCGGGTTCCGCGGGCTCAGGCCCGGTCGCAGGCCTGCGCCCGCAGCGCGCGGGCCAGGTCGTCGCGGCGCTCCAGCACCAGGCGGCGCAGCGCCGGCGCGGCCTGCGGGTGCCCGTCCAGCCAGGCGTCGGCCTCGGCCAGGGTCTGCTCGTCGGTCTGGGCGCTCGGGAAGAACCCGCTGACGAAGCGCATCGCGATCTCGATGGTCCGCTCGGCCCAGATCCTCTCCAGCAGCTTGAAGTACGGGGCCGCGTAGAGGGCGGTCAGGTCGCGGTGGGCGGGCAGCGCGAAGCCCGCGATGTCGGCCTCGACCAGGGCGTTCGGCAGCTCGTCCGAGTCGACGACGGCCGACCAGGCGGCGGCCTTGGCCTCCGGCGTGGGCCGGGCGGCCAGGCACTGGGTGTACTGGCGCTTGCCGCTCGCGGTGTTGTCGGCGGCCAGCTCGGCGTCCAGCTCCTCGTCGGTGGCCTGGCCGGCGGCGGCCAGGGCCAGCCACAGCGACCAGCGCAGTTCCTGGTCGACGTCCAGGCCGTCGATCCGGGCGCTGCCGGCCAGCAGGCCGCGGACCAGGCCGAGGTGCTCGGCGCCGCCCGCGGTCTGGGCGAGGAAGCGGGCCCAGGCCAGCTGGTGGTCGCTGCCGGGGACGGCGTCGCGCAGCTCGCGCAGGGCGCCGTCGGCGAGCAGCCGGCCGCCCTCGCCGCGCCAGGCCGGGTCGGCGTACAGGTCGACGGCGGTCTTGGCCTGGGCGTGCAGCGACTGCAGCACGCCGATGTTGCCCTCCTGGCCGGCGAAGCGCAGCACCAGGGCGACGTAGTCGCGGGCCGGCATCAGGCCGTCCCGGGTGAGGTTCCAGACGGCGGACCAGGCCAGCGCGCGGGCCAGCTGGTCGTCGATGTCGCCGAGGCCGGTGCGCAGGGCCTCCAGGGAGTCCTCGTCGAAGCGGATCTTGCAGTAGGTCAGGTCGTCGTCGTTGAGCAGGACGAGCGCCGGACGGGGCTTGCCGGCCGCCGCGGTGACGACGGTGCGGGCGCCGGTGACGTCCAGCTCGATCCGCTCGGTGCGCACCAGGGCGCCGTCGGCGTTCCGGTCGTACAGGCCGACCGCGACGCGGTGCGGGCGCAGCACCTCCCCGTCCTGCAGGACGGCCAGTTCGGTGATCCGGCCCTCGGCGTCGCTGGTGACCTGCGGGGTGAGCGCGTTGACTCCGGCGGTCTGCAGCCAGGCGGCGGCCCAGGCCTTGAGGTCGCGGCCGCTGGTCTCCTCCAGGATGTCCAGCAGGTCGGTGAGCTCGGTGTTGCCGAAGGCGTGGCGCTTGAAGTAGCGGCGGGCGCCCTCGAAGAAGGCCTCCGAACCGGCGTACGCCACCAGCTGCTTGAGGACGGAGGCGCCCTTGGCGTAGGTGATGCCGTCGAAGTTGAGCTTGGCGTCCTCCAGGTCCCGGATGTCCGCGGTGATCGGGTGCGTGGTGGGGAACTGGTCCTGCCGGTAGGCCCAGGCCTTGCGCTGGTTGGCGAAGGTGACCCAGGCGGAGGAGTAGCGGGTGCGGGCGCCGATCAGGCCGTAGGAGCCCATGAAGTCGGCGAAGGACTCCTTCAGCCACAGGTCGTCCCACCAGCGCATGGTGACCAGGTCGCCGAACCACATGTGCGCCATCTCGTGCAGGATGACGTTGGCCCGGCCCTCGTAGGCGGCGTCGGTGACCTTCGAGCGGAAGACGAACTCCTCGCGGAAGGTGACGCAGCCGGGGTTCTCCATCGCGCCGATGTTGTACTCGGGCACGAACGCCTGGTCGTACTTGCCGAAGGGGTACGGGTAGTCGAACTCCTCGTGGAAGAAGTCGAGTCCGAGCTTGGTGACGCCGAGGATCTCGTCCGCGTCGAAGTACGGCGCGAGGGACCGGCGGCACATGGCGGAGAGCGGGATCTCCAGGGTGCTGCCGTCGGCGAGCTCGCGGCTGTAGTGGTCGCGGACGACGTGGTACGGGCCGGCGACGACCGCGGTGAGGTAGGTGGAGATCGGCTTGGTCGGCGCGAACTCCCAGGTGCGGGCGCCGTCCTCGCCGGTGACGTCCTCGTGCGGGGCGTTGGACCACACGTCCCAGGCGGCCGGGGCGGTCACCGTGAAGGTGAACGGGGCCTTCAGGTCGGGCTGTTCGAAGGTCGCGAACACCCGGCGGGCGTCGGCCGGCTCGTAGTGGGTGTAGAGGTAGGTCTCGCCGTCCACCGGGTCGACGAAGCGGTGCAGGCCCTCGCCGGTGCGGCTGTAGGCGCAGTCCGCCTCGACGGTCAGCACGTTCTCGGCGGCGAGGCCCTCGACGTGCACCCGGGCGCCGTCGTAGGCGGTGGCCGGGTCGAGGGCGCGGCCGTTGAGGGTGACCGAGCGGACGGCCGGGGCGAGCAGGTCGAGGAAGGTGTCCGCGCCGGGCTGGGAGCAGCGGAACGTGATCGTGGTGGTGGAGCGGAAGGTCGAGGCCGCCCGGTCCGGGGCCGAGGTCACGTCCAGCCGGACCCGGTAGCCGTCCACGGCCAGGATGCTGGCCCGCTGCTGGGCTTCGTCGCGGCTGAGGTTCTTGCCCGGCACGGCGGTACTCCTTTGTCCGGCTCGCACGGTGGTGCGCGTGTGGGTGGTGCGGTCTCGGTGCGCGGTGTCGTCCGTGCACGCGGCACCATCCTGTCACGCTCCGGGCCGCCGGTACCATTGCACAGACCGACGCGTCCGCGGTGGAATCAGCGGCGTCCGGCGGGTGTTGGGCTACACGGGGAAATCACCCCTGCCCGGATCACCTCACGAAGGACGACACGCAGTGACTGCTGCCGCTGAGCGCAAGACCGCCGACTTCTGGTTCGACCCGGCCTGCCCGTGGGCGTGGATGACCTCCCGCTGGCTGATCGAGGTTCAGCAGCTGCGTCCGGTCGACGTGCGCTGGCACGTGATGAGCCTGTCGGTGCTGAACGAGCACCGGGACCTCCCGGACAACTACCGCGAGCTGCTGAACAACGCCTGGGGCGCGGTGCGGGTGTGCATCGCCGCCGCCGAGAAGCACGGCGAGGAGGTGCTCGGCCGGCTCTACACCGAGCTGGGCGTGCGCTTCCACAACCAGGGCCTCCCGCAGAACCGCGAGACCATCGAGGCCGCCCTGGTGGCCGCCGGCCTGCCCGTCGAGCTGGCCGACGCGGCCGGCACGGACATCCACGACGAGGCCCTGCGCGCCTCCCACAAGGAGGGCATCACCCTGGTCGGCGAGGACGTCGGCACCCCGGTGATCGCCGTCGAGGGCGCGGACGGCGAGCGGGTCGCCTTCTTCGGCCCGGTGGTCACCCCCGCTCCGAAGGGCGAGGCCGCGGCCCGGCTGTGGGACGGCACCCTGCTGGTGGCCTCCACCCCGGGCTTCTACGAGATCAAGCGCACCCGGACGGCCGGCCCGTCCTTCGAATAGCCCCGCAGTCGCAGTCGCCGTCGGTGCAGTCCTTGCCGTCGACGACTGCGGCGACGCGAAAGGGCCCGGTACCGCTTGCGGTACCGGGCCCTTTTCGGTGTCCGGGCTCAGCGGGCGGCGGCGTCCCGGCGCTGCTTGAGCAGTCCGGCGCCGGCCAGCGCCGCGACCAGCACCCCGGCCGCGTACAGCTGCTCCCGGTTGCCCTCGGTGGTGGTCATCAGCGCGAGGATGCCGGCCACGGCGGCCATCGCGACCCACGTCAGGTACGGGTAGCCCCACATCTTCACGGTGAGCAGCTCGGGCGCCTCGCGCTCCAGCCGGCGGCGCATCCGCAGCTGGACCACGCAGATGAACAGCCAGACCACCAGGATCGCCACACCGGTGGTGTTCATCAGCCAGGTGAACACCGTCTCCGGCCAGAACTTGGCGGCCAGCACGGCGCCGAAGCCGAACAGGCAGGAGGCCAGCACGGCCCGGCGCGGCACCCCGCCGCTGACCTTGGCCAGCGCCTTGGGGCCCTGGCCGCGGCCGACCAGCGAGTACGCCATCCGGGAGGCGCCGTAGATGTTGGCGTTCATCGCCGACAGCAGCGCGACCAGCACCACGACCTGCATGATCGCCCCCGCGCCGGGCACCCCGAGGTGGCGCAGCACGGTGACGTACGGGCCGTCGGTGACGACCGACGGGTCCTTCCAGGAGACCAGGGTGACCACCAGGGCCATCGAGCCGATGTAGAAGATCGCGATCCGCCACACCGCGGTGCGCACGGCGTTGGCGACGTTCTTCTTGGGGTCGTCGGACTCGGCGGCGGCGATGGTGACGGTCTCCAGTCCGCCGTACGCGAAGACCGAGGCGAGCAGGCCGACGATCAGTCCGCTGACGCCGGTGGGCAGGAAGCCGCCGTGGCCGGTGAGGTTGTCGGCGCCGGGGGCGCCGGGGCCGATCACCCCGGCGATGCCGAGCCCGCCGAGGACCAGGAAGGCGATGATCGCGGCGACCTTGATCGTGGCGAACCAGAACTCGAACTCGCCGAAGTTCTTCACCGCGGTGAGGTTGCTGGCGCAGAAGAAGACCATGAACAGGGCGACCCAGACCCAGGAGGAGACGCCCGGTATCCAGCCGTTGACGATCTTCCCGGCGGCGGTGGCCTCGGCGGCGACGCCGCAGCAGAGCATCACCCAGTACATCCAGCCCGCGGTGATCCCGGCCCAGGGGCCGATCTCCTTCTCGGCGTGCACCGAGAACGAGCCGGAGGCGGGGCGGGCCGCGGACATCTCGCCGAGCATCCGCATGATGAGCATGACGAGCAGGCCGGAGAGCACGAAGGCCAGGATGATCGCCGGGCCGGCGGCCGCGATGCCCGCGCCGGAGCCGACGAAGAGGCCCGCGCCGATCACCCCGCCGAGGGCGATCATCGACAGGTGGCGCTGCTTCAGCCCGTGCGAGAGCTGCTGGCTTCCCGGCGCCGACTCGGTGGCGTCGGTGGTCCCGGGCGCCGTGGGCGCGGAGGTGGGGGCCATAGGGGTGCTTCCAGACTGTGCGGTATGCGACATGAGTTGTCCAATATCCGGGGACACCTCTGCCCATGCCAAGAATGTCCGGCCCGGGCCCACATTGCGGACCGGGCGGGCACGCCGGGTGCCGTCGCGGTGACCTTGAGTCACTTCGGGCCGGATCCGACAACGCCCGAGGGCGGGGCTTTGTCCGAAACCGTGCCGCTCGCGCAGTGGATCACCACGTAGGTTCACAGGTGTTCACCCACTTGGAGCCCACGGAGGATCCCCCGATGGCCACCGCCACCACCCCGATACCGCACCGCGCCGTCCTCGCCGACCTGCTGCCCGCCGCCGCCACCCGCATCGGCGGCCAGGTCCGCGACCTGGCCCTGGTGGCCGGCGGCGCCGCGCTGACCGGCGTGGCCGCCCAGCTGTCGGTGAACGTCCCCGGCTCGCCGGTGCCGGTCACCGGCCAGACCTTCGCCGCCCTGCTGGTCGGCACGGCGCTCGGTGCCCGCCGCGGCGCCGCCTCGCTCGCCCTCTACCTGCTCGCCGGCGCGGCCGGCCTGCCCTGGTTCGCCGAGGGCACCTCCGGCTGGGCGATGCCCTCGTTCGGCTACGTGCTCGGCTTCGTCCTCGCCGCCGCCCTGACCGGCGTGCTGGCCCGCCGCGGCGCCGACCGCACCCCGGTGAACACCGCCGTCACCATGGCCCTCGGCAGCCTCGCCGTCTACGCGGTCGGCGTCCCGTACCTGGCCCTCGCGCTGCACGTGCCGCTCACCCGCGCCGCCGAGCTCGGCCTCTACCCGTACCTGGTCGGCGACGCCCTCAAGGCCGCCCTCGCCGCGGGCGCCCTGCCGCTGGCCTGGAAGCTCCTCGGCCGCCGCTGAAGCCCTCGCTGACCCCCGCTGAAGCCCCGCTGAAGCCCCGCTGAAGCCCCCGTTGTCGGGCCCGGGCGCACGCGCATGCCACACTCATGCCATGCGCGTGTACCTGGGCTCCGACCATGCCGGATACGAACTGAAGAACCACCTCGTGGAGTGGCTGAAGGGGGCCGGCCACGAGCCGGTCGACTGCGGGCCGCACATCTACGACGCCGAGGACGACTACCCGCCGTTCTGCCTGCGCGCCGCCGAGCGCACCGCCGCCGACTCCGAGGCCCTGGGCATCGTGATCGGCGGCTCGGGCAACGGTGAGGCGATCGCCGCCAACAAGGTCAAGGGCGTCCGGGCCGCGCTGGCCTGGAGCACCCAGACCGCCGAGCTCGGCCGTCAGCACAACAACGCCAACGTGATCTCCATCGGCGGCCGCATGCACACGCAGGAGGAGGCCACCGAGTTCGTCGAGATCTTCCTCAACACCCCGTACAGCGGCGAGCCGCGGCACACCCGCCGGATCGAGATGCTGAGCGAGTACGAGACCACCGGCGAGCTCCCGCCGATCCCGGCCCACCACCCCCAGGGCTGATCCACCCACCCCTCCTCCCACGGCCGGCCGCGCACCCCGCGCGGCCGGCCGCCGCCGTCCCGGGCGCCCCGACGGACCCGTCCGACCTGTGGGATCGGCCACAGCACCCGGCGCGCGGACCAGCCCGTGCGCGGGGTGCACACGCCACCCGCCCGTTCCGTACGCCCAATCGGCGCAGGCCTCCTGACGGCGCGCCCGCAACCGTTCCGATCGGCCGAAACCCGCTGAGCGCCCCGCGCACCGGCGCACCCGCCCGCGTCCGGGCCGTCGACGCCGGGCCGTGCCCGTGGATAGGGTCGGTCCCCATGGCTGGCAGACCGCCGGGCGCACCGCCCCAGACGACTGCGACGAGGCCCGGCGCCACCCCCGCGTCCGAGCCCGTGACGGCCCGGTTGCGCAAGAGGCTCCGCCGGGTCCGCCGAAGGCTGCGCACGGCCGGTGTGGACTACTTCCGCGGCGGCGCCGCCGACTGGCCGGTGCTCTGCGCGCTCGCCCTGCTCGTCCCCCTGCTGATCCTGCTCAACATCTGGCTCCCCGACTGGGCCCCGCCCACCTCCCTGGTCCTGCCGATCCTGGCCGGCGCCCTGCTGCTGCGCCCGGGCAGCCTGGTGGTGCTCTACGCGCTGGCCGCGCTCGGCCTGTCCGCCGAGTCCGTGATCCACACCGGCCAGCGGGTCGCCAGCGACAACCCGGAGGCCTACGTCTACGGCGTCACCCCGGGCGCGGCCCTGGTGGTCGGCGCCGCCGGGGTGGGCGGCCTGCTGCTGGCCCAGTTCCGGGCCCGGGTCGGCGTGCCCTGGTGGGGCGGCTCCACGATGCTCTTCGACCTGCGCGAGCGGCTGCGGGTGCAGAGCCGGGTGCCCGCGCTCCCGGTCGGCTGGCACGCGGACATGGCGCTGCGCCCGGCCGGCGGCCAGTCCTTCTCCGGGGACTTCGTGGTCGCCGCCCGCACCGGCCCCGGCCAGCGCCTGCTGGAGGTGGTCCTCGCGGACGTCTCCGGCAAGGGCATGGACGCCGGCTCCCGCGCGCTGCTGCTCTCCGGCGCCTTCGGCGGCCTGGTCGGCTCGCTGCCCGCGCACGACTTCCTGCCCGCCGCCAACGGCTACCTGCTGCGCCAGTCCTGGGAGGAGGGCTTCGCCACCGCCGTCCACCTGGTGCTGGACCTGGACACCGGCGAGTACGAGCTGCTGTCGGCCGGGCACCTGCCGGGCATGCAGCGCGTCGCGGGAGCCGGCCGCTGGGAGGTCAAGGAGGCCGACGGCCCGCTGCTCGGGATCTACGACGGCGCCAAGTTCGAGGGCGTGCGCGGCCGGCTCAACCGGGGCGACGTGCTGATGCTGTGCACCGACGGCATGGTCGAGGCGCCGGGCCGGGACCTCACCGAGGGCATGGACCGGCTGATGGGGGAGGCCGACCGGCTGGTGCCGGGAGGCGGTGCGGGCGCGGGCGCCGGGGCCGCCGCCGCGCTGATCGAGACGGTCGCGCGGGACATCAACGACGACCGCGCGGTGCTGCTGCTCTGGCGCGACTAGCGCGGCAGGGCGCCGCCGGGCGCGGCCGGGGGAGGCGGGCCGGTCGCGCGTGAGCCGTCGACGGCCCGGCAACGGGTGACGCGGCGGCACATGCCGGGGGCAGTGACTGTCAAGTCCGGCAGCTGATCTTCGGCCAAATCGGACGGCCCGTCGGCGGACCGGACCAGCGGCTTCCGTTAACCGCCCCCGACCGTCTCCCGGCCGCTCAGCACGGCCCCGCCGACGATTCGTCAGGACGACTCGGCTATCGTCCCGGTCGGCGGAAACTCGTCCCGCAGCGCAGGATATCGGCGTTGGGCCGACTGTCAGACCTTTACGCAATCGGCACGGTCGACCACACTGAGTCCGGGCGGGACTGTTCAGGATTCGGGGGATAGGGGGCGTCACGTGCGGCACGACAGACAGCGGTCGATCGTGGGCTCCCTCACCGGCGGTGTGTCGGACGGTCCGCGATTCCGCCTCGGGACCGTGGGACATGCCGGGGTCCGGCTTTCGCTGGTGTCGCCGGGTGGTGGCACCCCGCTATGAAAACGAGGAAGTGAGTCCGGGTGGCACTCTCCGTCTCCGCGCTGGTCCTGTTCGCGATCCTGAGCATCATCTTCATCCGCAACAAGCAGATGAAGATCCCGCACGCGATCGTCGCCGCCCTGTTCGGCTTCATGCTGCACGAGACCACGGTCGCGACCTCGATCAACTCCCTGCTGGCCAACCTCGCGCACAGCATCTCCAGCATCACCGGAGGCTGACCCGACCGGGCCGTCCGCACCCCCGCCCGGGGGTCACCGGCCGGCCCGTCTGGCCTGCCGCCAGCGAGCGAACAAACCCCGGGGCCGCGCTGCCGCCGGGGCCGGAACGCGCATCGGTGCGGGTGCCACGGCACCCGCCGGCGCGGCCTGCGCCGGTTCCTCCCGTTCGGCCGTCAGCAGGACGAACAGCCGCGCCCAGCACAGCCGTTCACCCCGTGGCCAGTCCAGCGCGCGCAGCGCCGCCGAGGCCGCCTCGGACACCTCGCCGCCCACCCGGACCTCGGCGACGTCGTCCCCCGCCTTCCCGCCCAGGAAGAGCTTCACCCCGACCGGGCCCGGCCCGGACAGCTCCGAGCGCAGCGCGGGCGCCAGCGCCGGCAGCACCCGGTTCTCGGCGAGCCAGCCCGCCAGGTGCTCGTTGCCGAAGCCGAACACCGCCGCCGGCCCCTGGACCGCCCGCCAGCCCGGGAGTTCGGGCAGGTCCGGGTGGTCGGCGTGCACCCCGCGGCCCTCCGCCAGCTCGACCAGCACCGAGGCGGTGGTGGTCGCCCACATCTTCACCGCGTTGGCGAGCTTCTCCTCCTCGGTCTTGCCGAGACCGGCCGCGCAGTCCCACACCACCGGCGCGTCCGCCCGGCCGAGCCGCAGCACGAAGCCGAGGTCCACGTGCCCGGTGCCGTCGTGCCCCGGGTGCTCACGCACCGCCACCGCCGTGGTGCCCGGGCCGCGCACGACCTCGCCGTCCAGGCGGAACACCTGGCCCAGCCGCGCCATCTCCCGCACCACGCAGTGCTGTATGACGGCCAGTCGCTCCTGCGGACGCACCGGGACTCCTCCACCTCGGGAGCGCGGCCGCTGAGCTCGCGCTCGAACTGCGCTCGAACGGGCCCGAGGCTATCGGCCCGGCACCCAACCGGGAAACCATCCGGACCGCCCGGCCCTCCGGTCGCGGAAACGTCCTGTATGCCCCACTTTGGGCAGCGGAACCCGAACGCCTTCCGCCCGGAGAACCCGCATGCCCCGCACCACCGACCCGACACTCCCCCCGCCCCCGGTCAGACCGCTCCCGCTCCGGCCGCTGCCGTCCGGGCCGGACGGCGCCGCCCTGGTCGCCGAGATCGAGGCGTACCTCGCCTCGCTGCCCGCCCCCGCCCGCACCCCTGCCTGGTACGTCCGCCCGTACGGCAGCACCCCGAGCCCCTGGCAGGCCGGCCACCCGGCGCCCCGCGCCACCCTGCTCGACCGGGCGCTGCGCCGCCCCGCCCGCCCCGTCCCGGTCACCGCGGCCGACCACCTCCGGCTCGCCTCCCGCTACATCGGCGCCCACGGCTGGCTGCAGGGCGCGATGTGGGACCAGGCCGGCCGGGTCTGCCTGCTCGGCGCCCAGGCCGCCGTGCTGGCGCACGGCTACGGCACCCCGGCCACCGTCCGCACCGCGCGGGTCCAGCTGATGGAGGTGCTGCACGGCACCGGCCGTCCGGCGCGCTCCCCGGACGAGTTCAACGACCGCCCCACCACCCGTGAGGGCGACGTCCACCAGTTGCTCGACCGGGCCGCCGCCCGGGCCGCCCGCCTCGGGCTCTGAGCGGCGCGGGCACTGAACGGCGCGGGGGGTGCCGTCGGGGGCCCGGGCCCCCGACGGCACCCGGAAACGCAGCCGGCCCCGGCGCGCGAGTGCGCACCGGGGCCGGGCGGAGAGCGGGCGACGAGAATCGAACTCGCGTGACTAGTTTGGAAGACTAGGGCTCTACCATTGAGCTACGCCCGCACGATCCCCCGG
The DNA here is from genome assembly GCF_044541955.1 of Kitasatospora sp. NPDC085464. NCBI lineage: Bacteria > Bacillati > Actinomycetota > Actinomycetes > Kitasatosporales > Streptomycetaceae > Kitasatospora > Kitasatospora sp. NPDC085464. The sequence goes on from NZ_JBITTM010000035.1 coordinate 46,273, forward strand.
CCGTGACGGCCGGAAGTTCGGGCAACAGCGTACCTGGTCCGGCCGCCCGCGTGCACACCCCGTTTCGCACACCGCGTTTCCGCCCCCCGCGCCCGCGCGGAACCCGGCGCCGTCGCGCCCGCGCCCGCGCCCGAATAGTCGGCGAGCCGAACAGGCCCGCCGTGTACGCTTCCTCTCGGCACCACGGGGTGTGGCGCAGTTTGGTAGCGCGTCCGCTTTGGGAGCGGAAGGCCGTCGGTTCGAATCCGGTCACCCCGACAGTGCGGCAGGGTCTCGCCCACCGGGGCGGGGCCCTGTTCTGTTCGGCCGGTACGGTGGCGTCTGGCGTCCGCCTTTCGTGGTACCGGTAGGATGGGGCGCTGGCGGTAGTCCCTGTGGCGTCAACCCAGGTCAACCGCACGAGGGCGAGGAGTCAAGCTCACCGTCCACCCCACGGGAGATGCAGCTCCAACCGCCCATCGCCCGTCTCGTCCGACCCACCCGTACGGCTCCGGCCTGGCGGCGGGGACGGGCGGAGACAACCTGACCGCAAGCCCCTAGGAGACCTAACCGTGAAGAGCGCCGTCGAGACTCTGAACCCGACCCGGGTTCGACTCACCGTCGAGGTGCCCTTCGAGGAGCTCAAGCCCAGCCTCGACGCGGCGTACAAGAAGATCAACCAGCAGGTCACGGTTCCGGGCTTCCGCAAGGGCAAGATCCCGGCTCGCGTCATCGACCAGCGCTTCGGCCGTGGTGCCGTGCTGGAGGAGGCCGTCAACGACGCCCTGCCGCGCTTCTACACGCAGGCCGTCGACGAGGGCAAGATCGAGGTCCTCGGCCAGCCCGACATCACCAACATCGAGGGTGTCGAGAAGATCGCCGACGGTGGTGACCTCAAGTTCACCGCCGAGGTCGACATCCGTCCGGAGATCACCCTGCCGGAGTTCTCGTCCATCGAGGTGACGGTCGACCCGATCGTCGTCTCCGACGAGGACGTCGAGAAGTCCCTGGAGCAGCTGCGCGAGCGCTTCTCCTCGGTCAAGGACGTCGAGCGCGCCGCCGCTGCCGGTGACATCGTGGTCGTCGACCTGGTCGCCAAGGTCGACGGTGAGGTGCCGGAGGACGGCACCGCCACCGGCGTGAGCTACGAGATCGGCTCGGGCCGCCTCATCGACGGCATCGACGAGGCCGTCGTCGGCCTGTCCGCCGGCGAGGAGAAGACCTTCGAGACCGAGCTGAAGGGTGGCACCCAGGCGGGCAAGACCTCCGAGGTCACCGTCACCGTCACCACCGTCCAGGAGAAGGAGCTGCCGGAGCTGGACGACGAGTTCGCCCAGCTGGCCAGCGAGTTCGACACCCTGGAGGAGCTGCGCGGCGACTCCCGCAAGCGCCTGGAGCGCATGAAGGAGTACGACCAGGCCACCCAGGCCCAGGAGAAGGTCCTGGACGCCCTGCTCGCGCTGGTCGAGATCGAGTACCCGGAGAAGCTCCTCAAGGACGAGATCGAGACCCGCAAGCACAACGTCGAGCACCACCAGCTGGAGCCGATGGGCCTGAACATCGACACCTACCTGGAGACCCAGGGCAAGTCCCGCGAGGAGTGGGACGCGGAGATCGAGGAGCAGGCGAAGAAGGGCATCAAGACCCAGTTCGTCCTGGACCAGATCGTCGCCGACGAGGAGCTGGGTGTTAACCAGGAGGAGCTGACCGAGCACCTCATCCGCCGCGCCGCCGGCTCGGGCCTCACCCCCGACCAGTTCGCGCAGCAGGTCGTCCAGGGCGGCCAGGTGCCGATGCTGGTCGGCGAGGTCGCCCGCGGCAAGGCGCTGGCCACCGTGGTCGAGGCCGCCAAGGTCGTCGACACCGAGGGCAACGAGATCAACTTCGACGACGAGGACGAGACGGGCGAGACCGTCGAGGCCGCCGCCGAGGAGAGCGCCGAGGAGAAGACCGAGGCCTGAGCCCCGGCAGCCCCCTGAGGGCACGCAGCTGGCCCGGACGCCGTCATGGTGTCCGGGCCCGCTGTCTTCCCGCCCGCGGCACGCCGCGACCCTGCGCTCACAGCGAACAGTTCTGCGTGAGGGATTCTGCGGCCGGGCCTGCGCGTTAGGGTCCTTGGACAGCAACAATCACGACGTGATACCCGGAAGCTGTGCGACATCGCGAGAGCCGCGGAACGGCCCTCCAAATCGACTGAGCAGGTGGCTAAGTGACGTTCCCGCAGATGCAGATGCCTGGCCCGATGGCGCCGCACGCCGCCGCTGGTGACGTGCTCGGCGGCCTTGGCGACCAGGTCTACAACCGGCTGCTCAACGAGCGGATCATCTTCCTCGGCCAGCAGGTCGACGACGACATCGCCAACAAGATCACCGCCCAGCTGCTGCTGCTGGCCGCGGACCCGGAAAAGGACATCTTCCTCTACATCAACTCCCCGGGCGGCTCGATCTCGGCCGGCATGGCGATCTACGACACCATGCAGTACATCAAGAACGACGTCGTCACCATCGCGATGGGCATGGCCGCCTCGATGGGCCAGTTCCTGCTGACCGCCGGCGCCAAGGGCAAGCGCTTCTCGCTGCCGAACGCCAACATCCTGATGCACCAGCCCTCCGCGGGCCTCGGCGGCTCCGCCACCGACATCCGCATCCAGGCCGAGCAGCTCCTGCGCACCAAGAAGCGGATGTCCGAGCTGATCGCCTTCCACAGTGGCCAGTCCTTCGAGCAGATCACCCGGGACTCCGACCGCGACCGCTGGTTCACGCCGGAGGAGGCCCTGGAGTACGGCCTGATCGACGCGATCATGCACAGCGCCGCGGACGTCCCCGGCGGCGGCGGCACGGGCGCCTGAGCCTCGGCCCGGCCCACGAGACCACAGCCCCAACGCCCCGGAGGACAAGAATCCCCATGAACATCCCCAGCCTGTCGGCCGCCCAGGCCCGCGTCGAGGACATGCGCGCCGAGGGCCGCTACATCGTCCCGCGCTTCGTCGAGCGCACCACCCAGGGCATCCGCGAGTACGACCCGTACGCCAAGCTGTTCGAGGAGCGCATCATCTTCCTCGGCTCGCAGGTCGACGACGTCTCGGCGAACGACATCATGGCGCAGCTGCTGTGCCTGGAGTCGATGGACCCGGACCGCGAGATCCAGATGTACATCAACTCGCCCGGCGGCTCGTTCACGGCCCTGACGGCCATCTACGACACCATGCAGTACGTGAAGCCGGACATCACCACGGTCTGCATGGGCCAGGCGGCCTCCGCCGCGGCCGTGCTGCTCGCCGCCGGGACCCCCGGCAAGCGGATGGCCCTGCCGAACGCCCGGATCCTGATCCACCAGCCGTACACCGAGACCGGCCGCGGCCAGGTGTCCGACCTGGAGATCCAGGCGAAGGAGATCTTCCGGATGCGCGAGCAGCTGGAGCAGATGCTCTCCAAGCACTCCAACAAGTCGGTGGAGCAGGTGCGCGAGGACATCGAGCGCGACAAGATCCTGACCGCCGAGGAGGCCGCCGAGTACGGCCTGGTCGACCAGATCATCTCCACCCGCAAGACCTCGCTGACCTCCTGAGGTCGGCTCCCTCCGGGCCCCGAGGGGCGGGAGGGGCCCATCGGGGCGGGACGCGCACCCCTGCGCGTCCCGCCCCAACCCATCGGCGGGCCCGTGTCACGGCATCTGTTCGGTATCAATTCGCCCAGGGCGTAGGGCAGACCTGGCGAAGAGGACGGAATCACGGGCCCGGCAGAGTACCGTCGGATAGCGAGACCGAGCGCCGTCGGCGTTGACGGTCCACAGCACCAGGCCCCGGAACCCCTGCGGGGCCCCTGGCGAAGGGGAAGCACCTCGTGGCACGCATCGGAGACGGTGGCGACCTGCTCAAGTGCTCGTTCTGCGGCAAGTCGCAGAAGCAGGTGAAGAAGCTGATCGCCGGCCCAGGCGTGTACATCTGCGACGAGTGCATCGACCTGTGCAACGAGATCATCGAGGAGGAACTCGCCGAGACCTCCGAGGTGCGCTTCGAGGAGCTCCCGAAGCCCCGTGAGATCTACGAGTTCCTGGACCAGTACGTGGTCGGCCAGGACCTCGCCAAGAAGGCGCTGTCGGTCGCGGTCTACAACCACTACAAGCGCGTCCAGGCCGGCGAGGCGGGCCGCAGCGGCGGCAACGGCCGCGAGGACGCCATCGAGCTGGCCAAGTCCAACATCCTGCTGCTGGGCCCCACCGGCTCCGGCAAGACGCTGCTGGCGCAGACCCTGGCCCGGATGCTCAACGTGCCGTTCGCGATCGCGGACGCCACGGCGCTGACCGAGGCCGGCTACGTCGGCGAGGACGTCGAGAACATCCTGCTCAAGCTGATCCAGGCGGCCGACTACGACGTCAAGAAGGCCGAGACCGGGATCATCTACATCGACGAGATCGACAAGGTCGCGCGCAAGAGCGAGAACCCGTCGATCACCCGGGACGTCTCCGGCGAGGGCGTGCAGCAGGCCCTGCTGAAGATCCTGGAGGGCACCACCGCCTCGGTGCCGCCGCAGGGCGGGCGCAAGCACCCGCACCAGGAGTTCATCCAGATCGACACCACCAACGTGCTGTTCATCGTCGGCGGCGCGTTCGCCGGCCTGGAGCGGATCATCGAGGGCCGCGCGGGTGCCAAGGGCATCGGCTTCGGCGCCAACATCCGCTCCAAGCGGGAGTCGGACGCCAGCGACCACTTCCGCCAGGTGATGCCCGAGGACCTGGTGAAGTTCGGCATGATCCCCGAGTTCATCGGCCGCCTGCCGGTGATCACCAGCGTGCACAACCTGGACCGCGAGGCGCTGCTGCAGATCCTCACCGAGCCGCGCAACGCGCTGGTCAAGCAGTACCGCAAGCTCTTCGAACTCGACGGTGTGGAGCTGGAGTTCTCCCGGGACGCGCTGGAGGCGATCGCCGACCAGGCGATCCTGCGCGGCACCGGCGCGCGCGGGCTGCGGGCCATCATGGAGGAGGTGCTGATGTCCGTGATGTACGAGGTCCCCTCGCGCCAGGACGTCGCCCGCGTGGTGGTCACCGGGGACGTGGTCTCCAAGCACGCCATCCCCACCCTCGTCCCGCGCGACATGATCAAGCGCGAGCGCCGCGAGAAGAGCGCCTGACCCGGGGCCGTCACACCGAAGGGCCCCGCACCGGATCCGGTGCGGGGCCCCTCGCGTGCGTGCGCCGGCCGGCGCGGGTGCTACCTGGCGACGACCATGGCGTCGCGGATGGTCCGGGTCTTGGCGGCCGCCTGCTCCGCGGTGAGCGCCTGGCTGCTGCCGCCGCTCAGGCTGAGCTTGGTGAAGGAGACCCGACCGGTGGTGGACTTGTCCGCCCACACGCAGATCGTGGGGCCGGGCTTGCCGAGCATGGTCGACGTCCCGCAGGAGAGCTTCGCCGAGGAGTTGTTGGCGTCCTGCGCCGGGAAGTCGGTCATCGACACGGACAGGCCGCCGCTGTCCTTCTTGGAGTCCTCGATGATCTGCCCGGGGTCGTTGAGGTCACCGTAGACGCCGATCACCGAGAAGGTGTCCATCGCGTCCGAACCCTTGCTGTAGCTGGCGACCAGGACGTGGAGGTCCGTGCCGAGCTTGGACGCCTCGGGCTTGCTCATGTCGGCGGCCTGTTCCTTGGACGACTTCTGGACGTAGCCGTCGGCCAGGGTCTGCGGCGAAGTGATCTTGTACTTGCCGCCCGAGTCGCTGCCGCCGAGGAACTTCCACGCGGCGAAGCCGCCGCCGCCCAGCACCAGCGCGCCGACCACCAGGCCGATGACCAGGCCGCCCTTGCCCTTCCGCGGCGGAGCCACCGGGTAGCCCGGCTGCCCGTACGGGGCCTGCGGCGGCGCGCCGTACGGCTGCTGGGGAGCGCCGTAGGGCTGCTGCGGCGGGTAGCCGTACTGGGGCTGCGGAGCGCCGTAAGGCTGCTGCGGGGCGCCGTACTGCGGCGGCGGCCCCCCGTAGGGCTGCTGCGGCGGCTGTCCCTGCGGATACTGCTGTCCCTGGCCGTACATCTGCGTCTGTGCTCCCCCGCCGCACCCGCGGCCTGTCTCGGTGTGGAGTCGTTCCGTGCACGTCCGGTCAACCGGACGAGTGCCCGGGCACGCTACCGCACGGCGCCGGACACGGGCCCGTTCGGGCGTGGCGCGTCCGCGGACCGAAAGCGGTTCGTAACCCGCCCCCCCGGTTACGTAAACTGTGCGTCGTGACCGACACGACGAACCAGCACCCCGTGAGCACCTCCGCCGGGGACGAAGCAGCAACCCTCCCGACGACCTACACCCCCGCGGACGTAGAGGGCGAGCTGTACGAGCGCTGGGTGGAGCGTGGGTACTTCAGCGCCGACGCGAAGAGCGACAAGCCTCCGTTCACCATCGTCATCCCCCCGCCGAACGTCACCGGCAGCCTGCACCTGGGCCACGCCTTCGAGCACACGCTGATCGACGCCCTGGTCCGCCGCAAGCGCATGCAGGGCTACGAGGCCCTGTGGCAGCCCGGCATGGACCACGCCGGCATCGCCACCCAGAACGTGGTCGAGCGCGAGCTCGCCAAGGAGGGCAAGTCCCGCCACGACCTGGGCCGCGAGGCCTTCGTCGAGCGCGTCTGGAAGTGGAAGGCGGAGTCCGGCGGCCAGATCTCCGGCCAGATGCGGCGCCTGGGCGACGGCGTCGACTGGTCCCGTGAGCGCTTCACGATGGACGAGGGCCTGTCCCAGGCCGTCCAGACCATCTTCAAGAAGCTCTTCGACGACGAGCTGATCTACCGCGCCGAGCGCATCATCAACTGGTGCCCGCGCTGCCTGACGGCCATCTCCGACATCGAGGTGGAGTACCAGGACGACGACGGCGAGCTGGTCTCGATCCGCTACGGCGAGGGCGAGAACTCCATCGTCGTCGCCACCACGCGCGCCGAGACGATGCTGGGCGACACCGCGGTCGCCGTCCACCCGGAGGACGAGCGCTACAAGCACCTGGTCGGCACCGAGATCGAGCTGCCGCTGACCGGCCGCCGCATCCCGATCGTCGCCGACGCCCACGTCGACCCGGAGTTCGGCACCGGCGCCGTCAAGGTGACGCCCGCGCACGACCCGAACGACTTCGAGATCGGCCAGCGCCACGGCCTGCCGAACATCGCGGTCATGGACGAGCACGCCGTCATCACCGTGCACGGCCCGTTCCTCGGCCTGGACCGCCTGGAGGCCCGCTCGGCGATCGTCGCCGCGCTGCGCGCCGAGGGCCGGATCGTCGCCGAGAAGCGCCCGTACGTCCACTCGGTGGGCCACTGCTCGCGCTGCAAGACCACCATCGAGCCGCGGCTGTCCATGCAGTGGTGGGTCAAGGTCGGCCCGCTCGCCAAGGCCGCCGGCGACGCCGTCCGCGACGGCAAGGTCAAGATCCACCCGCAGGAGATGGAGAAGCGGTACTTCGACTGGGTCGACAACCTGCACGACTGGTGCATCTCGCGCCAGCTGTGGTGGGGCCACCGCATCCCGGTCTGGTACGGCCCCAACGGCGAGGTCGTCTGCGTCGGCCCCGACGAGCAGCCGCCGGCCGGCGAGGGCTGGCACCAGGACACCGACGTCCTGGACACCTGGTTCTCCTCCGGCCTCTGGCCGTTCTCCACGCTCGGCTGGCCGGAGCAGACCGAGAGCCTGGCGAAGTTCTACCCGAACTCCGTCCTGGTCACCGGCTACGACATCCTGTTCTTCTGGGTCGCCCGGATGATGATGTTCGGCCTCTACGCGATGGACGGCACCCCGCCGTTCCACACCATCGCGCTGCACGGCATGGTCCGTGACCAGAACGGCAAGAAGATGTCGAAGTCCTTCGGCAACGTCGTCAACCCGCTGGACTGGATGGACAAGTACGGCTCCGACGCGCTGCGCTTCACGCTGGCGCGCGGTGCCAACCCGGGCGTCGACGTGCCGATCGGCGAGGACTGGGTCCAGGCGGCCCGCAACTTCGCCAACAAGATCTGGAACGCCACCCGCTTCGCGCTGATGAACGGCGCCACCGTCGAGGGCCCGCTGCCCGCGCCGGAGGAGCTGACCGCGGCCGACCGCTGGATCCTGTCGCGCCTGAACAGCACCGTCGCCGAGGTGGACGGGCTGTACGAGGACTACCAGTTCTCCAAGCTCTCCGAGGCGCTGTACCACTTCGCCTGGGACGAGGTGTTCGACTGGTACGTCGAGCTCTCCAAGACCACCCTGGCCAAGGGCGGCCCGCAGGCCGACGCCGCGCGCCGGGTGCTCGGCGAGGTCCTGGACGTCACGCTGCGCCTGCTGCACCCGATCGTGCCGTTCGTCACCGAGACGCTGTGGACGACGCTGACCGGCGCCGAGTCGGTGGTCATCGCCGACTGGCCGAAGGACAGCGGCTTCCGCGACGCCGCGGCCGAGGCGGAGATCGCCACGCTGCAGCAGGTCGTCACCGAGGTCCGCCGCTTCCGCACGGACCAGGGCCTCAAGCCGGGCCAGCGCGTCCCGGCCGCCCTGGAGCTGGACGGCACCGCGCTGGCCGCCCACGAGGACGCGATCCGCTCGCTGCTTCGGCTGACCGCCCCCGAGGAGGGCTTCTCGGCCACCGCCTCGCTCCCGGTCGCCGGCGCCACCGTCTCGCTCGACCTCTCCGGCACCATCGACGTCGCGGCGGAGCGCAAGCGCCTCGCCAAGGACCTCGCGGCCGCCGAGAAGGAGAAGGCCCAGACCACCGCCAAGCTCGGCAACGAGGCGTTCCTCGCCAAGGCGCCGGACGAGGTGGTCGCCAAGATCAAGGGCCGCCAGGAGGCCGCCGAGGCGGACATCGCCCGGATCACCGCCCAGCTGGCGGCGCTGCCGCAGGGCTGAGCCCGTACCGCCCGCAAGGGGCCGCACTCCGCGACGCGCGGGGTGCGGCCCCTCGGCGTTTCGCGGGTTCCCCGCCCGGCGGCGCGTCGGGGGGCTTTCGTTACGCCTAATAGCGCAGCAACATTGCTCCCTTCCGGCGAATATTCATCCTGGACCGGGTGAGGTCCTATTCCGAGCGAATTGATTCCGGTCTTGCCCGCGCGCGTTCGCGGAAGTTTGCAGGTCGGATGTGTACGGTGTGCACGGAGTTTCCGAAGGCGTTTCTGCTGAGCGTTCCTGCGGGGTGTTCCCGATGGGGCGACGGACGGGAGGGCATGGCGTGGTGGTGACCGAGGAGTTGGCCGACGAACTGCCTGCCGAGGCGGTCGATGAGGCCAAGGCCAGGGCGGCGACCCTGTTGCTCGCCTTCCGGCACGGCAACCAGGTCGCGTTCGACCACGAGCTGGAAATGCTCTTCGCCGAGCACGCCGGGCGCGAGGTGACCACCCTGCTCGCCTGGATCGCCGCCGAGGCCGTCCGCAAGGCCTACGCCCCCGAGGTGGGCGACCGGGTGCTGCGGTCGATGGCCCGGCGCGCTCCGGCCGACACCGGCGCGGTCGCGGTGGACGAGGAGAGCGCCAACGCCGCCCGGCTGATCGAGGCGGTCGCGGCCGGCGAGGTGGCCGAGGTCCGCGGGCTGGTCGCCTCGACGGCCGACACCACCTTCCTGCTGGGCGGGCTGCTGCAGGGCGTGGCGATGATGCTGCCGCTGCTGCCCGAGGGCGAACTGGCCGAAATCACCGCCGAGTTGCGCCGCCGGCACGGCGGCGCCGCCCACGTGCCGGAGGCCCGGGCCGGGGTCTGACCTGCGGCGCGGCCGGGGCATCGCCGAGGCGCGCGGGAGCTGATGGTCGACAAGTCCCCTCCGGTGAAAGGGACTTGATCCGGTCGGGCCCGTCGGTGCCTCAGGCCGCCAGCAGCGGCGCCGCGGGCTCGGCGAAGTCGGCGGCCCCGGCGAGCGCGGCGGTCAGCGCGGCGATCCGGGCGGAGGCGAGGCCGTCGCCGTACGGGCTCGGGGTGGCCGCGAGCCGGGCGAGGCGCTCGGGGGTGTCGGAGAGCCAGGCGCGGGCCAGCTCGCCCAGCTCCTCGCCGGGCTGCACCAGTGCGGCGAAGCCGGCCGCGACCGCCTCCGGGCGCTCGGTGGAGCGGCGCACCACCAGCAGCGGCCGGCCGAGCACGGTGCACTCCTCCTGCACGCCGCCGGAATCGGAGACCAGCAGCGCCGCACGGCTCGCCAGTCCCAGGAAGTCGCCGTAGCCGACCGGGCCGGTGACGGCCAGCCGCTCCAGCAGGCCCTCCAGGCCGAAGCGCTCGACGGCGGCCCTGGTGCGCGGGTGCATCGGGAACAGCACCGGGGTGCCGGCCCGGGCGATCCGGTCCAGCTCGGCGAGCACGGCGCCGAGCGCCTCGGCGGTGTCGGTGTTCTCCGGGCGGTGCACGGTGGTCAGGACGTACCCGTCCGGGCGCATTCCGTGCGCGGCGAGCAGCGCGGCGCGGGCGGCGGCGTCCGGCAGCCGGCGGCGGACCACCTCGACGACGGTGTTGCCGGTGAGCTCGATCCGGTCCTCGGCCAGCGACTCGGCGCGCAGGTTGGCGACGTTGTCGTCGGTGGCGGCGCAGAGCAGGTCGGAGACGTGGTCGACCATCACCCGGTTGTGCTCCTCGGGCATCGCCCGGTCGAAGCTGCGCAGCCCGGCCTCGACGTGGACCAGCGGGATCTCCCGGGCGTTGGCGGCCAGCGCCCCGGCGAGGGTGGCGTTGGTGTCGCCCTGGACGACCACGGCGGCGGGGCGGTCCTCGGCGAAGGCGGCGTCCAGCTGGCCCAGGGACTGGGCGATCTGGCCGGCCCGGGGGCGGCCGCCGACGCCGGTGAGCAGCTCGGGCCGGGGCAGGCCCAGGTCGCGCAGGAAACGGCCGGACATCGCCTCGTCCCAGTGCTGGCCGGTGTGCACCAGCCGGGTGGCGTCGCCGAGTTCGTGGATCAGCGGGGCCAGCTTGACCAGTTCGGGGCGGGTCCCGAGGACGACGGCGACGCTGGACGGGGGCAGGCACGTGCTCATGCGGGGGCTCCGGTGGGGGAGTGGGGAGGAAGCGCGGGGGAGGGGCGGCTCAGGATTCGAGCGCGGTGGGGGCGCCGACGGCGACCTTCTCGGCGTTGCGGCGGGTCTTGGCCCAGCCGTTGCGGCCGAGCAGCAGCCGGACGGCGGCCCGGGCGGCGACCACGAAGAGGTGGTAGGCGTAGAGCCAGACCAGGACGCCCCAGAGGAGGCCGGTGAGCCGGCTGCGGTCGGGGTGGACGGCCTTGCGGTAGGCGAGGCCCCAGAACACCATCGGCAGCGTGGCGAGCACGAGGACCAGCAGCATCCACGGCCCGAACCTGAGCTGGAAGTCGGCGGTCTCGGCGGGGAATAGCACCAGCCCGGCGGCGGTGATCCCGAGCGAGAGCGGGAACAGCAGCACCAGCAGCACGCAGACCACGGGCTGCAGGAAGGTGTACATGACCTCGGCCTTGCCGGCCCGGGTGTAGTGCGGGGAGCGCAGGACCCGGCCGGTGTAGCGCAGGCACTGCATGTTGCCCTGGGCCCAGCGGGTGCGCTGGGTGAGGAAGCGGCGCGGCGAGACCAGGCCCTCCTGGGAGACCTGGGTCTCGGTGACGTGGGTGAGCCGCCAGCCGGCCAGGCGCAGGTCCAGGCCGGACTCGTAGTCCTCCAGCAGCGCGCGCTCGGGCCAGGGGCGTCCGGCGCGGCCCTCCTCGGCGGTCAGCGAGTCGAGGGCGGTGAGCCGGACGAACTGGCCGTTGCCGCCGAGGCCGACGCTGCCGGTGCGCCGGCGCAGCAGCTGCATGCCGGCGTTGTTGGCCTGGAACTCGACGTCCTGCATCCGCACCAGCGCGCGGGCGAGGGCGTTGGCGGTGCGGCCGCGCCCGGGCAGCGGGCGTTCGTCGTCGGCGTTGCGCATCCGGACGCCGATCTGGACGGCGCCGGTGTCGGGGCGGCCGAGGGCCTTGTCGTTGCAGACCTGGGCGAGGGTGCCCGGGTCGAGCTGCCCGTCGGCGTCGACCACGCCGATCACCACGCGGGAGCGGTCGGTGTCCTCGGGGAGCCAGGCGGAGATCTCCCGGTAGGCGGCGTTGAGGGCGGCGCCCTTGCCGATCCGGGCGTGCGGGCGGCGGCGCTGGACGAGGTGGACGCGGGGGTCGCGGGCGGCCGCGGCGAGCACCAGTTCGCGGGTGGCGTCCTCGCTGTCGTCGTCGATCACCCACAGGTGGGCTTCGGGCGCACCGGCCCGCAGGCCGTCCAGGGTCTGGGTGACCACGGCCTCCTCGTCGCGGCAGGGGATCACCAGGTGCCACCGGAAGGCGGCGGGGTCGCCGGGCTCGGCGGGCCGGTTGCGCAGGTACGCGTGGCGGGAGCCGGCCCAGTACACGAGGAAGCGTCCGAAGACGAGCACCATGTAGGCCACGAGGGCCAGGGAGATCAGTCCGGCGACCCAGACGACGGCGTCCTGGCGAAGCGTGATCCAGTCGTGCATGGCGTCGGGCATGGCGCAGTGCTCCTCGTGATCAAAGGCTGGCGGCTCCTATCGGCTGCGAATCGATGCTTCATTGCGGGTCGGATTCGCTAAATAGATAGTAAAGGGATCAAACTGGAAGTGACAGGCAAAGACTGGACAAAGTGGTCGTTCTCACCCCCGCCCTCACCCTGTGAGGAACCCCCGCCAGCGCTCCGTAGACTGTGGTCGTGAGCGACAAGGCCGACCCGAACCCGTACACCATCCGCCCCGCCGACGGCGGCACCGGCGACGCCCTGCGGGACGTCGAGGTGGAACTCTCCGAGCGCTGGCCGGAGAACAAACTGGAGCCCTCGCTCGACCGCATCGAGGCGCTGATGGACATCCTTGGCCAGCCCCAGCGGTCCTTCCCCTCCATCCACATCACCGGCACCAACGGCAAGACCTCCACCGCCCGGATGATCGAGCAGCTGCTCAACGCCTTCGAGCTGCGCACCGGCCGCTACACCAGCCCGCACGTGGAGTCCGTCACCGAGCGGATCAGCCTGGACGGCGCCCCGATCAGCCCCGAGCGCTTCGTCGAGGTCTACCGCGACATCGAGCCCTACGTGCGGATGGTCGACGCGGCGCAGCCGGTGCCGATGTCCTTCTTCGAGGTGCTGACCGGCATGGCGTACGCCGCCTTCGCCGACGCGCCGGTGGACGTCGCCGTGGTCGAGGTCGGCATGGGCGGCTCCTGGGACGCCACCAACGTCATCGACGCCTCCGTCGCCGTGATCACCCCGATCGGCCTCGACCACACCGACAAGCTCGGCGAGACCACCGGCGAGATCGCCGTCGAGAAGTCCGGGATCATCAAGTCCGGCGCCGTCGCCGTCGTCGCCCAGCAGCAGCTGGACGCCGCCCAGACCATCCTGCGCCACGCCGTCGAGGTCGACGCCACCGTCGCCCGCGAGGGCATGGAGTTCGGCGTGATCCGCCGCGAACTCGCCGTCGGCGGCCAGCTGGTGACGCTGCGCGGACTCGGCGGCGAGGAGTACGAGGACGTCTTCATCCCGCTCCACGGTGAGCACCAGGCGCACAACGCGGCGCTCGCACTGGCCGCGGTCGAGGCCTTCTTCGGCGTCGGCGGCGCCCGCGGCGGGCAGCTCGACGTCGACAAGATCCGCCAGGCCTTCTCCGGCGTCTCCTCGCCGGGCCGCCTGGAGGTCGTCCGCCGTAGCCCCACGATCGTCCTGGACGCCGCGCACAACCCGCACGGCGCCCGCGCCACCGTCGCCGCGCTCACCGAGTCCTTCGGCTTCACCCGGCTCGTCGGCGTGATCGGCACCTCCGGCGACAAGGACGTGGCCGGCGTGCTGGAGGCCTTCGAGCCGATCCTGGCCGAGGTCGTCATCACCCAGAACTCCACGCACCGCGCGATGGACGTCGACGAGCTCGCCGCCCTCGCCGTCGAGGTCTTCGGCGAGGACCGCGTCCAGGTCGAGCCCCGCCTCGACGACGCCATCGCCGCCGCCGTCACCCTCGCCGAGGAGGAGGGCGACCTCGGCGGCGCCGGGGTGCTGGTCACCGGTTCGGTCATCACGGTGGGCGAGGCCCGCCTGCTGCTCGGGAGGAAGTGAACATGAGGACGCTCTGCTCCTCGACACTGATCGGCGAAGCGCTGCTGATCATGTTCGCGGCCCTGGTCGCGATGCGGCTCACCGACGTCTCCAACGGGGAGATCTGGACGGTCAGCGGCATCGCGATGGCCCTGTGCATCGTGCTCTGCGGCATGATCAACCGCCCCGGCGCGGTGCAGATCGGCTGGGCGCTGCAGATCGGCCTGATCGCCAGCGGCTTCGTCCTGCCGACCATGTTCGGCCTCGGCGTCGTCTTCGCCGGCCTCTGGTGGTGCTCGGTGCACTACGGCCGCAAGGTGGACGACTTCAAGGCCGCCCGCGCCGCCGCCACCGAGGCCGCCGCCGTACAGGCCTGAGCGGCAGGACTGGCGCACCGACACGCCGTGTACGCAAGGTAACCTCTGCCGTGTCGGCCCCCGCGTCGACCCGACTGTCTGCCGAACCGATTCCCCAGGAGACGCACCGTGTCCCAGCGCACTCTCGTCCTGCTCAAGCCCGACGCCGTCCGCCGCGGCCTGGCGGGCGAGATCATCAGCCGCATCGAGCGCAAGGCCGGCTGGAAGCTCGCCGCCGTCGAGCTGCGCACCTTCGACCGGGCGACGCTGGAGCTGCACTACGCGGAGCACGTCGGCCGCCCGTTCTACGAGCCGCTGCTGGAGTTCATGACCTCCGGCCCGTCCATCGCGCTGATCGTCGAGGGCGAGGAGGTCGTGCCCGGCATCCGCATGCTGGCCGGCGCCACCAACCCGCTGGAGGCCGGGGCCGGCACCATCCGCGGCGACTACGCGACGATCACCCGCGAGAACCTGATCCACGCCTCCGACTCCCCGGAGTCCGCCGAGCGCGAGATCAAGATCTTCTTCCCGGCGCACGCCTGAGCCGGGCCGGGCGACACGCTCGGAGGACCTAGGGACTGCCCCGGTCGGGACCATTGGCCCGGCCGGGGCATTCTTATCGTGAAATAGGGAACTGGGGCTGCCGACACGTCGTCCCAATCCTCGGAGAAGCGATCACGCTCCGGACAATGGACGCTATGCCCCACCTCGACGTCCGTACCGCGCGGCGTGACTACGATGGACGCGACTCACGGGCCCGGTAAGGCAGCTCAGCTGGTCTCCGCCCAAGCGTGGGCGCACGCAGTCGTCCACCCACCATGAACTCCGAGCCCGGGAAGGCACCCACACCCCATGGCGAGCAACCTGTCGTTCATCGGCCGCGACTTGGCGATCGACCTCGGAACTGCCAACACGCTGGTGTACGTCAGGGGCAAGGGCATCGTCCTGAACGAGCCGTCGGTCGTCGCGGTGAACACCAACACCGGCGGCATCCTCGCCGTCGGCGCCGAGGCCAAGAAGATGATCGGCCGCACCCCCGGCAACATCGTCGCCATCCGCCCGCTCAAGGACGGCGTCATCGCCGACTTCGAGATCACCGAGCGGATGCTGCGGTACTTCATCCTCAAGATCCACCGCCGCCGCTACCTCGCCCGCCCGCGCGTCGTCGTCTGCGTGCCCTCCGGCATCACCGGCGTCGAGCGCCGCGCCGTCATCGAGGCCTCCTCGCAGGCCGGCGCCCGCCAGGTGCACATCATCGAGGAGCCCATGGCCGCCGCCATCGGCGCCGGCCTGCCCGTCCACGAGGCCACCGGCAACATGGTCGTCGACATCGGCGGCGGCACCACCGAGGTCGCGGTCATCTCCCTCGGCGGCATCGTCACCGCCCAGTCCATCCGGGTGGCCGGCGACGAACTCGACAACGCGATCGTCCAGCACATCAAGAAGGAGTACTCGCTCCTCCTCGGCGAGCGCAGCGCCGAGCAGATCAAGATGAGCATCGGCAGCGCCTTCGGCCTGGAGGGCGAGAAGGACGAGCACGCCGAGATCCGCGGCCGCGACCTCGTCAGCGGCCTGCCCAAGACCGTCGTCATCTCCGCCGCCGAGGTCCGCGAGGCCATCGACGAGCCGGTCAACTCGATCATCGACGCGGTCAAGACCACCCTCGACCAGTGCCCGCCCGAGCTGGCCGGCGACGTCATGGACCGCGGCATCGTGCTCACCGGCGGCGGCGCCCTGCTCCGCGGCCTCGACGAGCGACTGCGCCGCGAGACCGGCATGCCGATCCACATCGCCGAGAACCCGCTCGACTCCGTCGCGCTCGGTTCCGGCAAGTGCGTCGAGGAATTCGAGGCGCTCCAGCAGGTACTCGACGCTCAGCCGCGCCGTTAGCACCACGCACCACGACATCCGACACGACTGAACGGGCCGCCGCCCGGGCCCCACGGCCCCGGGCGGCCGCCAGGTACGAAGGGGCAGTACCAGCACCGTGAGGGACACACGAGAGAGCCGGCTGCTGCTCATCCTGCTGGTGGCCGTCGCCTTCGCGCTGATCACCGTCGACATCAAGGGCGGTGAGGACTCCCCGCTCGGCCCGGCCCGGCACGCGGCCGCCGGCGTCCTCGGCCCCGTCGAACGCGGCGCCGCCACCGTCGTCGACCCCGTCGCCGACACCGTCCGGGCCTTCCGGGACGCCGCCACCAACAGCGGCCGCACCGACCAGCTCGCCCGCGAGAACACCGAGCTGCGGCAGAAGCTCGCCTCCTCCGACATGGCCGCAGGGCGCACCAAGCAACTCGACGACCTGCTGCGCACCGCGGGCGCCGGCGGATACACCGTCAAGGCCGCCCAGGTCATCGCGATCGGCCCGGCCCAGGGCTTCTCCTGGACCATCACCATCGACGCCGGCAGCGACGACGGCCTCACCCGCGACATGACCGTGATCAACGGTCAGGGCCTGGTCGGCCGGATCACCACCGTCGGCCCGACCACCGCCACCGTGCTGCTCGCCTCCGACCCCGGCTTCTCGGCCGGCACCCGCCTGGAGGGCACCGGCGAGATCGGCTTCGCCTCCGGCGGCGGCGACAGCCCCATGAAGGTCTCCCTGCTCAACGGCAAGGCCCAGGTCAAGCCCGGCGACCGGCTGGTCACCTTCGGCTCGCAGAGCGGCCGCCCGTTCGTGCCCGGCGTCCCCATCGGCAAGGTCACCGAGGTCCAGGCCAACGCGGGCCAGCTCACCAAGACCGTCCTGGTCGAGCCCTTCGTCCAGTTCACCCGGCTGGACCTGGTCGGAGTCGTGGTCGTACCGCCGCGCGCCGACCCGCGCGACGCCGTGCTGCCGCCGGCCCCCGCCGCGGGACAGCCCCAGGCCCCCGCCGCGCCCGCCCCGGGCCAGGCCCCGGCCACCGCGCCCGCCGCCCCGCCCGCCAAGCCCAATGGGGGGAACTGAGCCATGCGCCTCGCCCGCATCCCCGTCTCCGTCGGCCTGATCCTCTTCGGCCTGATCCTCCAGGTCAGCGTCTTCGGCCGGCTCCAGCTCCCGGGAGCCACCCCGGACATACTGCTGCTCGTCGTGGTCGGCCTCGCCATGGTCTACGGACCCACCGGCGGCTGCCTCGTCGGCTTCACGGGCGGCCTCCTGGCCGACCTCGCGCCACCCTCCGACCACGCCATCGGCCGCTACGCACTGGTGCTCTGCCTGATGGGCTACGCCGCCGGACTGCTGCGCCCCGAGCACGGCCGCCAGCGCTCCGTCTCCAGCGCGCTCCTGGTGGTGGGCGCCGCCGCGGTCGCCTCCACGCTGCTGTACGCCCTGGTCGGCGCCCTGGTCGGCGACACCGCCGCCCGGCACGTCGGCCTCGGCGGCCTGGTGATCAGCGCCCTGCTGTACGACCTGCTGCTGGCGCCGTTCGTGGTGCCGCTGGTGATGCTGCTCGGCCGCCGCTTCGGGCGCGACCCGGTGGCCGCCGCCGACGACGACCAGGGCGGCCCGGGCATGGGCACGCTGGCCCGCTACCGCACCACCCGCGAGGTCTCCTCCGGCCCCTCCTACAAGAAGCGGCGCGTACCCGGCTTCGCCCGCCGCCCGTAACCGGTCCGGCCCCGACCTCCCGACCTCCCCCGCATCCTGGAGCGCACGAGACGTGAGCAACATCCCCGAGACCGGCCGCACCCGGCGGGTGACGATCCGTCTGGTGGTGCTGCAGATCCTGGTGCTGTCGCTGCTCGCCACCCTCGGCGGGCGGCTGTGGTACCTGCAGATCCGCAACGCCAAGGAGTACACCGCCAAGGCGACCGGCAACCACATCCGCGAGGTGGTCGAACCGGCCGTCCGCGGCGAGATCCTGGACGCCTCCGGGCGGGTGCTGGCCGGCAACGAGACCCGGCTGGTGGTCTCGGTCAGCCGCACCTCCCTGCTGCAGCAGAAGGACGGCGGCAAGGGGGTGCTGTCCCGGCTGGCCGAGGTCCTGGGGATGCCCGCCAAGGACGTGCAGGAGAAGGTCCGGCTCTGCGACGCCAAGACCCCGCAGCCCTGCTGGAACGGCTCGCCCTACCAGCCGATCCCGGTCACCAAGGAAGCGACCACCCAGCAGGCGATGCAGATAATGGAGCGCCGCGAGGACTTCCCCGGGATCACCGCGCAGCCCACCGCCGTGCGCCGCTACACCGGCGCCGAGGGCGCCAACATGGCCCAGGTGCTCGGCTACCTCTCGCCGGTCACCGACGAGGAGGTCAGCAAGACCGCCGACAAGAGCGGCCTGGACCGCTACCTGCCGGCCGACCAGATCGGCCGGGCCGGCCTGGAGTCGGTGTACGACCGCGACCTGCGCGGCACCGCCGGCATCACCAAGCTGGAGGTGGACAACCTCGGCCGGGTGATCGGCACCGCCGGCGCCGTCGCCCCGAAGACCGGCGACAACCTGGTCACCAGCATCGACGCCCGGGTGCAGAAGGTCGTCGAGGACAACCTGGCCCAGGCCATGTCGGACGCCCGGAACACCTTCGACAAGGTCACCAACCGCAACTACGAGGCCGACTCCGGCGCCGCCGTCGTGATGGACGTGCACACCGGCCGGATCATCGCCATGGCGAGCGCCCCGACCTACGACCCGAACCTCTGGGTGGGCGGCATCAGCGGCAAGGACTACCAGTCGCTGACCAGCAAGGACTCCAACTTCCCGCTGCTGAACCGCGCCATACAGGGTCAGTCCGCCCCCGGTTCGACCTTCAAGGTCATCTCCACCACCGCCGCCGTGCAGGCCGGCTACCCGCTGGACGGCACCTACCCGTGCCCGAAGAGCATGACCATCGGCGGCCGCGAGTTCAAGAACTTCGAGAGCGAGAGCTTCGGCTCCATCACCCTGGAGAAGGCGCTCGAAGTCTCCTGCGACACCGTCTTCTACGGCCTGGCGAACGACCAGTGGCTGAAGGACGGCGGCATCAAGCCGAAGAAGGACCCGGCCGACTGGTTCTTCAAGACCGCCCACGAGTTCGGCCTCGGCGCCAAGACCGGCATCGACCTGCCGGCCGAGGTGACCGGCCGCGTCCCGGACCGGCAGTGGAAGCAGTCCTTCTTCGACAACAACAAGGACGCCTGGTGCGCCCAGGCGAAGAAGGGCGGCAACAGCTTCTCCGACCAGATCGCCAAGGAGAACTGCGTCGACGGCTACCAGATGCGCGCCGGTGACGCCGTCAACTTCGCGATCGGCCAGGGCGACACGCTCGTCACCCCGGTCCAGATGGCCCGGATCTACTCGGCGCTGGCCAACGGCGGCACGTTCTACCGGCCGACCATCGCCAAGGCGGTGATAAGCCCGGGCGGGGAGCTCGTGCGCGAGATCGCCCCGCAGGCGGACGCCAAGTTCCCCGGCGACCAGAAGCTGCTCAGCTACATCGACCAGGCCACCGCCGGCGTCATCACCAGCGGCACCGCCGCCTGGAAGTTCGCCGGGGCGGGCTGGCCGCAGGACAAGATCGCGCTGCACGCCAAGACCGGCACCGCCGAAGTCGAGGGCAAGCAGACCACCTCCTGGCTGACCACGTACAGCAAGGACTACGCGATCGTCATGACGATAAGCCAGGGCGGCACCGGCTCCGGCGGCTCCGGCGACGCCGTCCGCCGGATCTACCAGGCGCTGTACGGCGTGGACGACAAGGGCAACGTCGACAACGGCAAGGCGCTGCTGACCGCGCCGCAGGCCGAGCTGCCGAAGTTCAACCCGGACGGCACCGCGATCATCAAGCCGGCCGCCTTCACCGCCGGTACGACCCCGGCCGTCGGCGCCCCGGTCGGCCCGGTCACCGTGCCCGCCGGGGCCACCGTGCCCGCCGCGTCGGCCTCCGCGCCGGTCCCGGCCTCCGCCACGGCCTCCGCGCCGCTGCCGACGCTGCTCGACCCGGCGCAGGCCGACCCGGCCCCGGCGGCGGCCTACCTCGACCAGGCACCGCCGACCGACCGCCCGGCGTCGTACACCGCGGCCGACGCCGCGCTCGAACCCGGCCGCGGCCCGGGAAGGGGACGGGCATGACCTCCTACGGCTCCTACCGGCAGCTGCGGCTCGCCCCGCAGCGCAACGGGGTCTCCAAGGCCCTCGCCAAGGACTCCACGCTCTGGCGGCTGGACTGGATACTGCTGCTGGCCGCGCTGGCCCTCTCGGCCGGCAGCTCGCTGCTGGTCTGGTCGGCCACCCGCGGACGCGACTCGCTCACCCACGGGGACCCGCAGTACTTCCTGTACCGGCACCTGACGAACTTCGTGGTCGGCCTGGTGCTGTGCTCCGTGGTGATAGCGATAGGGAGTCGCCGCTTCCGCACCATCGTGCCGTTCCTGTACGTCGGCGTGCTCATGCTGCTGCTGGCGACGCTCAGCCCGCTGGGCTCGACCATCAACGGCGCGCACTCGTGGATCCAGCTCGGCGGCGGCTTCTCCATCCAGCCCGCCGAGTTCGCGAAGCTCGCGATCGTCCTGGCGATGGCGGTCGTGCTGTCGGACCAGGTGGACGCGGGGGAGCGGGAGTTCCCCTCGCACCGGGCCGTGTTCCGCGGCCTGCTCTGGGCCGGGGTGCCGATGGGCATAGTGCTGCTGATGCCGGACGCCGGCTCGGTGATGGTGATGGCCGCGATCGTGCTGGGCATCCTGCTCGGCTCCGGGGCGGCGAACCGCTGGGTCCTCGGACTGCTGGTGGCGGGCGCCGCCGGGTGCGTGGCGATCTGGAAGTTCGGGCTGCTGAGCAAGTACCAGATCGACCGCTTCGCCGCCTTCGCCAACCCGCAGCTGGACCCGAACGGCGTCGGCTACAACACCGCGCAGGCCCGGATCGCGATCGGCTCGGGCGGCCTGACCGGCAAGGGCCTGTTCCACGGGACGCAGACCACCGGGCAGTTCGTGCCGGAGCAGCAGACCGACTTCGTGTTCACCGTCGCCGGTGAGGAGCTGGGCTTCGTCGGCGCGCTGGCGATCATCCTGCTGGTCGGCGTGGTGCTGTGGCGGGCCTGCCGGATCGCCCGGCAGGCGACCGACCTGTACGGCACGATCGTGGCGGCGGGGATCATCGCCTGGCTGGCCTTCCAGGCCTTCGAGAACATAGGGATGTGCCTGGGCATCATGCCGGTCGCGGGCATCCCGCTGCCGTTCGTCTCGTACGGCGGGTCCTCGATGTTCGCGAACTGGATGGCCGTCGGGCTGCTCCAGGCGATTCGCAGCCAACGGCCGATAGCGGCCTGAGCGGGTGCACGGCGGGGCCGGTCCGGGGACTCCCGGGCCGGCCCTTCGTCTTGCCCTTCGTCTGCCCGCGCGGCGCTCGGCGGCGGCCGGCGGCGATCGGGGCGGCCGTGAGGGCGGCCGACGGCGGTCGGCGGCGCGTCAGGGCGTCTGGAGCAGGCAGTCGGCGGCCGTGAGGACGGCCCGCGACTGGTGCGCCAGCTGCTCCTGCACCGGCACCCAGCGGGCGCCGAAGCGGTGGCGCAGCCGGTCCAGGCTGTCGGCGACCACGGCGCGGGCACGCTCGCGGGCCGCCTCCGCGCCCGGGCCCCGGGCGTCCGCCAGCAGGCGCAGCAGGATCGACCCCGCCCGCAACGGCAGCCGGGCCGCCACCAGCCCGGCGGTCGTCACCCGCGAGCAGGAGAGCGGCTCGGGACGCCAGCGCTCCAGCCACTCCTGTGCCACCCGCGGTGCCACCGCCAGGCTGAACTCGGCGGTGCGCAGCAACGGGCCGTACGCCTCGTGGCCGTGTGCGGGGACGCGGGCGAGCAGGGCGGTGAGCTCCTCGGCGCGCGCGGTGAGGTCGCGGGCGGCGGAGGCGAGGGCCTGCGGCCCGGCCGGGTGGGGGCGGGCGTCACCGACCGCGTCCACGGCCCACATCGGGACCTCCAGGACGGCGGTGACGGCGCCGAGCCGGGCGGCGTAGGCCCAGGTGGACAGCTCGGGCTCGTCCGGCAGCGCCCGGGAGACCCCGGCGCTGTCCGGGGCCGGCATCAGGTAGGTGCCGGGGGCGGGGCTGGCCCAGCCGATCGCGTCGTAGGAGTCCACGTCGAGCGGGAGGCCGGCCCGTTCGGCGGAGCGGGCGAAGCGCTCGGACAGTCCGGGCACCGGGCCGGTGAGCTGGACGAAGGCGCCGCCGAAGTCCACCCCGTGCAGCGAGCACTGCAGGAACGGGCGCAGCTCGTCGATGAGGTCGGTAAGCGCCAGGCTCTCCGGCATCGGCGGGCGGCCCGTGCCGGGGGCGGGCAGCAGTTCGGGCTGCTCCTCGAAGGCCGGGCGGAAGAAGTGCTCGTAGTGGCGGCGCATGGTGAGCGGGCCGTCCAGCCAGCCGGCGTTGAGCGCGGCGCCGTCCGGGTCGAGGCAGAGCAGCAGGTGCCAGGAGAGGCCGGGGCGGGCGGGGCGGTCCAGCAGCAGCTCGGCCAGCCGGACCGCCCCGGCGGTGCCGACCGGCTCGTTGGGGTGCGGGCCGCCGACCACGAGGACGGCGCGCGGGCCGCGGTCGACCGAGAGCAGCAGCAGCGGTCGCCCGGCCCGGGAGCGGCCCACCTCGCGCAGCCGGCAGCGGTCCGGGTGGCGCAGGGCGAGCCGCCGGGCGGCGCACTCGGCCTGGGCCGGCGTGGGGTAGCGGGCCGGCCGGGCGTCGAGGGTCCGGAGGGGGCGGATCCGCCGACCGGTGTCGGTCATGGTTCTCCTTGCGCCGGTCGCACGGCTCGCACGGCCGCCGGAGCGCGGGAACGCCGGTGCGCCGCCGCGCACGGGGTGCGGGCGGGGGACGGGGCACCGCGGGCCGGGGACGGCGGCCGGGCGGACACGGGACGGGCCTGGTGAGGGTGGACTGGGCCGTGTGCGGGGGGAGGGAGAGGGCAGCGCCGGGGGAACTCCGACGAGGGCCGAGCGTACGACCCAACTCCCTTGTCCGGAAGGGGCACAGGGCTTCTTGGCGGAGCCCTGTCAGTACCGCACGGGCCGTCCGGGCGTGTCAACGGCGGACGGTACCGGGCGGCGGGCGCGCACTGCGCGTGCCGGGGCGGGCGCCCAAAGGCCGGGTCGCGCCGGAGCGCGGAGGGCCCGTGCTCCGGGGCAGACGGCCCGATCCCCGGATTGGGCTACCCTTGAGGGTCACCCCTCCCGTGCCGACTCGCGGCACCGAATCACGTCGTAAGGGTTCCTAGTACATGACTGTCGAATCGGTCTTCCCACGCCTGGAGGCCCTCCTCCCGCACGTCCAGAAGCCGATCCAGTACGTCGGCGGCGAGCTCAACTCGACCGTCAAGGACTGGGACGCCTGCGACGTCCGCTGGGCGCTGATGTACCCCGACGCCTACGAGGTCGGGCTGCCCAACCAGGGCGTCATGATCCTCTACGAGGTGCTGAACGAGCGCGAGGGCGTGCTCGCCGAGCGCACCTACAGCGTCTGGCCGGACCTCGAAGCGCTGATGCGCGAGCACGACGTCCCGCAGTTCACCGTGGACGCCCACCGCCCGGTGAAGGCCTTCGACGTGTTCGGCCTGTCGTTCTCCACCGAGCTCGGCTACACGAACATGCTCACCGCGCTCGACCTGGCCGGCATCCCGCTGGAGGCCAAGGACCGCACCGACGAGGACCCGATCGTCCTGGCCGGCGGCCACGCGGCCTTCAACCCGGAGCCGATCGCGGACTTCCTGGACGCGGCGGTGGTCGGTGACGGCGAGCAGGCCGTGCTCGACATCACCGAGATCATCCGCGCCTGGAAGGCCGAGGGCCGCCCGGGCGGGCGCGACGAGGTGCTGCTGCGACTGGCCCGCACCGGCGGCGTGTACGTCCCCAGGTTCTACGACGTGGAGTACCTGGCCGACGGCCGGATCGGCCGCGTCGTGCCGAACGCCCCGGGCGTGCCGTGGCGGGTGTCCAAGCACACCGTGATGGACCTGGACGAGTGGCCGTACCCGAAGCAGCCGCTGGTCCCGCTCGCGGAGACGGTGCACGAGCGGATGTCCGTGGAGATCTTCCGCGGCTGCACCCGCGGCTGCCGCTTCTGCCAGGCCGGCATGATCACGCGCCCCGTGCGGGAGCGAAGCATCACCGGCATCGGCGAGATGGTCGAGCGCGGGCTGAAGGCGACCGGCTTCGAGGAGGTCGGCCTGCTGTCGCTGTCCAGCGCCGACCACACCGAGATCGGTGACATCGCCAAGGGCCTGGCGGA
The DNA here is from genome assembly GCF_044541955.1 of Kitasatospora sp. NPDC085464. Taxonomy (NCBI): domain Bacteria; kingdom Bacillati; phylum Actinomycetota; class Actinomycetes; order Kitasatosporales; family Streptomycetaceae; genus Kitasatospora; species Kitasatospora sp. NPDC085464. The sequence continues at coordinate 70,774 of NZ_JBITTM010000035.1, forward strand.
CCGCTACACCGAGGACAAGATCGGCCTGTCGCTGCCGTCCACCCGCGTCGACGCCTTCAACATCGACCTCGCCAACGAGCTGTCCCGCAACGGGCGCCGCTCGGGCCTCACCTTCGCCCCCGAGGGCGGCAGCGAGCGCATGCGCAAGGTGATCAACAAGATGGTGTCGGAGGAGGACCTGATCCGCACCGTCGCCACCGCGTACGGCAACGGCTGGCGCCAGGTGAAGCTGTACTTCATGTGCGGCCTGCCGACCGAGACCGACGAGGACGTGCTCCAGATCGGCGAGATGGCGAAGAACGTCATCCAGAAGGGCCGCGAGGTCACCGGCCAGAACGACATCCGCTGCACCGTCTCCATCGGCGGGTTCGTGCCCAAGCCGCACACCCCGTTCCAGTGGGCCCCGCAGCTGTCCGCCGAGGCCACCGACGCCCGTCTGGCCAAGCTGCGCGACTCGATCCGCGGCGACCGCAAGTACGGCAAGAACATCGGCTACCGCTACCACGACGGCAAGCCGGGCATCATCGAGGGCCTGCTCTCCCGCGGTGACCGCCGGGTCGGCGCGGTCATCCGCGCGGTCTACGACGACGGCGGCCGCTTCGACGGCTGGCGCGAGTACTTCTCGTACGACCGCTGGATGGCGTGCGCCGAGAAGGGCCTGGCCGGCACCGGCGTCGACGTCGACTGGTACACCACCCGCGAGCGCACCTACGAGGAGGTGCTGCCCTGGGACCACCTGGACAGCGGCCTCGACAAGGACTGGCTCTGGGAGGACTGGCAGGACGCGCTGGAGGAGGTCGAGGTCGACGACTGCCGCTGGACGCCGTGCTTCGACTGCGGCGTGTGCCCCCAGATGGACACCCACATCCAGATCGGCCCCACCGGCAAGAAGATGCTGCCGCTGACGGTCGTCAACAAGTAGCCGTCGGTCGGCGGCGGCGACGTCGGCGAGTGACGGTCCCCACACCCCCGGGCCCCCGGTCGGAACATTCCGGCCGGGGGTCTGCGGTGTGCGGCTGACCAGGGGCGGAGCGAGCGGGCCGGCGGGGCGCGTACCCTTTGAGGTGACAGAGTCCGGACAGTGGCGGGAACACGCCACGCCGGACGGGGACAACTGACTAAGGACTGAGCGACCCTGGCACGCCGTACGCCCGACGGTCCGCCGCCCGCGCCGACGGTGCAGCGGATCCGTCTCCGCTACACCAAGCGCGGCCGGCTCCGCTTCACCAGCCACCGCGACTTCCAGCGCGCCTTCGAGCGCGCCCTGCGCCGGTCCGCCGTTCCGATGGCCTACTCGGCCGGCTTCACCCCGCACCCGAAGGTCTCCTACGCCAACGCCGCCCCCACCGGGGTGGCGAGCGAGGCGGAGTACCTGGAGATCGGCCTGGCCGCCGTCCGCGACCCCGAGCAGCTTCGGGCGCAGCTGGACGAGTCGCTGCCGGCCGGCCTGGACGTGATCGACGCGGTCGAGGTGCGGACGCCGAACTTCGTGGAGCGCCTGGAGGCCTCCGAGTGGCTCGTCCGGCTCGACGGCGTCGAGCCGCAGCAGGCGGCCGACGCGGCGTCGCGCTTCCTCGCCGAGGAGCGGGTCGAGGTCGAACGCCTCACCAAGAACGGCGTGCGGGTCTTCGACGCGCGCGGTGCGGTGGCGGCGCTCGACGTCCTCCCGCCCCAGGTCGACGGCGGTGCGGACACGGCGACCGGAACCGACCACGATGTTCGGACCGGCCGTCCCTGTGCGATACTGCGCCTGGTAGTACGACACGCCACACCCGCCGTACGACCCGACGACGTATTGTCCGGTCTCCGTGCGACGGCCGACCTGGCGCCGCCGGTCCCCGCAGAGGTGACCAGGCTGGCGCAGGGGCCGCTCGACGAGGGGACCGGCACGGTGACCGACCCGCTGGCGCTCGACCGCGCCGCGGCCCAGGCCGGCTCGGAGCCGGGCGCCGGGCCGCGCGCTACCGCGCCCGCCTAGCGGGCGGAGGCCGGGTCCAGTGCCTCACTGGGCCCGACGGTCCTCCAGGGTTCCCGCGGCTCCCCAGGGGAGCGAGCGTCGTCGCAGCACAGGCCTGCCACCCGGGGCCTGCCGGCAAGAAGGCCGGTGGGCCCGGGGCCCGGTCCGGGAGCCACCCGGGGTTGGGGGACGGCGCAGCTTGGGAAAACCTCAGAAGACTGGTCAGACCAGAAGACTTTCGACACCCCGCCGAGCGCGGGGCGCCGAGCGAGACTACGAGCCCCTGTGCGGCCTCGCGTCCGCACGGCGGCACCGTGAATGGGTCCGGCCCGAGCATCGTCGCGATGCCGGCCGCCCACCGGTGCCGCGCCGTGCCCGGATGCGGAGCCCGGGGGCCTGACGGGAGATCCACCCGCATGCTCGATAACACCGACCCGCAGCAGACTGCGGCCACGGAACACGACGAAACCGCCGCGACCGGCAGCGAGGGCGCGTCCGCCGCGCCGCCGCGCCGCCGTCGCCGCGCGGTCTCCCGCCCGGCGGGCACCCCGCAGGGTGCGGCCGCCGAGGCGGCCGAGACCGTCCTGCCGGCCGAGACGCCCGCGGCCGAGGCCGCTCCGGCGCCGGCCGCCGAGCCGGTCGCCGAGAAGCCCGCCCGGGCCCGTCGGACCCGCAAGCGGGCCGAGGCCCCGGCCGGGACGCCGGAGGCGACCCCGGCCGCGGTCACCGCGCCGGAGGCCGACCAGGCCCCCGCGGCCGAGGCCGCCGCCGAGACGCCGGCCGAGCCGGTCGCCGAGAAGCCCGCCCGGGCCCGTCGGACCCGCAAGCGGGCCGAGGCTCCGGCCGGTGCGCCCGCCGCCGAGGCGCCCGCTGCCGAAGCCCCCGCCGCGCCGGCCCCGGCCGTCGAGACCCCGGCCCCCGCCGCCGCCGAGCCGGCGGCCGAGGAGGCCCCCGCCGCTCCGGCCCGCCGCCCCCGCCGCCGTCGCGTGGTCGAGGCCGCGCCGGTCGTCGAGGCCCCGGTCGAGGAGCCGGCCGCCGAGCAGCCGCAGGCCGAGGAGCCCGCTGTCGAGGAGCCGGAGGAGGAGGTCGCCGAGGCTGCCGCTCCGGTGGCCGAGCCCGCCCCCGCCCCCGCCCCCGCCCCCGCTCCGGCCGCCGAGGCCGAGCCGCACCACCGGGTGCGCCGTCGCGCCGTGCGACCGGCCACCGCGGTCTTCCAGGCCCCGGTCTTCCAGGAGCCGGCCCCCTACGTCGCGCCGACCGCGCCGCAGCAGCCCGCCGCCGCCCCGGCGCCGGTCGAGGCCCCGGCTCCGGCCCCGGTCGAGGCCGAGGCCGGGCACGAGGAGGACGAGTACGAGTACAGCGGTGTCGGCCGCCGCCGCCGGGTCCGCACCCGGGTCGAGCCGGGCCGCCGCAAGGCTGCCGCCGCCAAGCAGGCTGCCGAGAAGCCCGCCGCCAAGCCCGCCGCCGCCAAGCCGGTCGCCGAGGCGCCGGTCGCCGCCGCTCCGGTCGAGGCCCCGGCCGTCGAGGCCCCCGCCGCCGGTCCGGAGACCGAGGGCGACTGGGAGGACGACGGCCGTCCGTCGCGCCGTCGTCGCCGGGGCGGCCGTCGCCGCCGCCGTGGCGAGGCCGAGGACTTCGAGGCCGCCGAGGCCGAGCAGCCCGCCGCCGAGGAGCCGGCCGAGGCCGACGACGAGGAGGGCGAGGAGGACGACGAGCTGGCCGCGGGCCTGTCCTCGTCCCGTCGTCGCCGTCGCCGCCGCCGTCGCAGCGGTGAGGCCGGCGCCGTCGAGGCCGCCGAGACCACCGAGGACGGCGTCCGCACCGTCGTGAAGGTGCGTGAGCCGCGCCGCCGCTCCACCGAGCCGTCGTTCGACCCGGACGAGGTGCAGTCCATCAAGGGCTCGACCCGTCTGGAGGCGAAGAAGCAGCGCCGCCGCGAGGGCCGCGAGCTGGGCCGCCGCCGGGTGCCGATCATCACCGAGGCCGAGTTCCTGGCCCGCCGCGAGTCGGTCGAGCGCGTCATGGTGGTGCGCCAGAACGGCCAGCGCACCCAGATCGGCGTCCTGGAGGACGGCGTGCTCGTCGAGCACTACGTCAACAAGGAGCAGGCCACCTCGTACGTCGGCAACGTCTACCTGGGCAAGGTCCAGAACGTGCTGCCGTCGATGGAGGCCGCCTTCGTCGACATCGGCAAGGGCCGCAACGCGGTGCTGTACGCCGGTGAGGTCAACTTCGGTGCGCTGGGCCACGGCGGCCCGCGCCGGATCGAGTCCGTGCTGAAGTCCGGCCAGTCCGTGCTGGTGCAGGTCTCCAAGGACCCGATCGGCCACAAGGGCGCCCGCCTGACCAGCCAGATCTCGCTGCCCGGCCGCTACCTGGTGTACGTGCCCGAGGGCTCGATGACCGGCATCTCGCGCAAGCTGCCGGAGAACGAGCGCGCCCGCCTGAAGCAGATCCTCAAGAAGATCGTCCCGGACGACGCGGGCGTCATCGTGCGCACCGCCGCCGAGGGCGCCTCCGAGGAGGAGCTGACCCGCGATGTCCAGCGCCTGCAGCAGCAGTGGGAGGACATCCAGAAGAAGGCCGCGACCGGCAACGCCCCGGCGCTGCTGTACGGCGAGCCGGACATGACCGTCCGGGTCGTCCGCGACATCTTCAACGAGGACTTCACCAAGGTCATCGTCTCCGGCGACGAGGCGTGGAAGACCATCCACGAGTACGTCTCCAACGTGGCCCCGGACCTCGCCGAGCGCCTCCAGCGGTGGACCTCCGAGGTGGACGTCTTCGCGACCTACCGGATCGACGAGCAGCTGATGAAGGCGCTGGACCGCAAGGTCTGGCTGCCCAGCGGCGGTTCGCTGGTGATCGACCGCACCGAGGCGATGGTCGTCATCGACGTCAACACCGGGAAGTTCGTCGGCCAGGGCGGCAACCTGGAGGAGACGGTCACCCGCAACAACATCGAGGCGGCCGAGGAGATCGTGCGCCAGCTGAGGCTGCGCGACCTCGGCGGCATCATCGTGATCGACTTCATCGACATGGTGCTGGAGTCCAACCGCGACCTGGTGCTGCGCCGTCTGCTGGAGTGCCTGGGCCGGGACCGGACCAAGCACCAGGTGGCCGAGGTCACCTCGCTGGGCCTGGTCCAGATGACCCGCAAGCGGGTCGGCCAGGGCCTGCTGGAGTCCTTCTCCGAGGCCTGCGTGCACTGCAACGGCCGCGGTGTGATCGTCCACATGGAGCAGCCGAGCGCCCACGTCCACGCCCCGTCCGCCCCGGCGGGCGAGGCCGGCAGCGGCAAGCGCCGTCGCCGGGGCAAGGGCGGCGCGGGCCACGAGGAGGCGCAGGTCGTCGAGGCCGTCGTGACCGAGTCGGTGGCCGAGATCGCCGAGCTGCCGGGCGAGCCGGTGCGCGAGGAGATCGAGGGCCAGCTGGCGCTTGAGGTCCCGGGCGCCGAGGCCGAGGTCGAGACTCCGGCCGTCGTCGAGCCGGTCGTGGAGCAGGCCCCGCCGGCCGCTCCGGCGGGCCGTCCGCGCCGCCGTGCGGTGCGCAAGGCCACGGCTCCGGCGGGCTCGCCGGACACCGCCGAGATCGTGGTGCTGCAGGCGAAGGCCGAGGCGGCGCTGGAGGCGGCCCTGGAGGCCGCATCCCCGGCCGTCGCGGAAGCCGCCGCCGAGCCGGTCGTCGTCGCGCAGGCCACGGTCGTCGAGGCCCCGGCCGAGGAGGCCGCCGAGGCTCCCGCCGCCGAGGCACCGGTCGCGGAGGCCGCCACCGAGGAGGCCGCCGCCGAGGAGGCGCCGGCGCCGAAGAAGCGGGCCGCCCGCAAGACCGCCGCGAAGAAGACCGCCGCCAAGAAGACGACCACGGCGGCCAAGAAGACCACCGCCCGCAAGACCGCGACCAAGCGGACGAGCGCGGCGGCCAAGAAGGCCGCGGCCGCCGAGGGTGATACGGCAGCCGAGTAGTGCCCACGCCCGGGGCGGGAGCGATCCCGCCCCGGGCCGTACGGGCCGGTTTGCCCCCCGGGCGGCCGGTCCGTATTCTTGACCATCGGCGTGTCTACGCCATGCTCCCGAGCACATCACCTTCCCGAGGTCGCCGCGTCCGCGCGGAGAGCCGGGGAGAGGCTCCTGTGTCCGTACCCAGGTGGCTGGCGTCGGGGGTTCCGACCGAGCAAGGAAAGCAGGTACCGCATGTACGCGATCGTTCGCGCAGGCGGCCGCCAGCACAAGGTCGCCGTCGGCGACGTGCTGGAGATCGACCGTATCGAGGCCAAGCCGGGTGACTCGGTCGAGCTCTCGACCATCCTCGTCGTCGACGGTGACGCCGTCACCTCCGACCCGTGGGTCCTGGCCGGCGTCAAGGCTCACGCCGAGGTGGTCGACCAGACCAAGGGTGACAAGATCGTCATCCTGCGTTACAAGAACAAGACCGGCTACCGCCGTCGTCAGGGCCACCGCCAGAAGCACACCGCGGTGCGCATCACCAGCATCGACTCGGTCAGCAAGTAAGGGGATAGCGAGATATGGCACACAAGAAGGGCGCAAGCTCTACCCGTAACGGCCGTGACTCGAACGCCCAGCGCCTCGGCGTGAAGCGCTTCGGCGGCCAGGTCGTCTCGGCCGGCGAGATCCTCGTCCGCCAGCGTGGCACCCACTTCCACCCGGGTGCGGGCGTCGGTCGCGGTGGCGACGACACCCTGTTCGCGCTGACCGCCGGTGCCGTGCAGTTCGGCAACCGTCGCGGCCGCAAGGTCGTCAACATCGTGGCCGTCGAGGCCTGAGTCCCAGCGGACTCCCGAGTCGTATGACTCACAGTGAAGGGTGGGCCGGAATTCTCCGGTCCACCCTTCACGCTTTACGCAGGTAGAAGCAGACTCTCGCGCACTGGAGGCACACCCATGACCACCTTCGTGGACCGCGTCGAACTTCACGTCGCCGCGGGTAACGGGGGCCACGGCTGCGCCTCCGTGCACCGCGAGAAGTTCAAGCCGCTCGGCGGCCCGGACGGCGGCAACGGCGGTGAGGGCGGCAGCGTCATCCTCACCGTGGACTCCCAGGTCACCACCCTGCTGGAGTACCACCACTCGCCCAAGCGCAAGGCCACCAACGGCAAGCCGGGCGCGGGCGGCAACCGCACCGGCGCCGACGGCCAGGACCTCGTCCTCCTCGTGCCGGACGGCACCGTGGTGCTGGACCGCAAGGGCGAGGTGCTCGCCGACCTGGTCGGGCACGGCACCAGCTTCGTCGCCGCCCAGGGCGGCCGCGGCGGCCTCGGCAACGCCGCGCTGGCCTCGGCCCGCCGCAAGGCGCCCGGCTTCGCCCTGCTCGGCGAGCCCGGCGAGGCCCGTGACATCGTCATGGAGCTCAAGTCCGTCGCCGACGTGGCCCTGGTGGGCTACCCGAGCGCCGGCAAGTCCTCGCTGATCTCGGTGCTCTCCGCCGCCAAGCCGAAGATCGCGGACTACCCGTTCACCACCCTGATCCCCAACCTGGGCGTGGTCACCGCGGGCGAGACCGTCTACACCATCGCCGACGTGCCCGGCCTGATCCCGGGCGCCAGCCAGGGCCGCGGCCTGGGCCTGGAGTTCCTGCGGCACGTCGAGCGCTGCTCGGTGCTGGTGCACGTGCTGGACTGCGCCACCCTGGAGCCCGGCCGCGACCCGCTGACCGACCTCGAGACCATCGAGGCCGAGCTCGCCGAGTACGGCGGCCTGGAGGACCGTCCGCGCCTGGTCGCGCTCAACAAGGTGGACGTGCCGGACGGCCAGGACATCGCGGACCTGACCCGCGCCTCCCTGGAGGAGCGCGGCTACCGGGTGTTCGAGGTCTCCGCCGCCTCCCGCAAGGGCCTGCGCGAGCTGAGCTTCGCGGTGGCCGGGATCGTCGCCGAGGCGCGCGCCGCCAAGCCGGCCGAGGAGTCCACCCGGATCGTGCTGCGGCCCAAGGCCGTCGACGACGCGGGCTTCACCATCACCGAGGAGGACGGCGCCTACCGCATCCGCGGCGTCAAGCCGGAGCGCTGGGTCCGCCAGACCGACTTCTCCAACGACGAGGCCGTCGGCTACCTCGCCGACCGGCTGGCCCGCCTCGGTGTCGAGGACCAGCTGTGGAAGTCCGGGGCGCACGAGGGTGACACCGTCATCATCGGCCCGGACGAGAACGCCGTCGTCTTCGACTGGGAGCCGACCATGGCCGCCGGCGCCGAGATGCTCGGCCGCCGCGGTGAGGACCACCGCTTCGAGTCGCCCCGCCCGGCGGTCGACCGCCGCCGCGAGAAGCAGAAGGGCCGGGACGCGGCGGAGGCCGAGTTCCTCGCCTTCGAGGCGCTGTCCAGCGGCCGCCAGGCCGCCATCGAGGGCGACGACGACGAGGACTGAGCCGGCTCGGACCGGCTGACGCGAACGGCCCCCGCCACCTGTCGAGGTGGCGGGGGCCGTTCCCGTGCTCAGGGGTGGCGCGGCGGTCACTTGGTCCAGGCGGCCTGGATCTTGGAGATGTCGGTGGAGTCGCCGTAGCCGACCATCGCCGGGTTGGCGCCGGCCGGGAGGCTGATGATGTCGCAGCCCTTGAACTCGACGTCCTTGGTGGCACCCGAGAAGCTCGGGGTGTTGCACTTGGCGACCGGGGTGCCGGAGGTGAGGACGGGGGTGGCGCTGGCGCCGGAGGCGTCGTAGACCCGGAACTTGGAGTTCGGGGCGGCGAAGGTCAGCTTGGCGTCCGTCAGGTTCTTCATGGTCCAGCTGACGTAGAACAGCGAGCGGCCGTCCAGGCCCGCGGTGGTGGCCTTGGAGTCCTGGAGGTCCTTGATCGAGCCCGGGGCGACGCCGGTGACGTTGATCTCCAGCTTGGCGGCGGCGTTGAAGGTCTTGTCGGCGAAGTCCACGGTGGCCGGCTGGCCGAACTTCACCGTGGTGCCGGCCTGCGGCAGCTTGCCGGCGCCGGCGCCGCCGCCCGCGGCACCGGCCGTGGCGGCTCCGCCCGTGGCCCCGCCGGTAGCCGCGCCGCCCGTCGCAGCACCGCCCGTGGCAGCGCCGGCGGCACCGCCCGTCGGGGCGGCGGTCGAACCGCCGGTGGCGCCGCCGGTCGCGGCACCCCCGGTCGCGGCACCGCCGGTGGCGCCCGGAGCGCCCGAAGTCGGCGCCGGAGCGGCACCGGTGGAACCGCCCGACGGAGCGGCCGGGTCGGCGTTGTCCGGGCCACAGGCCGCGAGCGACAGCGCGGTGGCCGCCGCCAGGGCGGCGACGGTCAGCTTGGTGGTGTACGAACGCATGATGCGCTTTTCTCCCGGGCGCGCGACCGCGAACCGTTGCCGGCCTGCCCAGTGCGGCGCCGCCCTCTCGTGACAACAAGGGTCGAAGACGAAATGGGTCCAGCGGGCAAGAAGCCGTCCCCCGATCTGGCTTTCGGTCAGGGACCATACCAGCCATCCGGATTGGCTGACCGGCTGTGGCAGGCCCGTGACCAGGCCGGGTCCAGCCGGTGAAACTCCCTGCGGGAGACCTGCGCGGATCGCGTAGATTTCGGGGGTGACGGCCGGGCCCGGGCCCGCCGTACCCGCACCACACCGGAAGGGCGTACAGCGAGATGAGCGAGGACTCTCTGCGGGAGGAGGTGCTGACCGCACGGCGGATCGTGGTCAAGGTCGGCTCCTCCTCACTCACCACGGCGGCCGGCGGCCTGGACGCCGACCGCGTCGACGCCCTGGTCGACGCGATCGCCAAGGTGCGCAGCCGCCCCGACGCCCCGGAGGTCGTGCTCGTCTCCTCCGGTGCCATCGCCGCCGGACTCGCCCCGCTCGGCCTGGACAAGCGGCCCAAGGACCTGGCCCGCCAGCAGGCCGCCGCCAGCGTCGGCCAGGGACTGCTGGTCGCCCGGTACACCGCCTCCTTCGCCCGGTACGGCATCCGGGTCGGCCAGGTGCTGCTCACCGCCGAGGACGCCAGCCGCCGCGCCCACTACCGCAACGCCTACCGCACCCTGGACCAGCTGCTGGCGATGGGCGCGATGCCGATCGTCAACGAGAACGACACCGTCGCCACCGCCGAAATCAAGTTCGGTGACAACGACCGGCTCGCCGCGCTCGTCGCCCACCTCGTCCGGGCCGACCTGCTCGTCCTGCTCTCCGACGTGGACGGCCTCTACGACGGCGACCCCTCCCGCCCCGGCACCAGCCGGATCGCGCGGGTGAGCGGCCCGCACGACCTCGACGGCATCGAGATCGGCAGCGCGGGCAAGGCCGGGGTCGGCACCGGCGGCATGGTCACCAAGGTCGAGGCGGCCCGGATCGCCACCGGCGCGGGCATCCCGGTGGTGCTCACCGCGGCCAGCCAGGCCGCCGACGCGCTGGCCGGCCGACCCACCGGCACGCTCTTCCTGCGCACCGGCGCCCGCACCTCCGACCGGATGCTCTGGCTCGCCCACGCGAGCAGCCCGCGCGGCACCCTGCAGCTGGACGCGGGCGCCGTCGAGGCGGTCGTCTCCGGCGGCGCCTCGCTGCTGCCCGCCGGGGTCACCAAGGTCGACGGGGACTTCGCCGCGGGTGATCCGGTGGACCTTCTTGCCGAAAACGGCCACATCGTGGCTCGCGGACTGGTCAACTTTGATGCGAGGGAGTTGCCCCGCCTGCTCGGCCGGTCCACCCGCGACCTGGCCCAGGAGTTCGGCGCCGCGTACGAGCGCGAGGTCGTCCACCGCGACGACCTGGTCGTTCTGCGCGGCTGACCGCTCGGCGGGCCGGCACCGGCCGCCGGCCGATCGGCGCAGTGCGGACGGCGGGCCGCTCCGTACCGGGAGCGGCCCGGCCACGGGCGAGGAGGGGCGCAGCCGTACCGGTCGGCCGAGAGGCCGACGGGGCGGTGGGGACGACACGAGATCGCCGAACAGGAGGCCGCCGGTGGAACGCAGGCGCGAGGCAGCGCTGACCGGAGGGACGGCGGGCCGGCGGCTGACCAGCATCGACGGCGGACGCGGGGACGGCCCCGCCGAGCCGGCCGGTCGGCCGCCCCAGGGGCCCGCCGGGATGCGCAGGCTGCGGACCCAGCGCGCGGACGCCGCGGAGCCGCCCACCGTGCCCGAGCAGGCTCGGCTGTGGCACGTGGTGCTGAGCGTGTCCGGGGAGGCCACCCAGCTGTCCTCGCTGCGCGCCTCACTGGAGAGACTGGCGCACGACCACTCGTTCTTCCTGACCGCCCGCTACGCGGCCGACCACGCCGAGATCCGCTACTGGGAGCAGGCCCGGGACCTGCACGACGCGGCGGCGATCGCGCTGCGGCTCTGGGGCGAGCACAAGGTCACCGCGAACCTGCCGCCGTGGGAGATCGTCGGGCTGGAGGTGGTCGACCGGGCGACGTACCACAAGCGGGTGGCGGAGGGCTTCGGCGATCCGCCGCCGCACCTGGGCGGCGTGCACCCGTACTGACCGGACCGCCCCGCCCGGCCGCTGTTCGCCATGCGGAACGCGGGCGGCCCGGGCGGGCGCAGTCGCTACCCTTGGCGGCATGACCAGCGACCTCGCCACCGCCGACAGCCCCGTCCTCGCCGTAGCGCGCCGAGCCCGGGAGGCGGCCGCCGCGCTCGCCCCGCTGCCGCGCAGGGCGAAGGACGCCGCGCTGCTGGCGATCGCGGACGCGCTGGTGGCCCGCAGCGCGGAGATCGTCGCGGCCAACGCCGAGGACGTCGCCCGGGCCCGGGAGGCCGGGACGGCCGAGTCGGTGATCGACCGGCTGACCCTCACCGGGGAGCGGATCGCCGCGATCGCCTCCGACGTGCGCGACGTGGCCGGCCTGCCCGACCCGGTCGGCGAGGTCGTCCGCGGCTACACCCTGCCGAACGGCCTGGACGTGCGGCAGGTGCGGGTGCCGCTCGGCGTGGTCGGCATCATCTACGAGGCCCGCCCGAACGTCACCGCCGACGCCGCCGCGCTCTGCCTCAAGTCGGGCAACGCGGCGCTGCTGCGCGGCTCGGCCTCGGCCTACCGCTCCAACACCGCGCTCGTCGCAGTGGTGCGGGACGCCCTCGCCGCGGCCGGGCTGCCCGCCGACGCGGTCCAGCTGGTGCCGGGGGAGAGCCGCGACTCCGTGCAGGAGCTGATGCGCGCCCGCGGCCTCGTCGACGTGCTGATCCCGCGCGGCGGCGCCTCGCTCATCCGCACCGTCGTCGAGGGCTCGACCGTCCCGGTGATCGAGACCGGCACCGGCAACTGCCACGTGTACGTGGACGCCGAGACCGACCTGGCGATGGCCGTCGGCATCCTGCTCAACTCCAAGGCGCAGCGGGTCAGCGTCTGCAACGCGGCCGAGACGCTGCTGGTCCACCAGGACGTCGCGGACGCCTTCCTGCCGCTCGCCCTGGCCGCCCTGGCCGAGGCCGGGGTGACCGTGCACGGCGACGAGGCGGTGCTCAAGGCCGCCGAGGGCGGTCCGGCCACCGTGGTGCCCGCGACCGACGAGGACTGGGGGGCCGAGTACCTCTCGTACGACCTGGCCGCGGCCGTGGTGCCCTCGCTGGACGCCGCCGTCGCGCACATCCGCCGCTGGTCCTCCGGCCACACCGAGGCGATCGTCACCACCTCGCAGGCCGCCGCCCGGCGCTTCACCCAGCTGGTCGACTCGACCACGGTGGCCGTCAACGCCTCCACCCGTTTCACCGACGGCGGCGAGTTCGGCTTCGGCGCGGAGATCGGCATCTCCACCCAGAAGCTGCACGCCCGCGGCCCGATGGGCCTGCCCGAGCTGACCAGCACCAAGTACATCGTCACCGGTGACGGGCACGTGCGGGGCGAGGCGACGCAGACCGTCGGCGGGGACCCGGACGCCCGCTGAGCCGTGGCCCGCGAGCCGGCCGTCACACGTGTGACGGACCAACTGCCGGGAGCCACAGACAAAACGCCCGGCCGGTAATACGCTGAATCCGTGGCTGAGGATGTGGGGGGTTTGCCGTACCCCGACGGCGCCGACCACGGTGGTGCGGACGACGAGTTCGCCACCGTGGTCTTCGATGAGGCCTTCGTCCGGTCCGCCGCCGTGCACGAGCCGACTGCCAAGGAGCGGCAACTCGCCGCCGCCGAGGCCCGGTTCGAGCCGGACACCGCGGGCCCGGGCTGGGGCTACGACGTCTCGGCCGGGGAGGGGCTCCCGTTGGAGCTGCGCCCGTACCCGAGCGGACTCGACGAGGACCACCACTACCCGGACCCCTGGTCGGGACCGGGCCGGACGACCGACCGGCGCAGCCGGCGCCGGTGGCGGCGCGGCTACGACCCGGTGCGCGCCCGCGGCCGGTACGTGGCCCAGCAGCGCTGGCACCGGCCGGTGGCCTGGGTGCTCGCCGTGATCATGGGCGTGAGCCTGGTGGCGGTCGCGGTCGCGGCGATCTACCAGGGCGTGGGCGGTTCCTCGGACGCGCCCCGCAGACCGGAGTCGGGCAGCAGCAGCGCCGGGGTGGACCCGCGCCCCGCGCCCGCCGAGCCGTCGTTGGTGGTCACCGCACCGGCGGGCTAGCCGCCGGACGCCGCACGGGCGCACGCCCCGGGGCGGGTGGTCACGGAGCGTCCCCGGGAATCTGCGCGGGGACCCTCGTGGCAGCGCCGGTGTCCGCCTACCCTGGTGTTGTGGGTGACCCGCGAGAACCTCCTGAGGGTACGCCCGAGGGCGGCTCCGGCAACGAGGACGAATTCCGGTCCGTCGTCTTCGACGAATCGTTCGTCCGGGCTGCCCGGATCCAGGAGCTGTCCGCCCGGGAGCGGCTGGCGGGCTCCTTCGGCAAGGCCACCCGGCAGCGGGTGCGGCTCGGCCCGCTGGGCACCGTGCCGCGCCAGGCGCTCGCCCTGCTGCTGCTCATCCTGCTCGCGTTCGGGGCCGCGGTGTACTTCGGGGTCAGCTCGCCGAGGGGGATCCCGGCCCGACCCGAGGGCAGCCAACTGACGGTCAGCCTGGTCGCATTGAGCCCGGCCTCGGCCGTCCACCCGGTCGCCGACCCGGCGAATCCCTTCGCGGCGCTGCCACCCGGGTACGGGGACGGCACGGTCGGGCTGAACACCCCGACCGGGGCGGCCACCGAGCACTTCAGCCGGGTCGAGGTGACCAAGGCGCTCGACACCGTCCAGCGCTACCTGGTCGCCTCCTCGCTGGCCCCGGCCGCCCTCGTCCAGGGCGCCACCGCGGACGTGCGGGCCTTCGTCACGCCCGGCGAGCAGGCGGAGTTCGACACGGGCGTGGCGCAGCCGGTGGACGACCGGCACCACGCGGTGACCGGCTGGATGGTCCGCTTCGACCCGGCGCAGGTCGCGCTGGCCTCGGACACCGTGAAGGTGGTCGGCGCGATGCGGATCGACGAGGCGGACAGCGGGACGCTGCAGATCACCACCGACCACACCTTCGTCTACGCGCTGAAGCCGGCCGGGGCCCCGGCTGGAGCGCCGGTCACCCTGGAGACGGTGCGGCGGCAGCTCACCTTCCAGTTCGACCGGGTCGACCTGGCCTCGGCGCAACTGCGGCTGGTGGACTCGGTGCTCCAGGCCGGTCCGGCGCCCTGCGGCACCTCGATGGCGGGCTACCTGCAGCCGGTCCTGGCCACGGCGCAGGGCACGGCGGTCACGCCGCCGGCGGCAGTCGACCCCGGCAACCACGCCCGCCCGGCCTGGCAGGTGTGCGGGGTGCTGGCGGGGAGCTGAGGGCTCCGGGACGCGCGGACGGCCGGTGACCCGGGCGGGTCACCGGCCGTCGCCGGGGTTCGTCGGCCGTCGCCGGCGTTCCTCGGCCGTCGTCGGCGTTCGTCGGCGTTCGTCGGCGTTCGTCGGCGTTCGCCGGCGGGCGGGGCCCGGGTGCCGGGGCTCAGCTGTTGTCGCGGTCGGTCCTGCCGTCGGCGCCGTTCGAGCCGTTCGAGCCCTCGGAGCCGTTCGAGCTGCCGCGGCCGGCGCCGGTGAAGGTGTCGCGGAGCTTGCCGCCCACGGTCACGGCGCCGCCGGCGACGTCCCGGATCAGGCCCATCAGCGGGTCCTTGCTCTCCTTCACCGAGGTCGCGTAGTGGTCGGCGGCCGCCTTCCACTGCTCACCGACCGAGGTGTCGGGGTCGTCCGCGCGGCGCGGGTAGGCACCCGTCATGATCGAGCGGTACTCGTCGCTCTCCGCCCACTTCTTCAGCTGGGCGACCCGGACCACCGCGAAGGGGTGGGTCTGCGGCAGCACCTGGAGCAGCTTGAGGACGCCGTCGCGCAGGTCGCCGGCCTTCTCGTACTCCTCGGCCTGCTCCAGGAAGGCGTCGACGTTCATCTCGGCCAGGTTGTGCCCGCCGGCCAGCTTCATCAGGGCCCGCATGGACGCCTGGAGGTCCTGCCCGGCGAGCAGGCCGGCCCGGTCGCTGGACAGCTCCGCCTTGCGGAACCACTCCTTGAGCGCGGTGATGACGGCCGTGATCGCCAGGTTGCCGAGCGGCACCCAGGCGATCCGGGTGGCGATGTTGGTGAGGATCATCAGCATCGTCCGGTACACGGCGTGGCCGGACATCGCGTGGCCGACCTCGTGGCCGATGACCGAACGCAGCTCCTCCTCGTCGAGCAGCTCGACCAGGCCGCTGGTGATCACGATGATCGGGGTGTCGATGCCGATGGTGTACGCGTTGACCGCCGGGTCCTGGGTCACGTACAGGTCGGGGACCTGCTCCAGGTCGAGCACGTAGGCGGTGTCGCGAACCATGTCGTACAGCTCGGGGAACTGGCGCTCGGAGGTCTTCACGGCGGTGGCCAGGAACATCAGCCGGATCGCGCGCTCGGAGACCAGGCCGGCGAGCTTCTTGAGGACGTCGTCGAAGCCGGACAGCCGCCGCAGGGCGACCAGCGCCGAACGGTCCGCCGGGTGCTCCCAGGCCCGGGTGGAGATCCCGGGGAAACGCTCGCGGCGGCGGCTCGGGGTCTTCGCGGTCGTGTCGGTCATGGTGTGAGTACCCTCCTGGTCGACGGCGGCTGCGGCCCACTGGCCGGCCCCCCGCTGGTCTTCGCCTGAAACGACTGTCTGTGCAACGTCCGTGGTTGCGTACTCGTCCCCGGGCGACAGCGTACGTGCGGCCCCGGCCGCGCCGCGGGGGCCGGTGGGCGGCGCCGGTGTGAGGCCGGTTTACCCTGAATGCCCTGGACCACCGAGACCGGACCCGGCCGCGGTACCGAGCAGTTCGAGGAGCCCCGCAGATGTCCACCGACACGCTTGTCAGCCTGGCCACGCCCATCTCCGACGAGGCCGGTCCGGGCCTCTTCCTGCGGATCATCGTGATCGCGTCCTTCGTGGGGATCGGCCTGCTGGTCTGGCTGATGGCCCGCGCCTTCCGCGGCAACTAGCCCCGGGACCCGGCGTCAGGCCCTCGCCCGGCCGCCGGGAGCAGGCCCCCGGGACCCGGCTTCCGGGCCCCGACCAGGCCCGCGGACCCCGGCCCGGCCCGTGCGCGCTCACGCCCGGTCAGCGGCGGTGGGCCGCCGAGCGGTTGCCGTGTGACCCCCCGTACGATGACGGGTGGGCCCTCACCGGCCCGGAACCACCCCCAGGTCCGTTCACCGAGCCGAGAAGGTCCCGCCGACCATGAGCACTGCCGCCGCACTCCCCGTCCTGAACCTGCTCGCCGAGGGCGAGGGGGGCAACCACGACAGCCTGAACCCGCTCCTGACGGGTGGCGCCGCGCTGTTCATCCTGCTGCTCCTGCTCTTCATCACCACCCGCTTCAACCGGGACCGCTGAGCCCGCTCCGCGGACCTCTCCGGGGAGCGTCCGGCCACCGGCCGGCCGCTCCCTGACGCGTCTGCGGGGAACCCCCACCGGGTCTGCGGGCAACCCCCACCCGGGCGTTCCCGCACCGTAACGGGCGTCGCGTAAGGTGTGGCGGCATGGGAGAGCAGGCCGGGAATCCCGGCGGACCGGAACCGGTGAAGAAGCGCCTCGGCGTGATGGGCGGCACCTTCGACCCGATCCACCACGGCCACCTCGTCGCCGCCAGTGAGGTCGCGAGCGCGTTCCACCTGGACGAAGTGATCTTCGTGCCGACCGGGCAGCCGTGGCAGAAGAGCGACCGGCACGTCACCCCGGCCGAGGACCGCTACCTGATGACGGTCATCGCCACCGCGGAGAACCCGCAGTTCTCGGTCAGCCGGATCGACATCGACCGCGAGGGCCCCACCTACACCGTCGACACCCTGCGCGACCTGCACGCCCTGCACCCGGACGCCGACCTCTTCTTCATCACCGGCGCCGACGCGCTCGCCCAGATCCTGTCCTGGCGCGACTCCGACGAACTCTTCTCGCTGGCCCACTTCATCGGATGCACCCGCCCGGGGCACACTCTGTCGGACGCCGGGCTTCCGGTGGGCGGGGTCTCCCTGGTGGAGGTCCCGGCGCTGGCCATCTCCTCCACGGACTGCCGCAACCGGGTCGCCAAGGGCGAGCCGGTCTGGTACCTCGTCCCGGACGGCGTGGTCCGCTACATCGACAAGCGGGCGCTGTACGCGCCGCGCGGGACCTGAGCCAGGAGCGGCGCATGACCGATCGCAGCGGCGGCCAGCAGGGGCAGCAGGGGTACGAGGGCTACCAGCAGCCGTACCAGAGCCAGGGCCAAGCCCAGGGGTACCAGCAGCAGCAGCCGTACGAGTCCTACGAGTCGTACGAGCAGCAGCCGCAGTACGACCAGTACGGGCAGCCGGTGTACACCCACGACCCGTACGGCTACCAGCAGCAGGGGCACCAGGGACAGCAGGGGTACGAGGGCTACCAGCAGCCGTACCAGAGCCAGGGCCAAGCCCAGGGGTACCAGCAGCAGCAGCCGTACGAGTCCTACGAGTCGTA
>NZ_JBITTM010000035.1:88647-105987 GCF_044541955.1 Kitasatospora sp. NPDC085464
CGAGCAGCAGCCGCAGTACGACCAGTACGGGCAGCCGGTGTACACCCACGACCCCTACGGCTACCAGCAGCAGGGGCAGCAGGGGTACCGGCAGCCGTACCAGGCCGCCGGCCCGGTCGTCGCCGAGCCGCAGGCGCAGCCCGAGGCCGCCGCACCCGCCGCACCCGCTGCGCCCGCCGCAGCCGCGGCACCGGCCGCACCCGCCCCGCCGCGCCCGCGGGTGCCCAGGCCGGCCGCCGAGGCGGCGCCGGCCAAGCCCGCCGCGCCGTCCGAGCAGGTCGCCGGGGTGCGCGGGGGCAAGTCCGGCGGCAAGGCGCCCAAGGACAGCTACACCACGGGCGAGTTCACCTTCGTCGACGAGGAGGCGGAGGAGACCGAGGACGTCATCGACTGGCTGAAGTTCGCCGAGTCCCGCAGCGAGGTGCGCGCCGAGCGCCGCCGCAAGCTGCGCAACCGGCTGATCGGCCTCGGTGTGGTGGTGGCGCTCGCCGCGGGCGGCGTCGGCGGCTACCTGTGGTTCACCGGCGACAAGCCGACCGCGGCCGCCGCGGCCGGCGGGCGCCAGGTCAACGTCGTCCACCTGCGCGACCTGCAGGGCAAGGTGTCCAGCGCGCTGCTGGTCGACGACGTCTCCGGGAAGAAGGGCACGGTGCTGCTGCTGCCCGACAACCTGCGGCTGCCCGGCCCCGCCGACCCGCCGGTCACCACCGTCGGCCAGGCCATGGACACCATCGGCGCCTCGGCGACCCGCGACGGCCTGTCCACCGTGCTGGGCGCCCCGGTGGCGGGCACCTGGCGGCTGGACACCCCGTACCTGGAACTGCTGGTCTCCCAGCTCGGCGGCGTCCGGGTGGACACCAACGCCGAGACCCACGAGGGCGGCAAGCCGGACGGCAAGCTGCTGTCCGCGGCCGGGAAGAACACCATGCTCAACGGGAAGGCCGCGGTCGCGTACGCCACGCTGCAGAACCCCGGCGAGAGCCGGGACGTCCAGCTCGCCCGGTTCGGGCAGGTCATGGAGGCGGTGGTGCGCACCATGCCGACCGAGCTCAAGGACGCCAAGGACGACGTGCACCGGATGAACGCGGTGCTCGACCCCTCGCTGCCCGAGGACGCCCTCGCCGGGGTGCTCGCCCAGCTCGCCCAGCAGGCGAAGGACGGCCACGTCGGCACCACCGCGCTGACCGTCAAGCCGGACGGCAGCCTGGACGAGGCGACCGCGGGCAAGCAGGTCAAGGACGTGCTCGGCGGCACCGTGAAGTCCGCGGCCGCCGGCGACGCCCCGGCCCGGGTCGCGCTGCAGGACGCCAGCGGCAGCGACGCCGCGGCCGCCGCCGCGCAGGTCCAGATCGTCAACTCGGGCCTGACGTTCATCCCCGGTGGGGCCAAGGCCGCCGCGCAGGCCACCAGTGAGATCCGCTACACCGACGACGCCCGGCAGGCCGCGGCGAAGTCGCTGGCGACCAGCCTCGGCCTGCCGGACAGCGCGGTGAAGAAGGTGACCGGGGACACCCAGAACGCGGACCTGCTGGTCGTGCTCGGCAAGGACTACCAGCCGCCGAAGCCCCAGTAGGCCGACGGCCGGGCCGGCCGTCGGCCCGGCCCGGGACGGGACGACCCGCCGTGGCGGGCGCGCCGCGGCGGGGTGCGCGGTCGCAGGGCGGCGCGGGCGGGCGCGGAAAACGGTTCCGGGCCCGCCCGGGCGGCGTGAGATCCTGGAAGGCGACCCCGGCCGAGTGCCGGGGCGCCGCCCCAAGCCGCCGAGCCGGAAGAACACCGTGACCGTCACCGACCACAGCCAGCAGCTCATCACCGTCGCCGCGCAGGCGGCGGCCGACAAGCTCGCGCACAACATCATCGCCTTCGACGTCAGCGAGGTGCTGTCGATCACCGACGCCTTCCTGATCGCCTCCGCGAACAACGACCGCCAGGTCCGCGCGATCGCCGAGGAGATCGAGGACCAGCTGCGCGAGCAGCTGGACATCAAGCCGGTGCGCCGCGAGGGCGAGCGCGAGGGCCGCTGGATCCTGCTCGACTACCTGGACATCGTCGTGCACGTCCAGCACTCCGAGGAGCGCTCCTTCTACTCGCTGGACCGGCTCTGGAAGGACTGCCCCGAGCTGCCGCTGCCCGAGGACG
Organism: Kitasatospora sp. NPDC085464; assembly: GCF_044541955.1. Taxonomy (NCBI): domain Bacteria; kingdom Bacillati; phylum Actinomycetota; class Actinomycetes; order Kitasatosporales; family Streptomycetaceae; genus Kitasatospora; species Kitasatospora sp. NPDC085464. The sequence continues at coordinate 90,787 of NZ_JBITTM010000035.1, forward strand.
CCCTGGCCTCGCGCAACCGCCCCGACGCCCACACCGACGAGGCCGGCAACGCCGTCGCCCCGGCCGACGACTTCGGCAAGCCCGAGGACCTGCACTGAGCCGCGGCGCGCGAGGCCCGCGCATCGTCTTCTGGCGGCACGGCCAGACGTCCTGGAACCTCGAATCGCGCTTCCAGGGCAGCACGGACATCGAGCTGACGGGCCAGGGCGTGCTGCAGGCGCAGCGGGCGGCCCGGCTGCTCTCCGGGCTCCGCCCGGATCTGCTGATCTCCTCGGACCTCGAACGCGCCCGGCGCACCGCCGAGGAGCTCGCCAAGGTCACCGGGCTCGACGTGACCCACCACGAGGGCCTGCGGGAGACCTACGCGGGCTCCTGGCAGGGCCTGACCAACGCCGAGATCCGCGAGCGCTTCCCGGAGGAGTACGAGGCCTGGTCGGCCGGCGAGCCGGTGCGGCGCGGCGGTGGCGGCGAGCTGGCCACCGAGGTCGCCGACCGCTCGGTGCCCGTGGTGCTGGAGGCCGCCGCCAAGCTGCCGGAGGACGGCACCCTGGTGGTGGTCAGCCACGGCGGGACGATCCGCACCATGCTCGGGCGGCTGCTGGACCTGGAGCCGGCCCAGTGGGAGCGCTTCGGCGGCCTGTCCAACTGCTGCTGGTCGGTGCTCGGCCAGGGGACGCGCGGCTGGCGCCTGCTGGAGCACAACGCGGGCACGCTCCCGCAGCCGGTCATCGGCGACGACACCTGAGCGGTCCCGGCACGGGCGTCCACTGCGGACGTCCGGCGGGGCCGTCCGGCCGGACGGCCGGCGGGGTCGTTCGGCGGGGGGAGTGCGGGGCGCGCGGGGGCGTCCGCGCCGGGGCGCGCGGTCGTCCGGCGCGTGGGTGCGGGGGCGTTCGGCACGGGGGTGCGGTGCGGGCCCGAAGGGGCCTCGAAGGATCGGATTTCGCAGTTCCGGCCCTGACCAGCTAGAGTCTTCCTCGTTCGCACGGAAGAGAACGCGGCCCGGAAGGGAAGCGGAGGATCCGGTGAGTGCGGGGCTATAGCTCAGTTGGTAGAGCGCTTGCATGGCATGCAAGAGGTCTGGGGTTCAATTCCCCATAGCTCCACTCCGCATCGGCGGTCGTGGTCAGCCAGGGTCGCCCGTGTCGCGGGGCTATAGCTCAGTTGGTAGAGCGCTTGCATGGCATGCAAGAGGTCTGGGGTTCAATTCCCCATAGCTCCACAGCAGTTCGGAAGGCCGTCACCCAACGGGTGGCGGCCTTCCGGCGTTCGGGCGCTCCGGCGTTCCGGCCCTCCGGCCCTCCGGCGTTCGGGCCCTCCGACGTCGACGTCGGCGGAGCGTCGTGGCCGGCCCCGGCACCGCCGCGGGAGCCGGTGCCCCTCACGGCTCGCAGCTGTGCCTCCAGCCGCCCGGCGGCAGCGAGTCGAGCTGCTCCACCCGCTCCTGGTCCTGCGGATCCACCGGCACGTACACCACGATGTAGCACTCCGGCACGCCCGGCATCGTCAGGTACGTGGCGTTCAGCCGCAGCACCCCGAGCCGCGGGTGGCGGAACCGCCGCAGCCACGTCTCCGGCGGCGCGACCTCCTGGCGGTCCCACAGCTCCCGGAACAGCTCGCTGCCCGCCGACAGCCGCCGCACGTGCTCCTCCCAGGCCGGCTCGCCCACGTGCTTGCCGTAGGCCGAGCGCAGCACCGCCACCATCCGCGGCAGCGCCTCGTCACGGTTGTCGCACGGGTTGCAGCACAGCGGGGCGGTCAGCATGCACCAGAGGCTGTTGAAGACGACCCCGCGGGACGGGCGGATCTGCTCGGCACCGAACAGCGAGCGGTACGGCCGGTTGTAGCTCAGCACGTCGAAACGGGTGTTGGAGACCGCCGCCGGCAGCGGGGCGAGCGAGTCCAGGATCACCTGGATCGACGGGCTCAACTCCGGTGCGGCCGCCTGCGCGTGCGGCGACGGCGACACCCCGGCGAGCCGGAACAGGTGCTCGCGCTCGGTGCCGTCCAGCCGCAGCGCCCGGGCCACCGCCAACAGCACCTGCTCGCTCGCGTTGATCGGCCGCCCCTGCTCCAGCCACGTGTACCAGGTGACGCCCACCCCGGCGAGCTGCGCGACCTCCTCGCGGCGCAGCCCCGGCGTGCGGCGGCGCAGACCGGGCGGCAGCCCGACCTCCTCGGGGGTGACCCGCGCGCGGCAGGCCTTCAGGAAGCGGGCCAGCTCGGTACGGCGGCGGTCCCGCCCGCCCGCGGCGGTCGGCAGTTCCTCCAGGACGGTCATGGCCACCATCGTGCCGCAGGCCCGCCGGGCGATACAGGTGCTGCCAGTACCAGGATCAGCAGGCTCTAACCACCAGTACCGGTACCGCCGCAGGCTGATGACCATGACGGACCTTCAGATCCGGCCCGGCGTGGCCGGAAGTACCACCGGGGCCCCGGCCGTACGCCCCGGGCTGCTCCTCGCGCTCGTCCTGTGCGGGCAGTTCATGGCCGTGCTCGACGTCTCCATCGTCAACGTCGCGGTACCCACCATCCGGACCGACCTCGGCGCCTCCGGCGCCGCCCTGCAACTCGTGATCGCCGGCTACACCATCGCCTACGCCGTGCTGCTCATCACCGGGGCCCGGCTGGGCGCCCGGTACGGCTACAGCCGGCTCTTCCAGCTCGGCCTGGCCGCCTTCACCGCCACCTCGCTGGCCTGCGGCCTCGCCCCGACCACCGGCTGGCTGATCGCCTTCCGGCTGCTCCAGGGCGCCGGCTCGGCGCTGATGGTGCCCCAGGTGATGAGCCTGCTGCAGCGCACCTTCACCGGCGCCGCCCGCACCCGGGCGCTCGGCCTCTACTCGGCGGTGCTGGCCGGCGGCATGGCGCTCGGCCAGGTGCTCGGTGGCGTCCTGGTCAGCGCGGACCTGTTCGGCAGCGGCTGGCGGCCGGTGTTCCTGGTCAACGTGCCCATCGGCGTAGTGCTGCTGGCCGCCGGCGCCCGGCTGCTGCCCCGGCTGCCCGGCGACGCCTCGCGCGGCTTCGACGTCCCCGGCCTGGTGGTGCTCGGCGCGGCCCTCGGCCTGCTGGTGGTGCCGCTCGTCCTCGGCCACGAGCTCGGCTGGCCCGCCTGGGGCTGGGCGATGATCGCGGCCGGCGTGCTGCTGTTCGGCCTGTTCGTGGTGGTCGAGCGCCGGATCGCCCGCGGCGGCGGGCAGCCGCTGATCCACGGGCGGGTGCTGCGCGCCCCGGGGCTGCGCCCGGCGGCGGCCGGACTGTTCTCGATCATGGCGGCCTTCGCCGGCTTCATGTTCTCCTTCGCCCTGCACCAGCAGGCCGCGCTCGGCCACACCGCCCTGAAGGCCGGGCTCTGCTCGGCGCCCGTCGCGATCGGCTTCGGCCTGTCCAGCATGCACTGGCACCGGCTGCCCGGGCGGCTGCACGCGGCCCTGCCGACGGTCGCCGGGGTCGTCCTCGGCGGCGGCTACCTGCTGCTGGGCGTGCTGCTCGGCGGCGGCGCCGGGATCGGGACCGGCGCGCTGCTGGAGATGGCCGCGCTCGGACTGGTCGCCGGCTGCGCGTACGCACCGCTGTTCGCCCGGGCTCTCGCGGGGGTGGCGCCCGAGGACGCGGCCGACGCCAGCGGGGTCATGGTGACGGTCATCCAGCTCGGGCAGGTGGTCGGGGTCGCGGTGCTCGGTTCGGTGTTCCTCGGGCAGGTCGACCTGCCGGCGCCGGCCGTCGAGTCCGGCCACGCGCTGCGGACCACGCTGGTGGTCAACGCCGTCGCGGTGGCGGCCGCCGCCGGCTTCGCCGCCCGCAGCCGACGGGCGGCGCGGTAGGCCGGGGGCGTGGGCGGGGCCGGGCCGGGTCTGCGGGTGGGGTCCGGCCCGGCAGATGCGGCCGGGCTTCACAGTGGGGCCCGGCCCGGCGGGGAGGGGCCGTCCGGAGGGCTCCGGGGACCGCTCCCCGGAGCCCCCGCCGGGGACCTCGGGAAACGGATTTCAGGAGCACGCCCCGGACCGTGTAAAGTAGTCGATGTCGCCGAGGGAAACCGGACGGAAACGGCCGAAAGCCCCGGTGACATCGCAGGTCAAGGGGCTATAGCTCAGTTGGTAGAGCGCTTGCATGGCATGCAAGAGGTCTGGGGTTCAATTCCCCATAGCTCCACAGCAGTCGAGAGCCGCCTCCCGTTCCGGGAGGCGGCTCTCCGCCGTTTCGCCCGCCCACCGGCGGGAGGGCCCGGAGTCCCGCTACCGTCGTGTCATGGCCGATCTGGAGCGAAGGCGGAACGAGGAACTGGCCCGGATACTCCACCAGCTCGGCTGGAGTCCGGAACGGCTCGCCCGCGAGGTGAGCCTCGCGCTGCCGCCGGGCCTGGCCATCAGCTCCACCGCCCCGTACAAGTGGCGCGACCGCGGCATGGTCCCGCGCAGCCCGCACGACCAGGCGGTGTGCGAGGTGCTCAGCCGCACCCTCGGCATCGCCGTCACCTACGAGCAGCTCTGGGGCCGGATGGGCGGCCACCGCGGCGCCAAGATCCTCTCGCCCCGGCTGCTCACCGACCCGTGGACCGCCGACACCGCCCAGACCGCGCTGCGCGAGGCGGCCACCGACGCCGGACCCGTCCGCCTCACCGACCTCTTCCGCAACGCCGACCTCGACCAGGCCGCCGCCCGGCTCGCCTCACCGCCCCCGCCCGTCGGCGGCGGCGAAGGCGCCCTGCGCGTCGAGGCCGCACTGGTCGGCGAACTCGGCCTCTCCTACCGCAGCAAGCAGCGGCTCGAACGCTCCTGCGGCGGCGGCCTCGTCCTCGGCCCCGCACGGGCCGAACTCGCCATGCTCGCCAAGCTGCTGGAACTGGGCGCCTACGACGAGCGGCTGGGCCGCGAGCTCTACGGCACGGCCAGCCGCCTCGCCCGCCTGGCCGGCTGGGCGGCGTACGACCTCGGCCACGACGCGGCCGCCCAACGCGCCTTCGTCGCCGCGCTGCGCGCCGCCCACGTCAGCGGCGACCCCCGGCTCGGCGTCGCCGTCCTCGGCGCGCTGCTGGTGCTCGCCACCCAGGGCCCGGGCGGGCGCGGCCTGGACGCCGTCTCCGCGCTCGAAAGCGCCCTGGAGACCCACGGCGCCGCACTCGGCCCCACCGGCCGGGCCCGCCAGCTCGGCCGGCTCGCCCGCGCGTACGGCCGCCGGAACGAGCCGGAGCGGGCCGAGGCCGCCGCCGCCCGGGCCTTCGCCGAACTGGACGGCGTGCCCGGCACCGAGGAGGCCCGCGCCTCCCTCGCCGGGATGGTGGGGGAGGGGCGGCTGGCGCTCGGCCGGAACCGGCTCGCCAAGGCCCTGCTCGCCGAGGCCGTGGCCGGACTCGGACCCGGCCGGGCCCGCTCCAAGGCCCTGCTGATGGTGAGCCTCGCCGAGACCCACCGGCGGCTCGGCGACCAGCGGGAGGCGGCCCGCACGGCGGCGCTGGCGCGCTCGCTCGCGGCCGGGATGCAGTCCGAGCGGCTGGCGAAGGCGCTGCGGGACTTCGACGCGGCGGGGCGCGCGCCGACGCGCTGAGGCTGTCGGCGGGCCGGTGCGGCAGGCCCGGCCGAGGTGCCGGTGCGGCAGGCCCGGCCGAGGTGCCGGTGCGGCAGGCCCGGCGGTATACCCGGGAGCGCGCAGAGTCGCTTGCGGTACCCTGAGCCCATGCGAACCGTGCGCCTGCTCCTTAGCCGGCCGCGCTGACCAGGACCGGCTGCGCCCTCGGGCGGTGCCGGAGTCGGCGTGGCGTCCCCTCCTGCGAGGGGATTTTTTGTTTTCCGCCCCCGACCCCGTCCCGGGCGGGGCCACGGGCCGGCCGCCTGCCCGGTTCGCCAACCGACATCGATGGAGCTTGAAGGACCATGAGCGAGACGACCCCTGCGTCCGGCGCGGCCGAGACCGCGACCGAGCCGTTCCGGTACAGCGCCGCGCTGGCGGCCGAGATCGAGTCCCGCTGGCAGGACATCTGGGAGAAGGAGGGCACCTTCCACGCCCCCAACCCCACCGGTGCGCTGGCCGACCCGTCGGCCGGTGACGTCGCCGCGAAGCCGCACAGCTTCATCATGGACATGTTCCCGTACCCCTCGGGCGCGGGCCTGCACGTCGGCCACCCGCTGGGCTACATCGCCACCGACGTCTTCGCCCGCTACCAGCGGATGACCGGCCACAACGTGCTGCACACGCTGGGCTACGACGCCTTCGGCCTGCCCGCCGAGCAGTACGCGGTGCAGACCGGCACCCATCCGCGGGTCTCCACCGAGGCCAACATCGCCAACATGCGCCAGCAGCTGCGCCGGCTGGGCCTGGGCCACGACCCGCGCCGCTCGATCTCCACGATCGACCCGGACTACTACCGCTGGACCCAGTGGATCTTCCTGCAGATCTTCGACTCCTGGTACGACGAGACCGCCCGCAAGGCCCGTCCGATCACCGAACTGGTCGCGCAGTTCGAGTCCGGTGACCGCCGGACCCCGGACGGGCGCCCCTGGGCCGCACTGTCCGCCGCCGAGCGCGACGAGGTCCTGGGCGAGTTCCGCCTGGCCTACTCCAAGGAGGTGCCGGTCAACTGGTGCCCCGGCCTGGGCACCGTGCTGGCCAACGAGGAGGTCACCGCGGACGGCCGCTCCGAGCGCGGCAACTTCCCGGTGTTCAAGTCCAACCTGCGCCAGTGGATGATGCGCATCACCGCGTACTCCGACCGGCTGATCGAGGACCTGGACCTGCTGGACTGGCCCGAGGCCATCAAGCTGCAGCAGCGCAACTGGATCGGACGCTCCGAGGGCGCCCGGGTCGACTTCGCCGTCGGCGCCGACGAGCGGATCACCGTCTTCACCACCCGCCCCGACACCCTGTTCGGCGCCACCTACATGGTCCTGGCGCCCGAGCACGGCCTGGTCGACTCCATCGTCCCCGCCGCGTGGCCGCAGGACGTGCCCGCCGAGTGGACCGGCGGCGCCGACACCCCCGCCGAGGCCGTCGCCGCCTACAGGGCCGCCGCCGCCGCCAAGTCGGACGTCGAGCGCCAGGTCGACGCCAAGGTCAAGACCGGCGTCTTCACCGGCGCCTACGCGACCAACCCGGTCAGCGGGGAGTCCGTCCCCGTCTTCATCGCCGACTACGTGCTGATGGGCTACGGCACCGGCGCCATCATGGCCGTCCCCGCCCACGACCACCGCGACTTCGCGTTCGCCCGTGCCTTCGCCCTGCCGATGCGCTGCGTCGTCGAGCCGACGGACGGCCGCGGCGAGGACCCGTCGCAGTGGGACGACGCCTTCGACACCTACGACTCCGTCATCGTCAACTCCGCCCGGGAGCAGGGCGACCTGTCGCTGAACGGACAGAGCGTCGTCGACGCCAAGGCGCACGTCACCGCCTGGCTGGCCGAGCGCGGCATCGGCGAAGGCACCGTCAACTACCGCCTGCGCGACTGGCTGTTCAGCCGCCAGCGGTACTGGGGCGAGCCCTTCCCGATCGTCTACGACGAGGACGGCGTCATGCACGCGCTGCCCGAGTCGATGCTGCCCGTCGAGGTCCCCGAGGTCGACGACTACTCGCCGCGCACCTACGACGCGTACGACTCCAACTCCTCGCCCGAGACCCCGCTGTCCCGCAACGAGGCCTGGGTCAACGTCGAGCTGGACCTGGGCGACGGGCCGAAGAAGTACCGCCGCGAGACCAACACCATGCCCAACTGGGCGGGTTCGTGCTGGTACGAGCTGCGCTACGTCGACCCGTCCAACTCCTCGGCGGTCGTCGACCCGGCCAACGAGCAGTACTGGCTGGGCCCGACCGCGACCAAGCCGGCCGGCGGCGCCGACCTGTACGTCGGCGGTGCCGAACACGCCGTCCTGCACCTGCTGTACGCGCGCTTCTGGCACAAGGTGCTGCACGACCTGGGCCACGTCTCGTCCGTCGAGCCGTTCCACAAGCTGTTCAACCAGGGCATGATCACCGCCGACGTCTACCGCGACGAGCGCGGCTTCCCGGTGCCCGCCGCCGAGGTCGAGGAGCGCGACGGCCAGTACTCCTGGCAGGGCGAGCCGGTCAAGCGCGAGGCCGGGAAGATGGGCAAGTCCCTGAAGAACGCCGTCGCGCCCGACGACATCGCCGACGAGTACGGCGCCGACACGCTGCGCCTGTACGAGATGTCGATGGGCCCGCTGGACGTCTCCCGCCCGTGGGACACCCGCGCCGTCGTCGGCTCGTACCGCTTCCTGCAGCGGCTGTGGCGCAACATCGTCTCGGAGACCACCGGCGAGCTGGTCGTCACCGACGAGGCGCCGGACGAGGCCACGCTGCGCGCCCTGCACAAGGCGATCGACGGCATCCGCGCCGACATGGCCGGGCTGCGCTTCAACACGGCCGTCGCCAAGGCGATCGAGCTGAACAACTACCTGGTCAAGCGCGGCTCGACGCCGCGCCCGGTGGCCGAGCAGCTGGTGCTGATGGTCGCGCCGCTGGCCCCGCACGTCGCCGAGGAGCTGTGGCGCCGCCTGGGCCACGGCGAGTCGCTGGCGCACACCGACTACCCGGTCGCCGACCCGGCGTACGTGGTCGACGAGTCGGTGACCTGCGTGGTGCAGATCAAGGGCAAGGTGAAGGCCCGCCTGGAGGTCGCGCCGAGCATCTCGGACGCCGAGCTGGAGGCGCTGGCGCTGGCGGACCCGGCGGTGGTCGCGGCCATCGGCGGCGCCGAGGTGCGCAAGGTGATCGCGCGTGCTCCGAAGCTGGTGAACATCGTCACCGGCTGATCCCGGCCTGGGGCTGATCGGGCGGGCGTCCTTCGGGGCGCCCGCCCGGTGTCGTGTGGGCGGGCGGTCGGTGTCGTGCGGGTGGGCGGCCGGTGTTGTGCGGGCGGTGGCTCGGGGTGGGCGTCCGGCTCGGGCGTTCGGCGGTGGCGCGGGTTCCGGCGTATCCCGGGTGGGCGGGCCCCGGGTCCCTCGGGGAGATCCCGGATCTGTCCCTGATCCGGGGCCGTGGGGCCCGTTCGAGCCGCCCCGCAGGGCGTTCGGGGGATACCGTGGAACCCTCGGCAGTACGGCCCGCGTTGGGCCCGGTGGGGGCCGAAACGGGTGGCGGAAGGTGGCGCGGCGATGGACGTGTTCGGCGTGATGATCGGCCTGGTCCTGCTGTTCGGGATCGCGGCGGCCGTCCTGGCGGTGGTGGGCACGGTCAAGGCGGCCAAGGCCGTCGGCGCGAAGATCGAGAAGCACGAAGCCAACGCCCGGCGCGCCGTGGAGACCGTCACCCTCAAGGCGAAGACGTACACCAAGGTCGGCCCGCCCGCGCAGATCGCCTCCGTCCGGCTCGGCCTGCGGACCTCGCTCGACGGCACCCGGCAGGTGTTGGAAGGCGGGCTCGCCCAGGACGGGCAGCTCGGCGAGTCGCTCGCCCTGCTGACCCGGCTCGACGCCCACGCGGCGGAGCTCGACGGAGAGCTGCGGATGCTCGAACGCGAGCCGGACACGGCGCGGATCGCGGCCAAGCTGCCCGAGTTGCGCGAGCGGGCGGAGCGGATCACGCGGTCCGCGGAGACCATGCGCTGGGCCGCGCAGGACCGGATGCACCGGTTCGCCGACGACGAGTTGAGCCGGCTCAGCCAGGAGTGCGAGAGCGAGGCGGGGGCGCTGCGGCACTGGGACGGCTCGGGGCCCGGTTCCGCGGGTGCGGGTGCGGGTGCGGGTGCCGGGTCCGGTGCGGGTGCGGCCGCGGGGTCCGGCGGGGCTGCTGCCGGCGGCGCGGCTCGGGCCGGGCTGACGGACGGGAAGGGGCGTCCGAGCGCGGAGGAGCTGCTGGGGCTCGCCGATCCGCTGGCCAAGCTGGCGCAGCGGCTGCGGAAGCCGTCGGCGGGGTCCTCGGCGGGCTGACTCCCCGGCGCTCGACCGGGCTCGGCACAGCGGACCGTCCCGGGGGTTGGTCCGGGGTTGGTCCCGGGGTGGTCCGCGGGTGGTCCGGGGGCGGGTCGCGGGCGGAGCGGGACAGGTCGCCGGCGGGTTCGTGCCGCGCTCCGGCGGGCTCCTCGGGCCCGGGCCCGACCGTCCGCCGCCGGGCGCTGTCCTCGCGCACGAACGGGGAGTAACCTCCGGCTCATGCCCTCCGACCTCGCGCTTGTCACCGATTCCACGGCCTATCTGCCGCAGGAGGCCCTCGACCGGCACGGGATCACGGTGGTCCCGCTGAGCGTCGCGGTCGGTGACTCGGTCCTGAGCGAGGGCGTCGAGATCTCCCCGAAGGACGTCGCCGAGGCGCTGCGCGGCAAGCACCGGGTGACCACCTCCCGGCCGAACCCGGAGACCTTCGCGGCCACCTACCGGGCGGCGGCCGAAGCAGGGGCGAAGGGCATCGTCTCGGTCCACATCTCGGGCGAGCTGTCCGGCACCGTCGAGGCCGCCCGGCTGGCCGCCGCCGAGGCGCCCGTACCGGTGCGCGTGGTGGACAGCCGACTGGTCGGGATGGCGCTCGGATACGGCGTGCTGGCGGCGGCCGAGGCGATCGCGGCCGGGCAGGGCCTGGCCGAGGCGGCCGAGGCCGCGGGTCGTCGGACGGCCGTGACCAGCGGGTTCTTCTACGTCGACACCCTGGAGCACCTGCGCAGGGGCGGGCGGATCGGGGCGGCGCGGGCACTCCTCGGCTCGGCGCTGGCGGTCAAGCCGCTGCTACACCTGGACGGGGGGCGGATCGAGCCGCTGGAGAAGGTGCGGACGGCGTCGCGGGCGATCGCGCGACTGGAGGAGATCGCGGTCGAGCGGTCGGGGGAGCGGGAGGTCGACATCACCGTGCACCACCTGGCCGCCGAGGACCGGGCCGAGCCGCTCGCCGAGCGGCTCCGGGCACGGGTTCCGGGGCTGCGGGAGCTGTACGTCGGCGAGGTGGGGGCGGTGATCGGCGCGCACGTCGGGCCGGGGCTGCTCGCGGTGGTGGTCGCGCCGCGCTGACGGTCGGGCTGTTGGCCCACCCGGCACGCCGCCGGCCCGTGGGCAGAATGCCGGCCGACGGGCAGGGCACGGCCGACGGGCAGGACGCGGCCGACAGGCAGGGGCTGCGCCTGATCGGCCGGCAACGGCGGACCGCCGCGGTCGGACTGGTCCGCCGAGCCCTGTTCGGTCAACTCGCGAAGGCCATGCCCACTCGTGTGAGTGACAACTCCTGTCCACACCCCCCGGGTTATCCACAGGGTTGCGGTAATTTCTGCGCGTTCGCCGCAGGCCTCCTACCGTCCTCGGCATGACGACCATGGGCCTGGGTGCGGCGAAGCGCCAAGCGATCAACGAGACGGTGCGGCTGCGGATGGCGGCGCTGCTGCCGACGCTCGACGAGCCACCCCGTGAGCCGCCTCATGAGCTGCCCTACGAGCCGCCCGACGGGCCCGCCGACGGACCGATGGGTGTCCGGGGCGTCGGGGCGGGCGGAGGCGGAGGCGGTTCCCCGGGGCGGGCGCCGGGATCGGCCTCGTCCGCGACGGACGAGCGACGGGCCACGGGGCCGCCGACAGGTGGGGCGCCGTCGCCACCGGGTGCCGACGGCGGCACCACTGCGGCTGCCTTCGCGGATCCGCCGGGTGCTCCCAGGGACCCTCCCGGCGTCGGGGTGCGCCTGCGGTCCGCCTCGTTCGGTTCGGCGGTGGCGCTCGACCGGCGCGCGGTGGCCGGGCTGGTGATCCTGCTGCTGTTCGCGGTCGGCTACGCCGTCCAGCACTTCTGGCTGGCCAGGCCGGAGACGGTCGCCGTTCCCGCGTTGGCGGCTGCCTCCGCGCTGCCGGGGACGGACGGGCAGGCCCCCGTCGATGCGGCGTCAGGGGCGGGTGCGGCCGGGGCCGGTGCCGCCGTGCCAGGCGAGGCCGCGCCCGGCGCTGCGGTGTCCGATGGCGCCGTGTCCCGTGGCGCTGCCGGTGCGGCCGTCGTCATCGATGTCGGCGGGCGGGTCCACGTCCCCGGCCTGCACACGCTGCCCGGCGGCTCACGGGTGGCCGACGCCCTGCGGGCCGCCGGCGGAGTGCTACCGGAGACGGACACCCGGAACCTCAACCTGGCCAGGGTCCTGACGGACGGTGAGCAGCTGCTGGTCGGCGAGCAGGCCGGCCAGGCCCCTGCCCCGGCCGTCGGTTCCGGGCCCGGCAGCGGAACCGGGCCGCCGGGCCCCGCAGTACCCCGACCACCGGTCAGTCTCAACCGCGCCACCCTCGAACAGCTCGACACCCTCCCCGGCGTCGGTCCCACCCTCGCCCAGCGCATCCTCGCCTACCGCGCCTCGCACGGCTCCTTCCGCTCCCTCGACCAGCTCCGGCAGGTCAGCGGCATCGGCGTCCGTACGTACGCGGAACTCCGTCCGCTGCTCACCCTCTGACGCCCCTGCCGTCCCCCTCACTACGAAGGGAGGCCCCGCCGTGTCCGCGGCCACCGCATCGATCCCGCACGCCCGTTCCACGGGCGCCGACTTCCGGCTGCTGCTGCCCGCCGTCTCGGCCTGGGCGGTCACCGCGGCGCTCCTGGGCCTGGAGCCGGGGCACGAGGTCCCCGTCTTCGCGGCGGCGGGCGTCGCCGCGCTCGTGGCCGTCCCGCTGCTCGTCCGGCCGGGCGCCCTGCGCAGGCGCGGGGCCGCGGTGACCCTGGCCGCCGTCCTGCTCACCGGTGCGGCGGCTGCGGTGGCGACCCCGCTGCACACCCTCGACCTGCACCGGGGGCCGCTGCCCGAACTCGCCCGCGCGGCCGAGCGCGCAGCGCCGGGTGCTTCAGCTGCCCCAGGTGCGCCGGTCGTGCCCGCCCGGGCGGTCGAGGCGGAGCTGACCATCGCGGGAGACCCCGAGGTCCACACCTCCCGGGGCGGAACCACCGGCGGGCAGACGCTCCTCACCGTGAACGCGGTGGTCGACCGGGTCGTCCTGCTCCCCGACGGGCCGACCACCCGGACACGGACACCCGTGACCGTCATGGTCCGGGGTACGGCCGGCGAGCCCTGGCAGCGGGTGCTCCCGTCCGAACGACTCGCCGTGGAAGCCGAGGTGCAGCCGGCGGGGGAGGGCCACGGCACCGAGTCCGCGGCGCTGCTGGTCGTCCACGGCCCCCTGCGGCAGCTGGCACCGCCGAGCCTGCCGCAGCGGATCGCCGGACGGCTGCGCGAGGGCCTGCGCACGGCCACCGACAAGCTCCCGTCGGACGCGCGCGGGCTGCTCCCCGGCCTGGTCGTCGGCGACACCTCGCGCCTGCCCGACGACCTCGAAGAGGCCTTCCGGGCCACCGACCTGGTCCACCTGGTGGCGGTCAGCGGGGCCAACCTGGCGATCGTCCTCGGCGCGCTGCTGGGCGCACCCGGCCGGGCCGGCACCCCGGAACGGCACGGGCTCGCCGCGGTACTGGGGCTGTCGCTGCGCACCGGCGCCCTGCTCGGCACCGGGCTGACGCTGGCCTTCGTCACGGTCTGCCGCCCCGAACCCAGCGTGCTGAGGGCGGCCGGAACTGGGCTGATCGGCATGCTGGCCCTGGCCACCGGCCGTCCCCGCCAGGCGGTGCCCGCGCTCGCCGGAGCCGTCCTGGTGCTGGTCCTGCTGGACCCGTTCCTGTCGCGCTCGTTCGGTTTCCTGCTCTCGGTGCTCGCCACGGCCGGGTTGCTCGTCCTCGGTCCGCACTGGGCCGAGGCCCTGCGGGCCCGGCGCTGGCCGCACCACCTGGCGGGCGCGGTCGCGGCGACGGCGGCCGCGCAGGCGCTGTGCGCGCCGGTGACGGTGCTGCTGTCCGGGCACATCAGCCTGGTCGGCATCCCGTGCAACCTGCTCGCCGAGCCGGCGGTGGCCCCGGCGACGCTGCTCGGCTTCGGGGTGCTCGTCCTGCAGCCGTTCCTCCCAGGCCTGGCCCGCCTGCTCGCGGTACCGGCGGGGGTTCCGGCCGGCTGGCTCGCCCTGGTCGCGCGACGCGGAGCCGAGCCCTCGGGCGGCCAACTCGCCTGGCCGGGAGGCTGGTTCGGAACGGTGACGGTCGCGCTGGCCGTCCTGGCGCTCTGCTGGGCGGCGCCACTCCTGCTGCCCCGCCGGGCGGAGCCGGGCATTCGGGCGCCCGCCCGACGCCGCGGGGTGCGGGTGCTGGTGACGGGGGCACTGCTGGTGGTCCTGGTGGCCGTCCTGCTGCGCCCGCCGCAACTCACCCGGATCGCCACCGGCTGGCCACCTCCGGGGTGGCGTCTGGCGATGTGCGACGTCGGCCAGGGCGACATGCTGGCCCTGGCGGCCGGTGGGCGGGACAGCGCGGTGGTGATCGACGCAGGGCCGGATCCCAACGCCGCCGACAGGTGCCTGCGCGACCTCGGCATCACGACCGTGCCGCTCCTGCTGCTGACTCACTTCCACGCGGACCATGTCGAGGGCGTGCCGGGGGTGTTGAGGGGCCGCAGGGTCGGCGCGGTCGAGGGCACGACGCTGGACGAGCCGCCCGGTGAGGCGGCCCGGGTCGCGGGTTGGGCCGCCGGGGCCGGTGTTCCGTTGCTGAGGGCCGGCCGTGGTGAACGGCGGTCGATGGGAGCGGAGTTGGCCTGGGACGTGGTCTGGCCCGATCCCGGGGCGGGCGTCGAGGCGCCCGGCGCGAACAACGCGAGCGTCGCACTGATGGTGACACTGACAGGAGGACTACGGATGGCACTGCTCGGAGATCTCGAACCGCCGGCCCAGTCGGCTCTGTCGGGCCGCCTGGGGCGGGTCGACGTCCTGAAGGTCGCGCACCACGGCTCGGCCCACCAGGACTGGGGCCTGGCCGGCTCCCTGCGGCCCCGACTGGCCCTCATCTCCTGCGGGGAGGGCAACGCGTACGGGCACCCGTCGCCGAAGACGGTCGACCGGCTGCGTGCACTCGGCGCGACCGTGCTGCGGACCGACCGGGCGGGTGACATCGCGGTGACCGGCGATTCGCCGGCCACCCTCGGTGTGGCCGTCCATCCGCAGCCCGCCCACACGGCCCAGAAAGCCCACAAGCCGCGCGCCCTCGGCGCGACCGACCCGGCCGCGCTCACCCGCCCCGAGCAGTCCCCGGGCACACCGCGGGCCCCGCCCGTGTGACCCCCGCTCTCCTCCTCCCAACCCCGAAGTGGGGGAAGGGAAAGGGGTTGGGGGTTGGGGTTGGAGGAGGAGTGGAGGGGCGGGGGCGGGGCCAGGAGAAACGTTTCGGCGCGCTCCGGGCCCGGCCCCGGGCGCGCGGGGTAAATACAGGAGCC
>NZ_JBITTM010000036.1:0-105309 GCF_044541955.1 Kitasatospora sp. NPDC085464
TCCTGCTCTGCGGTCGTGAGCCGGTCGTCGCGCTCTCCGGCGTCGGCCTCGGCCTGACGCACCCAGGAACGCAGGGCTTCCTTGTGGATGCCCAGCTCACGGGCCACATGAGCGACGGGCCGGCCCGTCGAGCGGACCTCGCGCACGGCGCGCTCACGGAGTTCATCGGGGTACTTGCGGGGTGCTGGCACTGCTCGTGGTTCTCCTTACGCCTGGATCGTAACAAACCCAGACATCAGGGACTCCATGAAAGCCGGAGCAGCTCACCACTGGGCGGCGAGGGTGTCCAGGACCTGCTTGCCGCCCGCCGAGTCCTGGACACCGGCGGCGGTGACGATCAGGACCAGGAGCAGGCCGAGGGTGTCGGTGGCTATGTGGCGCTTGCGTCCCTTGACCTTCTTGCCGCCGTCGTAGCCCTGGCTGTCGGCCGGGGCGTTCGGTGAGGCCTTCACGGACTGGGCGTCGATGATCGCCGCGCTGGGCAGGCTCCGGCGGCCCTTCTTGGCCCGGAGTTGGTCACGGAGTGTGTCGTGGATCTGTTCGGTGGTGCCGTCGCGTTCCCATTCCTTGAAGTAGCCGTAGACGGTGGTGTGGGGCGGGAAGTCGTGCGGAAGGTAGCGCCAGGCGATTCCGGTTCGTGCGACGTAGAGGATCGCGTTCACCACCTCGCGCAGCCCGGTCGTGGGCTCACGTCCTTCGGTGCGGGTGCGTCGCCACTCCAGCAGCATGGGCTCGATGAGCTCCCACTGATCGTCTTTCAGGTCCGAGGGGTATCGGCGTCGTTCTGTCACGGTTGATGAATATCGCGGACACGGACCCGGCCGCCACGAGATCCTGGAACCGAGTCCGCGCCGTGCGAACCAAAGCCGGACAGTTGGGGGGAATCCCCTATCGAACACCCTCTGAGAACCATCTCCTCGACATCCACGCCGATCCCGAGAAGAGAAGCTCAGCTACACGCACCGCATCCATCACGCCGAGGACATGCCCACCGCCCGCTTCTGGCCGGCACGGACCCCGCAATCAGCGACAGAGCCCAGAAGTTGGACCAGAACCCCAGAACTGACAGCACCCAGGCCGGGGACCGAGCGTGTCGGCGGCCTCCGGAATGATGTCCCTGTTCGAGGCCGACGAGAGGGACTGTGATGGATGACGACCCTGGCGACCTGATTCACCTCGCTGATCCGCCGGGGACGAGCGGCCACGTGGTCTCTCTCCGAGTGCTGGAGCAGGTCCCAGGCAGCGACTTCCTCGACTGCTAGTTCATTGTGGAGACCGAGACCATCAACGGCAGCTTCCCTGTCGGCATCACGTCCGATGACCTCGACGCGTGTAAGGAAGCCCTCGACAAGCTCGCTGGTGATCGGTCGGTCTCGTGGCTGAACTCCGGCAGGTCGGTCCAGCTCGAAATCAAGCCGTTGCGGTCTGGTGTGATCGGAGTGTCGATCCATGACGGCCCGTCGTCGCAGGTGACGGTCAGCCTTCCTCTCTCGCCGCCGACCGGCTGGATCGAGGATCACCGTGCGCGTCTTGAGAACGTGCGGCGGGCGCTCGCGGGCTGACCTCTCGGCGCGGCGTTTCGGGTTCCCGCCCAACGAGCGAAGTACTCCCGGGCTCCAGGGACAATGCCGGCGGACGACCGGCGCGACCGCGCCGTAGTCCAGCCTGCAACTCTGTCTCAACCGAGGTGACTCCGGCGCCCGGACGGCAGATACTGCGCCCGTCGAGCAGACTTGCACTGTCGGACGCGGGCAGGGCCGACCTGCCGCCCCTGACTCGTGGGGGCGGCCGGACCACTCGGGGGTTCGGCCGACCGCCCCATTCCACGGTGCCGTCCCAATGCCCTGTGAGCAGGTCCGGCTAGGCCAACACGGTGCAAGGTGGCGACTGCCTGACCGACCGCCGTTGTGCTGACGGGTGATCTCCGGCGATTCACGTCCTGGGGGGGGGTGGACGCGCCGCCGTGCCGGACGGCGTCGGCCATCGCCTCGTGAACGGGGGCGGCGGCCGGCCGTCGGTGCCAGCACCGGGACACCCTCGACGGTGTACCACTCGTCGGCTCCGTCGGAGGCTCGCCGCCGCCCATGGAGAGATCCTCCGCTTGCAGCGCGAACTCGATGCCAAAGGCACTGGCACGTGACCAATTGCAGTCAGCCCGACCGAGACGCCGGCTACGAGTCCGAACGCAGCCCCAGTATGCTGTGCTGGACCACACCGGCGGAAACGTCGGCGGCTCCCGAGGCGTGACGCACCACCTCCACCAGCTGCTGACGAAGTCCCACTGCCGACTCTCCGAGCACGACACCGCTGAGCACCAGCTCCAGCATCCACACGGCAGGGCTGTGGCGGGGCGTGGGACCCGTCATGGTCCGCTCATCTCGGCCGACTTCCCCGGCGCCGTTCCCGTCCGCGACTCGAAGGACCCGGAGGGTCCCGCTCTCGTCTTCCCCGCCGACGCTTGGCGATCCTTCGTCGCCGCGACCGCCGCCGTCGAGTTCGGCGGCGTCCGACCGTCCTCGCGCTCGGCCGCGTGATCGACATCACTCGGCCGGAGTGAAACCCTGTCACGTCCCTTGTCGATCCCTTGACGGTAAGGACCAGCTCGACAAGTCCGGGGGAAGCACCATGGGGGATGACGGGGCGAAGGCCGGTGGGCCGGAGTTCAAGAGCCGGCCGGGCGGCCTGAAGGCGGCCGCGCCGGCCTTCGAGAACCAGAGCAAGGCGCTGAAAGAAAGCGCTGGAGACGCTGAAGAAGAGTCTCGGCGAGGCCGGGAGTCCGTGGGGCGGCGACAAGCAGGGCAACGAGTTCGCCCAGGCCTACATCGGTCCGCACGACAAGGTGCTCTCTGCGCTCGACGTCCTGGTGAAGGGGCTCGCCGGCATCGGCGAGGGGCTGAACGCGCCCGCCGACAACCACACCGGCGCCGACAGCCACGTGCAGAAGGACATGACGTCGTGACCGGCGGCCCTGCGGCGACGGCGGGAGTGCCGCGTGGGTGAGTCCACGGCGGCGAAGGCCGTCCAGAAGCTCACCGGGATGTGGTGGCCGGACGCCGACGCGGACAAGCTCCGCAAGGCGGCGGATGCGTGGGAGGCGATGGCCACCGCCGTCGACAACGTCACCGCGCCCACCAGCCAGGCCGCGACCGCGATCGTCGCGAACAACCACGGCCCGGCGATCGAGGCCTTCGGCAAGTTCTGGGGGCAGTACTACGGCGGCCAGGGCACGGGGTGGCTGCCGGACATCGCCGCGGCCTGCCGGAACCTCGCCAAGGCGCTGCGGGACTTCGCCGCCGAGGTGGACAAGGCGATCAAGAAGCTGGAGGAGGAGGCGGCGATCGTCGGCGCGACGCTGGTCGCCGGCACGGCCCTCGCCGTCTTCACCGCAGGGATCTCCGAGGGCGTGGCCGTCACGGCTGCCGCCGGCATCGTCGCCACCGCGGCCGGCCTCGGTGTCGCGGTCTCCGAGACCATCGCGCTGATCGCCGCCACCGTCCTCACCGGAGTCGTCTTCGGCGCGGTGGAGGCGATCGTCGTCGATGTCGCCGTCGCCCAGCCCATCCGGGTCGAGTTCTTCGACGACGGTGGTTACAGCCTCAAGGAGGCCGTCGACGCCGAGAAGGCCGGCGGGCTCATGGGAGGTGCCGCCGGCGGCTTCGGCGCGGGCGCCCGGGTCGTCGCGACGGCCGCCAGGAGTTCGGAGAGCGCCTCCGTCGCCCTCGCCGGTCTGGCGAAGATCGCGGGCGCCGCCGACAGCCTCCCCGGCCGCATGGTGACCGGTGCCGGCCTCGCCTACGGCTATGACGCCGCCTTCCAGACCGGGCCGGTCATGCCCCTGGACCTCATCCTCGGCGCCGTCGGCGGCGCGGCCGCGCCGGGGAGCAAGACGCCGAAGCGTCGGCCCGGCTTCACCGGCGCCGAGGCCCTAAAGCCGCAGCTCCGCGCGAAAGGATACGATGTAAAGTGAGCATGAATTCCCCCCAGTTGATGGTCGAGCGCCTCAAGCGAATCCATTGGACGGCCCACAAGGAAGCACTTGAGAAGTCGTTCTCCCGTGCAGCGCTCATGAAGGAGTACATGCGTCGGACCGCGCTCTGGCTGGACGTCTACGGGGACACCAAGTACTGGCCCATCTTCGATCTCGCGGCCGTCGTGGCACCGGACGTACGGGCTGACCCTGCCGTGGTCGCCGAGGTCGAGGAATTCGTCGACGCCGCATCGAGCAGGTGGTACGCCGTCGAAACCTCGGTAGCGGCCGTCCACTGGGCAGCCCTGTCCGACGCCCCCGGGCTGAACCTCCCGCCGCTTCCCGACCCCTTTGAACCGCTGATCCGGGTTTACGAACGCGGTGGCCTCTTCTCGTTCGCCAACGGCTTCGTGGACTTCGACACAAGTATGGTCCCGTGCCGCGACTGGCGTTCCCACCTGTCCACCACCCCCGTCGTCGAACTGGACGACGCCTCCCTCGACGCCTTCGACGAGCGGAGCTGGGCCGAATTCCACGCCTTGGCGGCCCGTACCGATCCTCCGGGCGACCGGTGACTTCCAATGCTGTGCAGGCGGTGGTCGATCGCCTCAAGGGCATCGACTGGGCGGATTGCAAGTCCGCCCACGAGAAGCCCTTCTCCCGTGCGGCGCTCATGGAGGAGTACCTCCGTCGGGCCGCACTATGGCTCGACGCGTACGGGACACCGACGAGTGGCCGTTCTTCGATCTCGCGGCGATCGTGGCGCCGGGAATCCGGGCTGATCAGGCGCTGGTCGCAGCCATCGAGGACTTCGTGGAGGACGCTTCCAACTCGTGGCACGCCGTCGAAGCCTCGACGGCGGCCGTCCAATGGGCATCCCTGCACGACGCTCCCGGTCTGAGCCTCAGCCCGCTGCCGGACCCCTTCGAGCCCCTGCTCCGCCTCTTCGAACGCGGCGGCGCCGCCTTCTCCTTCGCCGACGGCTTCATCGACTTCGGCATCCTGATGGTCAGGCGCGGCAACTGGCGTTCGCACCTTTCCCCGAGTCCGGTCGTCGAGCTCGACGACGACACCCTCGACGCCCTCGACGAACGGAGGTGGGCCGAATCCCGGGCCCTGGCCGCCCACGTCAACCCCCCGACCGACAAGAGCTGACCGACACACACGTGATCGAGGCACAGGGAACGCAGCGCTGCCGCCCGGCGGGCGAGGCCGCACGGCCGCGGTGGGGGCGTCCTCGCGCCGCGGCTCGCACGGCAACTGGGCGCCGAGCAGGCCCCGCAAGCGGGCAGCCCGGCGGGCCAAGCCACGCCAGGACACGGGGCGGCGAGAACGCTGCGGGGCGGCGGCACGGGACACTGTCGGGTACGAGCTGCGCTTCGGGCGCAGGTAAGCGAGAGTAGAAGTCTGTGCTCGGCGGCGGGCAGGTGGGGCAGGCCCGCGAACAGCACCGTCAAGGCCTGCGACGCCGTCACCGATTGGCCTGCGACGGCGCAGCGGGCCCGCGCCGCAGGCTGGAGACAGCAAGGCCTGAACTCCGGCCTCAATCCCGAGAGTCGGTCTCTTCGGTCACTGGCACCGAGCTGACCAGCACAAACACCCAGAGACCCGAACACGGGGGCTGGACACCAACGCGTCGGCCTGCTCGCGGACGTCCACGTATTGGGGCGCACGCTCGGCGCACCTGTGAGGGTCCGCGCAAGTCGGTGGTGCCGCTGCGCCGGGCAGGACCGGCTGGCCGCGTGGGGGGTGCGCTCCGGCCGTCCCAGCCCCCAAGTCCCGCGTGGCGCGCCGCCGTCCGCGCCCTCTGACACCTCCGGCCGGGACGTCCAGGCGAACCGCGAGCAAGCCGGACACGACGCACAAGCCCGGAGCAGCGCCGGGCCACCGGCCGGCCGCGCGAGGCCAGGCCCCCACGGGAGGGACCGCTTCGAGGCCCTGGCAGGACCGGAACCCGTGGTGCGTGCCGCATCCCGTTGCCCGCGGCGCGCACCGCACAGGCGCCTCAACAGCAGTGCACTCCCGGCCGGCTCTGTTCACTTCTGGGGGTTCTGGTCCAACTTCTGTGGCGAGGTGACAGCGAGTGTTGTCGGCCGCATGTGATTGGGTGCGCGGAGAGTTCGGCAGTCATCACCTTCGGGAGGATCGTCCATGTCGCAGTACCCGTCGCTGACCCGCGCCTTGGCGGAGGCGCTCGTGGATCTCGCCTGGTTCGTCGAGAGCGCGGACGACGAGCACATGGATCAGGATGATGCGGTGAAGGTACTGGAGGGTGTCGCCGCGATGGTGCATCGCCTGTCGAACTCCCAGCGTGCAGAGTTTCAGCAGGTGATTGAGGCAATGACCAAGGCCGAGAGCGATTCCAGCCGCCGTGAATTCCTGGAAGCGTTCCCAGCCGGCTTCGGACTCGTGGAGTAGTCGCCAACCGGCTCCGGCTCAGGACGCGAGGAGCACTCGCATCCTCAGGAGCGCAAAGCCGGCGCGTCCATACATCTGTCGCTTCAGCATCTTAAAAGTTACGTGGAATCTGTCCGGGGTGATCATATCTCCCCGGTGCAACCACGGACTTGGGAGATGTGTTGAGCGGCACGTCGGTGCTGACGGAGAAGTGGCCGGTGCTGGGCCGGCACGAGCAGGCGGCGGTGTGGCTGCAGAGCTGGACTGATCTCGGTCGGGCGCCGAGGACGATCGACCCCTACGCCCGCGGATTGGCCGCATACCTGGTGATGTGCGAGCGGGATGACGTCGATCCGGTCACCGCGAATCGCGCCCACATTGCCGCCTACGTGCGGGAGTTGACGTCACGGCCGCGCCGTCGGGGCGCGAACGTGGTGGCGATCGACTCGGGATCGGGGCTGGCGAACGCCACAATCCAGCAGCGCCTGGTGCCGGTCCGCCTGTTCTACGACTTCCTCATGGAGGAGGGCCTGCGCGAGTCGAACCCGGTGGGCCGGGGCCGCAACACCCCTGGCCGCCAGCGGGGCGGGCAGCAGCGCGGACTGGTGCCGCGGCTCACGAAACTGCCGTGGATCCCCAGCGAACAGGAGTGGCTGGGGATCCTGCAGGTCACGCTGGTGGAGCCGGTCCTCAACCGGGTGATGCTGGCCCTGGCCTACGATTCCGCGCTGCGGCGAGAGGAGCTGTGCTCGCTGCGGACCGACGACCTCGATCCGTCCCACCGGACGCTGAGGGTGCGGGCAGACACGACGAAGAACCGGCTGGAGCGGGTGGTTCCGTACTCGGCGTCGACCGGCGTGCTGATGTCGGCCTACCTCGCCCACCGGGCCACGATCAGCCGGGCCAGGGGGCCATTGTGCCTGTCGGAGTCCCGGCGCAACCACGGGCAGCCGCTGACCCTGTGGACCTGGTCGAAGGTGGTCCGCCGGATCGCCCTGGCAGCCGGTGTCCCGAGGTTCTCGACCCACCCCACCCGGCACCTGTGTCTGACTGATCTGGCCGGAGGCGTACGGCTGCTTCTGGAAGAGCATCTCGGACTTGTCGGCGCCGCCCTCCCCCGTCTGGATTGTCCGGTACGAGGCCTGTTCGGCGGTCTTCTTGGACGCGGCCATCAGCACGGTCGGAGCGTCGGTCCGCTTGTTCACGGCCTTGTCCCCGGCCGGCCTCGCCCCCGCTGCACTGCTGTGGGGCTCCCCGCCGCAGCCCGCCAGGACCATCGTGAGCGCCGCTCCCGCGGCCGCCACCGCGATGCCCCAAGGGGGCTTCAGCCCAAGGCGACCGTGACGCCGCCCTCGCGGAGGACTTCCAGGACCTCATCGAAGTAGGACCCGATCACGGCGGAGTTGGCGGCGAGGACGTGGCGGGCGATGATCGGCTGCACCCCAGGATGAAGCCCGATCCCCCGTGCAGTCAGTCCTCCCACGACCACCGGTTGAAGTACCACCACCGACCGCGCGGTGCAACGGTGTGTCTCAGGGCCGGATGATCGAGAATTCTGCTGTCCAGACGTCCGACGATACGGGCGAGCTCGCGCGCGGACTTCGAGGGCAGAGCATGCATGGCGATCTCCAGGACCTCCCGCCACTCGTCCGGCTCCGGTGGACAGCAGGACGGTTGACCACATCCCGTGCGAACGTCAGGCGAACGCCGTCGCGGAGTACGCGCCAGCTCACTCCAGGCAGCCAGGGCCTTGCCCAGGTCACCAGGCGCGAAGCGAGTTCGCTCCAAGCGGATGATCTCGGCCTGCGCCGAGCCGGAAACCTGACCGATCTTCGAATATCGCCCACGCTCAGCCGGGAACCTTCGGCGGCCCGAGCGCAGGTCCGAGGGCCGCCTACGCGGCATGGTCCTTTCGCTGCACTGTCATGGCACCAGTGTGTCAGAACACAGGCGACCATTCGTCAGCAGGACACCGGGACCATCCGAAGACCGCGCGCACCGCTACGGTCCGGACCCCCGGACCGCCTCCAACGGACCGCGCCCCACGAAGCCGGTCCCCCAGCGGACGGCACCGGCTGTTCGACCGGCCGGACCGCGCCCTGCGTCCGGCAGCCACAGCTCCGCCCGCCGCTCCCGCGCCGCCGCGCCACGCCCGCCGACCACGACCGCCATCCGCCTCATCCGCCCGCGCCCGGCCCCCGGCCGCTCCCGCGCGCGCGACACCACCCGCAGCCGCACCCGCGCTCCCGGCCACTCCCCCACCACCACCACGCGCCGGCTCACTGTGACCAGGCGCTCGCGCACCGGGTCAGCAACAGCACACTGAAGCCGTCGGCCAGCGCGAGGCGCCGCGCGCACCCGGCCGCGATCAGCGTGTTCCCGGAGCTGTCGCCGCCACCACCGTGGCCCGGCCGCCCTACTTCACCGCGCGTACGGCGGCCGCGACGGCCTCCTCCTGGAACCAGTGCAGCGGCAGCGGGTTCACGAGGCCTGCAGCGACCGGTTGCACCGGGAGCGGGAGCACCCGGGAGGCCGCGACGTTGGCCACGGTCGGGGCTTCCCCTCGGCGGTGACAGTGATGGGCTCCACGGCAGTTCTTCTCCTGTTGTGCCTGACTCGTACGTGTCGCACGCGGATGATGCGGTGGCGTCGGCCAGGGGCTGGACGCCGGTGTGAAGGTCGGGGTCGTCAGGGGTTGTGGCCGTCCCTCACGACCTCTTCCGCTTCTTCCAGCGCTTCGAGAACGAGCGCACGGACAGCGGGGACGGGATGGGTGGCGTGGCGGTGCAGGAAGTCGATGATCTGCGGTGCGGAGTCTGCGAGTTGAGGAACGAGGTAGCAGACCGCATCGAACTGGTCGAGGTCGGCCGGATCGGCCATGTGCAGGATGTCGGGGACGACGTCCAAGATCCGAGCCCGGCAGTACGCAGCGGTGTCGACCGTCCTCTCACCCACCTCGACGGTCAAACCCGGGGTCCTGGCGTCGAGGATCTCCTCAAGGATCCTCAGCGCGGCGCTGTTCAGCCGCCCACCGGCCCGGACGTGCCCGGCGATGAAGTCCACGCACGCCGCGGCCGCGGTGTAGAGCTGGCCCTGGTTGGCGACCTCGCAGTACAGCACCGAGCGGGCACCGCGGCTTTCCCTGGGAGCGCCGGTGACCAGGCGTTCCAGGTACGGGGGGAGCTCGGAGGCCGGCTGGCTCAGGGTCCGTAGAGACGACCAGTCCCACGTCTGCGTCGTCACGCTCTTGACTCCTCGGTCGAGGTGGAAATGTGTGCTCACTGCCTGAACCAGAGCCGCGCACGCCGAGACTGCGGAAGGGCGCCCTCCCCTGTTCGGGGCGGACGCCCTTCCGTATCGGCCGCTACGGGCCGGGACGCCGGGTGGGCTTCCGGTTCGGGGGCTGGTTCTTGACGGCGCTGCAGGCGAGCAGTTCCGTGCCGGCGGCGTTGAAGTAGAGGGTGAAGAACCAGGACCGGTCCGGCGCGTCGAGGAGGCCGGTTCGGAACGGTACGTCGCGGTGTCGGGAGAGGATCTCGACCGACTCGTCGAGGCCGACGGTGGTCAGGCCGATTCGTCGTGCGCGGCGCAGCCGTGTGGCGGCGATGCCGCGCACCATCCAGTCGGGCGCCTCGCGGTCGGACAGCCGCAGCTCGCCGCCGGCCAGGAGAGCTTCGCGGGCCGGGGCGCAGGCGGCGGTCTGGTCTGCGAGCATGGCGGCCAGACCGGGCCGGGTCGGGTGCTCGTTCTGGCTGGTCATGCCGAGACCGTAGTCACCGGCCGGTGGAGGGTGCCACCGGATTTGGGCGGTGGGGCCTCCGATGGTCGGAGCAATCTGCTGTGATGTCGAGGAAGTTGGGTGAGATCAGCTGATGCTGGTGGCCTTTCAGGCGGCGAAGACCGCTGCAGCGCGAGCCCGGTGGATAGGGAACAAGCTCAGCCGCCGGCCAGCGTCTGCGGGCCCGGCTCACAGGCGCCGTACGGCGCAGCGCCAGCAGCACCTGGCACAAGGCCTCCGGACTGGTGAGGGGCTGGCGCCGCGCCTGGCCCCCTTCGGGCAAGGCCCTCTCCCTGTCGTCCGGGTCCGCCGCAGTCGAGGGCAGCAGCCCGGCTCCGGCGGGGATGACCCTGGAGTCCGTGGCACGACAGGGATGGCCCCGCTTTCGTGGGGATGGCAGTTGGCCTTGATTCACCGGCGCTGGCCGCAGTCGAGCATGCCGTGCAATGGCACCCCGCCGAGGAAGATGCGCTCGGCATCGCGGGCCTGCACGGCCGGGTCCAGGACTCCCCGGAAGAACGTCTTGGTGAGGGTGCGCTGCTGGAAGGCGTGGACGAAGCCGCACGTCATGGGCACCCCCAGATAGGCGAGCGCCGGACGGTACGGTCGGGCCGTGCGGGATCGAGCGCAGTGCCGTCGGCGGTCGAACACCACGCATAGGCGCGCACCGTGCCGTCACCAGCCAGCACGTATCCCTCCACGTAGGCCCCCGGCAGGAGCCGGGCGATGCTCAGCGCGTTGCGGTGACACTGCCCGGGCGCCCCACGGCGCGGGACACCCGAGCGAGGCCACGGCGCGGGAGTGAACAGGCGGCCCTGGTCGAGCACGACACGGGCACCCCGGGCGTCGGCCGTGGCGGCCATCACCACCACGGCCCTGAGAAGGACGCGGTCGTGACGGGTCACCAGGTCTGCGGGCACCCACCGAGTCTGCGCCCGCCCGGCAGACCCGGCCCGCCGACAGGACGGCACGCTGGCCCGAGCGAGCGAACTCCACTGTCGGCGGGCGAGGCGGCGCTCCCAGCCGCCGACCTGCGCTCGCCGGCCGCCCGCGAGCCGGCCGGCACCCCGGCGACGGGCGCTCCCGGCCGGTGCCGGGGACAAACTCGCGCAGATCCCGAGGCGCACGGCCCGGGCGTTGGTCGACCTCCCGGTCCTGAAGTTCCGGAGGGAGCCGTGGAGGTGACCGTGCCTGCGTCGGCGGGACAGGGCATCGAGATTTCGCTACGAGGCGTCCCTGGGTCCTTCGCCGTGAAACGCCCCTAGGAGAGCACCCATTGGGGCGAGTGGCCGGGGTCGGCCGGGCAGGTGAAGACGTGCAGGTCCCGGTCCCGGCCGAATCGGAGCCGGGTGGGTTGGGCAACGGATTGGCCACCCCGGATCGATGCCTTCCCCCTCAGGGTTGGATCTCGGTCCTCCACAGGCACCCAGCTGTGCGAGCCGGCGTCCATCTCATGGCCCTCCGCCGTCAGCAGCAGCCGCATGGGGGTTGCGCAGGACGCGCAGTCGACGGTCATCGGGCCAGTCGACGCCCAGCTGGGGTAGCCGCCGACGCGCCAGCCGGGAGGGATCGACAGGTCGTACTGGTAGCTGGGGGCATCGGGGCCGTGTTCCGCTTCCTGGGCGTCGTCCCACGCGTCGATTCGCGCGATCAGCGAGGCGGGCAGTGTGTCGTCCTCCGCCCAGGGATAGGTGTCCACCTCTTCCGGATGCAGGACACATGGCTCGGGGAGTTCGTCCTCCCATCGAAGCAGGGGCACTTCGGGCGGAGCGGTAAGAAAGCGTTCCGCGTGCTCGGTCTGCTCGGCCTGCCGCCACCGCAGTCGGTACCGGCGCTCCAGGTACGGGCCGTGGGTGAAGAGGCACCGGAAGAGCTGCACCAGGTCTGCACCGCCGGGCCCGTAGGCAAGGCCGGGGATGTCACGGCGGAAGAACTGGGCCAGCCCCACGAAAGGCACCGGACCGTCCTGTTCGGCACTCCATGGCCGGCTCGGCGGCCAGACGCCAGCGGCCCGGGCACTGCGGATCTCCTCCGGTGCGTACCCCTCGGTCTCGCGCTGGTGCGGCTCGTAGCAGAGCGGCCAGGGTTCGCCGTCCGGCCACAGCATCGGCCCGCCGACGTGGCTGTCATGCATGCCGGGCTGCCCCGGTCTCGGGTGCAACCGGGTCGTCCGGGCCCGGTAGGGGGCCAACTCCGGGAACACGACCTCCACGGACACCGGTCTGGTCGGTGTGGTCCTCGTCATGCGCAGACCGTACGCGGCCGGGCAAGGGCCACGCGAACGGATTGCCGCGAGCCCGGTGCGGCACCCTGACCGACGACCGAACCTCGGCTGGCGCCCTCACCTCGTAGTTCAGAGAAGCCTGCGTCCGATGCCCCGTACTCATCGTCGCCCCCGCGGAGAGGGCCCGGCTGGTTGAAATCTGCGACAACCTCGCCGACCGGATCGCCGAAGCCCAACGCGAGGGCTGGCTCGGCGAAGTCGAAGGGCGCTCTGTCAGCCTCGCCGCAGCGCAGGAGAAACTCCAGCAACTCGACATCCAGCAGGAGCGCAGGGCCTCCCCCGTCTTCATAGGTATCCCCAGGTTCGACCAGATCGTCGCTCGCACGAACGAGGCAGGGAATCCGGGAAGGCCGACCGGTCGAAGCCTGGCACGCTCATCCCCTCGCGCGATTGCCGACCAAGAGCACCCCTGTCGGTGGTCGCTGCGATGATCGCTGCACAATGACGCGAGGAGATCATCGTGGGCACCTGGGGCATCGGTCCATTCGAGAACGACATGGCCGCCGACTTCGCCGACGCCCTGGACGAGGCCGCAGAGGATGAGCGCGAGGCCCTGGTCCGAACGACGCTGATCCGCACCGTCCAGACCCAGGGCTACCTTGAGAGCCCTGAAGGAGCAGAGGCCGTCGCTGCCGCCGCTCTCGTGGCCGCGCAGTGCCCGGGCGGTGAGCCGATCAGCAGTAGCTACGGCCCCGACGAGGCTCTTCCGATCTTTGCCAGCGATCTTCAACAGCTTGCTGCTGAGGCACTCGATCGGGTGGTCGCCGAGGCGTCCGAGCTCGCCGATCTCTGGGACGAGGCATTCGGTGGCCCGAAATGGCGGCAGACCATCAGTCGTCTCCGCTCCGTGGTCGCTCCCGAGCCCGAACCTCAGGAAGATTCGCTGTTCGATCTTTAACGCGACGAGCCAGAGCCCCTGAGCAGAGCCACAGGGTTACTCAGGTTGAACTCGCCTTGTCGTAGGTGCTGACGGACCTTGATCCCTGCGGTATGACATCGGGGTGCGATACGCGCAAGGGGGCGGGTTCACTGCCCAGGAGCAACAGCGTCGGGAGCGGGTGCGGCTGGAGGCCGCCGAGCGGTTTGGACGGGGTGACGGCAACAGGGTGATCGCGGCTGACCTTCGGGTCACCGTGCGGTCGGTGGAGCGGTGGCGTCAGGCCTGGCGGCAGGCCGGTTCGGCCGGCTTGGAGTCGAAGGGGCCGCAGTCGCTGCCCCGGCTCGGCGAGCGGCAGTTCGCCTTGTTGGAGCGTGAGTTGGAGAAGGAGCCGCCGGCGCATGGCTGGGAGGACCAGCGGTGGACGCTGGCGCGGATCAAGACTCTGATCGGCCGGCGGTTCCACGTCTCCTACACGGTCCAGGGCGTGTGGAAGCTGATGCGACGCAACGGCTGGTCGTGCCAGCAGCCGGTCCGCCGGGCGATTGAGCGCGACGACGGAGCGGTCGAGGTATGGAAGAAGCAGGTGTGGCCGCAGGTAAAAGCCTAGGGGCGGCGCTCGGGGCCTGGCTGGTGTTCGAGGACGAGGCCGGGGTCTCGATGACGCCGGCACGGGCCCGCACCTGGGGGCGCCGTGGCCGCACGCCCGTCGTCCGGGTGCGCGGTCGCTCCCGCCGACGGGTCTCGATCGCGGCCCTGACCTGCTACAAACCCGGTGAGCGGTCACGGCTGATCTACCGGCCCAGGCCGGACGACGGCCAGGGCCGGAACAAGGGTCGCAAGAGCTTCGCCTGGACCGACTACCGTGACCTGATCGTCGCGGCGCGCAACCAGCTGGGCGGTCCGATCGTCCTGATCTCGGACAACCTGAACACCCACCTGGCAGCCGGCATGAAGGAGTTCATCGCCGCCACGGACTGGCTCACCGTCTACCAGCTGCCCCCGTACGCGCCCGACCTCGACCCGGTCGAGGGCATCTGGTCGCTGCTGCGACGCGGATTCCCGGCCAACGTCGCCTTCGTCGACCCGGACCACCTCGTACGGACGGTCAGACGCGGCTCACGGAAGATCCAGTACCGACCTCAGCTCATCGACGGCTGCCTCGCCGCGACCGGACTGATCACCGACATCGCGAGTTCAACCTGAGTAAGGGCCATTTTGGGCACGAGCCCAAGAGGGCGTGCCGGCAGGAGGCGGCACGGGGTGCCGACGAACCCCTCGCGAAGCGCATCCAGGCCCCGAAGCCAAGCCGGTGCGCATCGCCAGTGACCCCCACCTGTTGCTGCAGGCCAGCGCTGGAGGAGTGGTGCATCTCCTCCGCGTGGAGGAGGACAAAGACCTCGCGGCGCAGCTTCTCGCTGCCTGACGAGGCCGAGGACGTACAGCTCGCCCTCCCACGGATCGAGGGCTTCTTCCGGACCTGTCGACTGGGCCAGTGAGCAGTACGCGGCTGCGTCGTCTGGCTGCGTAGGTGAGACCTGACAGCACATGTCGGTGAGTTCCGACACGGGCGCAGCGGGCCGGTTGGGCGGAGCTCGACCAGGAGCAGCGGGAGCTGCTGTCGGCGCTCGGGATCGGCGAGGACGTCGAGCTGGCGGCCGCGGCGTAGCCGAAGCGGGCCACGCGCGGGTTCCGAGGTCCCACCAGGAGGACGGGACGTCGCTGGGCACCTGGTTGAACAACCAGAAGGCAAGGCGGGACAGGAGGGTGTCAGTATACCGACAGTGGGGCACGCCACGGTCAGCGTGTCGCAGAGCAAACTGCCCCCACACAGAGGGAGGGAGAGCTACATACCCATGGGAAAACCCGACTTCACCACCGGCCCGGTCGCCCCGGCAGCGGCATCGACACCCGGCACGCCGCCGAGCACCTCGCCGTACGCCAACCCCGCCAAGAGCGGCGACCCAGCGCCCTGGAACGCCGCTCCCCCCGGCATGGCGACCACCCAATTGGACACCCCGCACGAACTCGCCACCTCGGCCGGGATAGCCCGGCAGATCGCCACCGACCTCAACCAGGCCAACGGCGACAGCGGGCCCCTCACGCTGAGCCTCAGTGACCACGTGAGCACCGCGTCGGCGGGTACCCGCGGTTTCGCCTTCAGCAGCGCGCTCACCAGCTGCACCGAACGGTGGCTGAAGCAGTGCACAGCCCTGCACGACCGGATCGACGGGATCGCCACCAACCTCGACACCACTCAGCGGACGTACACGGCCAACGAGGCCAGGAACGCCCAGCTGTTCGGCACGGCAGTTCACTAAGGGGGAAGCGGGCACATGGTGTCCTTCAAGCAGTTATACGAAGCCCGTCCGGACGCGGTCACGGAGGCGGCCGAAGCCTGGTCCGGCGTCGCCAAGACCCTCACCACCTTGGAGGGCCGGGTCTGCAAGGACCTCACCAGCACGGTGCAGCGGGCCGGTTGGAAGGGCGTGGCGGCGGCCAACGCGAACTCGGCATTGGAGGGGGTGGACACCGACTTCCAGCAGGCGTCGGCAGTCGCGACCGCCCTCGCCGCGATCATCACCACCGCCGCTGAGGAGTTCCGCGCGGCCCACCGAGACCTTCTCACCGCGATCCACGACGCGAAGACCGAGGAGCTGACCGTCACCCCCGACGGCGAGGTCTGCTGGTCCCCGCTGCCCGGCTCGCGGAACGACCCCGACGGGGTCGAGGCTGCCAAGAAGTACAACACCGAGATGCGGGCCAAGGCCGACGCGATCTCCACCCGCCTCGGCAAGGCCGTCGACCGGGCCACCGCCGCCGATCAGACGGCCGCCGCCGCCCTCCAGAGCGACATCGGCACCAGTACCACCTCATTCAACCCGAAGCCGTACGGGGCTGGCCCGATCGCTGACGCCAACCGGGCCAAGGACCTGAGGTCCAAGGCCGGCAGCCTCTCCGATGACCAGCTCAAGCAGTTGCAGGCCCTCATGGCCGCCAACGCGGAGAACAAGGACTTCTCCACCACCCTCCTCAACGGCCTCAACTGCGGCGGCAAGACCGGCCCGGACGCGCTGCTGGAGTACTCCAAGGTCTACGGCGACCTGGCCCACGGCAATCACAACGCCAAGGGCTACCAGGACGTCTACGGCAACCTGTCGACGGTCCTCGCCACGGCCACCCGCGACGGCGGCATGGGCAAGGACTGGGAGGACGGCCTCCTGAAGGCCGCACGCCGGCCCGGAGACTCGGCGGCCGGCTGGAACGACAACTACCCGGCGCTCACCTCGCTGATGGGCGCGGGCGGGAAGTTCGACAAGTCGTTCCTCCTCAAGCCGGAAACGACCTGGTCGACTACGAGTGGAACAGCAAGACCAAGGGCGATGACCTGTGGGGTCCGAACTGGTCCCTCAGGGCCGGTGCAGGCGATCCGCTGGGCCCCTTGATGAAGCAGATGAGGAGCGACCCGGCGGCGGCCGAGGAATTCCTCGACCCGAGCCGCAACAAGAACCTCACCTACCTACTCAAGGACCGCTCGTGGCCCAACCAGGACCTGGAGGGCAAGCTGTCCCCCGACGAGCTGCACAACAGCTCTCACGGGATGTTCGGTGAGGTCCTGGAAGCCAGCGCGACCGGCCGCGATCCCAACAGCTCGCAGCCGCCTGTACGACCGCACGACGCGACGATGAACCGGATCATGGACACCGCGCTCTCGACGCTCGGCGGCGACAAGGCGGGCGACCAGAACAACCTCGCCGTCGCTCTTCGCCGTCCGATGGCCGACATGGTCGCCGATTACGTGGCAGACACCCATGACATCCTCAGCAAGGACCTTCCCGGCCCCTCCGAACCCGGCGGATTGAACGCCACCCGCGAGCAGCTCCTCCGGGTGATCCGGGGCACCGCCGAAGACCCTGAGGCGTACTCCCTGATCCACCTGGCCGAGACACAGGAGGTGGCCCGGCGGATGGCCGAGTTCGGCCCCGAGGCGTTCAGGGACGTCAACGGGCGCCCGGACCCGAAGTTCGAGGGATTCGTCAACGAGGCCGGCAAGGCCTTGGGCGCGCTCGACGCCGTTCAGGCGGACACGATCACGGACCACAAGTCCGATGAGCAGTTCAAGGTCAACTGGAAAGCCAAGATGGACTACCACTACATCGGCACGCTCGCGAACATGATTCCGGGCAAGGACTGGCTGCCGGTGGGGGACATCGCCCAACGCTACGTCGACGTCGCCACGTCTGACTGGGCGAACAAGGTCAACGCGACGATCGACACCAAGGCGCAGGGCGACCTCAGCAGCCTGTACACGACGGGACAGTCGCAGATGCAGGTCATGCTCAAGGCGAAGGCCGATCAGTTCGGCGTGCCAGGTCGGGACATCCTGCTCGGCCAGCTGACCGACTCGGCCAACGTTCACTACTACACGTCGATCGTCCAGGCCCACAACGCCGCCTTCGGGAAGGGATGATCCGATGCCGGAACGACAGTCCAAGATCTCCGAGGTCGATGCCGCCCTCGACCGGCGCGGGTTCACCACTTGGCCGTTGCGGGTGCGGGCGGTGGTCGGCGCGGTGACGGTGACGGCGGTCGTGGCCGGGGTGGGGGCGTTCCTCGCCAACAACCTGAGCAACGCCTTCGGGCCGGACGCCGTGTGCGACGGCGCGGTGAGCGCGGCCGCACTGAACGACGCGCTCGGGCCGGGCAAGGTCAGCAGCAAGAAGAACGGTGTCTGGCAGTCGCCGAGCGGCGGAGCGTTCTGCACGGCGGAGGTGAGCTACGGATTCTTCGGCAACAGCCGGTCCGTCTTCGTGCAGGTCCTCCAGGCCGACGACCTCGCCCCCTACCCGGCCAACTCGAACAGCCAGCTGTTCGCCGCCTCGGCGAACGGCGGCGCGAGCGGAGCGGCCCGCAGCGACTGGGCGTGGGCGCTGCTGCCCGGAGAGTGCGGCAACGGCCTTCGAGTGGAGGTCAAGTCAAACGGCGATGACGGACCCGGCGCGGAGAACCTCGCCCGTCTCGCCGTTTCGGCGGCGAACGGCGTCGCGGCGGGCAAGGGGTGCGGGAAGACGCCGCTTTCCGCACCGCACGAACTGTCACAGGCCGGTCAGGAGCACGACCTGAACAACGCCTCGGTCTGTGGCCTGCCCGGGTTCACTGCGACCAGCGCCGACAGCAAGGGCTACCGGGAGAGCGTGACCACCGCGTTCGACCCGGTGTGGGTGTGCCGGATCGCCACCGGCCAGAACCCCATCGCCTGGTCCTTCAGTATCGGGACCGAGCCCAGGGTTCGGGGGCCGTTGGCCGAGAAGGACGCCACACCCGCATTCGGCCGGTCCCGCTGGGCGGGCTCCCCCATCCCGAAGCAGGAGGTCGTGGCGACCTGCCACGACAAACCCACCTACTTCCGGATGGACACCGACAACCTCCAGGGGCTCTTCCCCGACACCGACGAGGCCTGGAAGCAGTTCCTCACCGCTGGCGGCAAGGCGATCGGCTGCGAGCCGATCCTCTGATCGCCTCCGTCGAGTGGTCGGCTCCGCGCCGGCCACTCGATGACGAGGAGGCCGAGGGTGGCCAACCTCGACAGCGTCCACGGAGCGGTCACCCTTCTGCGGTACGGCGCTGACCGGTGGGGAGGCGATCTCCAAGGGTGTGTCGGCGTTCCGCGAGCCCAAGGCGAAGGATGCGGCCAGCACGATGGCGGTGACGGGGCTGACCGCGATCACGATGTTCGTCGGCGTCACCGCTCTGGCGGTGATTGCGAAGGTCCACTACGTCGACAACGCCTGCCAGCCCACCGGATCAGCCGTGGCTGCGGGACGTTCACCCAGCTGAGAGTGATCACCCAGCTCGCCTCGTCGATCTTCGGCGGCAGCGATGCAGCTCGGCGCCTGGCTGCTCCTGAACGGCTTCCGTCCATCGCTGGCGACGCTCGGCCGGGCGTGGGACGGCGCGGACGGGATACGTCTGGTCCTGTTCACCGGCATCGCTCTGGTCGCGGTGATGCCCGCGTACCTGCCGCGGCGGAGCAGCAGCGTGGTGGGCGGCCGGTGGTGGTCGGCGCCGATACACACGCGCGCGGCAAGGGCCGGGGGTTCGTGGTGGGCGCCGGAGTTGGACGTCGGGGCGGGCGGCCGGTGGTGGCTGCCGGCGCGCTCGTGCGCCGACCGAAAGCTGCCGCTACCGAAGAACCTGCCGACGAACGGGCCGAGAGACAACCGGACTGGGCCAACCTCTGGCCTGCCCGGGTTCGCACCGGCGAAGAACCCCGAGGCGCAGCTGGACGTGTCGCAGCAGGTCACCACCAGGTTCGCCCCTATCTGCTCCTGCACAATCGGCACGAACCCGACGCACGACGGTCGGACGAAGGTCTTCGCGATCACAACCGATCCGCGGACCACCGCCCTGACCCAGAAGGACGGCAAGGACCCGGCCGGGCCCGGGCGGCCTCGGTGGGTCGTCGGCGGCTCCCCGCGGGGGGGCGGGTGAGGAGGGCCCCGGCTGCGCCGGGCCAGGGCGGGGCGTGGGGCGGTGGTGTCGTGCTGTCGCGATGCGGAGGCGAGATGGGGGATCCGGGGCTCCGTGCTGGGAAACGACGCGACAGCACCCCCGGGGCCCGACAGGGGGGCACGACAGCACCGCCTGGCCGGGGGCCGGGGCCTGCGGCCCCGGGAGGGCTGGGGCGGGGGTGCTGGCGCGGTGCGGACGAGCCCGGGGGCCGGGACGGCGGCGGCGGCGGGGCGCAGCAGAGCGGCACGGCGGCCAGGACGACGAAGACGTCGCGGACGTCGGCCGGGGCCGGCGCCGGGCTCGGCGGGGCGGCGGGGCCCGGGCCCGGGGCGGGGCGGGGCGCCGAGGTCACCGAGGTCACCGAGCGGGCCGGGTAGCGGGTGTCCTCTGACAGGTGGTCTTGACCGATTGACAGGTGAGTTTGACCTCCCGGCGCCCAGGCGGAGCGCACTCTCGGGGCCGGCCGTCAGGACAGCGGGCCGGCCAGCAGTTGGGAGGCCAGGTCGTGCAGTTCGGCCACCAGCTCCTTCGTCAGCCCGCCGCAGTGCTCCTGCTGGTCCTCCGCGCGGTACAGCCATCCGCGGACCGGCCGCAGCGGCGAGCCGGGGTCGTCGGCGGGGCAAAGCTCGAAGCCGATCCGCTCGGCCGCCGCCAGCGGATCGAGGCGGCCATCCAGCAGGTCCCGCAGGCAGTACCGGGCCAGCGCCCGGTCTCGGCCCTCAACGGTGGCGGGCAGCCGCAGCACCGGCCAGAGTTCCTGCTCCACCTCGGCCAGCAGCCGGCGCGCCTCCAGGACCTCCCCGTCGGACAGCACGCCGAGCTCCCACAGACTCGGGGTGTCCACCCCGCCGGCCAGCGCCGCCCAGGCAGCCTCCACTGCCTGGGCGACCGACTCCGGGTAACCGACGATGCGTCGCTCCAGCAGCACCCGGCGCAACGGTTCCAGTGCCTCATCCAGCTCCATCGCGCGAGCGTAGCCACCCACTCCAGCCCGGAGCGACACGTTTTGATCCGACGGCAGCCGGGGCCCTCCGCCAACACGGCATCGCCACCCGCCCGCGCGGCAGCTTCCACCGCTCCCCCGGCCACCGCGGGGCCGATCCTGCCCCGGGGCCGATCCGAGCACCCGCGACAGGACCCGCACGGCAGGCGGCGCAGCACGGACGGCGAGCAGCAGCCCGGACCCAACAGACCGGGCAGCCGGGGCTGAGCGGAGCCGGGGCGGGGGCGGCGCACAGACGCAGCACGGCGGACCAGGGCCAGGACCAGGACCAGGCCCGTAGAACGGGGCGGCCATCGACCAGGCGCAGCGTGCCGCCGGGCCGGCCCGGCGGCGAGGCCCCTGCGGTCAGCGGTCGCCCGCCTCCCCCACCAACGCGTCGCGGCCGCCGTCGGTCAACTGCGCCCACCGCTCGTACTCCTGACGGGCATAGGGCCGCGCCGATGCCTCCCACACGGCCGAGCTGGGACCCGCCGGGCCCAGGACGAACCGGCCGTCGGCCAGGTCGAAGGCCAGCAGCTCGCAGGCGGTGCGCGCGGCCTCTGTAGCGTCGTGCTCGTCGCCGCTGCGCAGCGCCAGACGGTCGGCGAGAGCGGCCCGGCGCAGCCGGAACTCCCGCTCCAGGGAGGCGCGCGGGTACTCACCGTCGTGCCTGAGGGCGGACTGCAGCCGGGTCACCGCGGTGTTCTCGGCCACCGGTCCCAGCGCGGCGGCATAGGCACTCTCCGGCGCGGGGGCGTCGGTGCCCTCGTCCGCGCGGTGGTGGTGACCGGTCACTGGCGATGGCCCCTCAGGTGATGCGTGATGAAGTACGTTGGGCGCAGTTCCTTTGAAGGGAAGGCACGTGCTGCTGGGCTGGGCCTGGTTACGAAGCGTCGGCGTAGGCGAGGTGGGTGCCGCAGACGGTGCAGCGGAAGAGCATGGCGCTTGCGCCCTGACCGAGGTGAGTCAGGAAGTTTTCGAGCTGGGATGCGTCGTGCCAACCGCTCATCCGTAGATCGGTTCGAAGGTGGTCGAGTGCGTCGGGGTGGGCGGCGAGTTCGTTGTATCCGACCTCGCCAATGAAGGCGGCGGCGTCGTTGCAGTGGACGAGCCAGTGCGGGTCCTGCCAGGCGCGGAAGCCTGGGGTACGGCGGGTGACCTGCTCCAGGGTCCCCTCGCTGACGCTGTCGAGCCCGTACGAGTCGGTGAAGTCGCCTTCGAATCGGTCGGCGGCTCTGCCGTCGGCGATGCACCAGGGGTACGTCTTCGGGCTCAGCCTTCTCTCCGAGGGCCTCGCCTACCTCTCCTTCGGTCTGGTGGCCCGATGGGGCGAAGTGGTTCCTTCCTGGATCCCGATCATCGGCGGCCGACGTGTTCCACCGCTCGCAGCGATCATCCTGGCCACCTTGGGCGCTTTGGGGCTGATCGCGCTGTGGGACCCGCTGCCGCTCGCTCTTCTCCACGTCGGCGGGATCCCTCTCGTCGAGTACTCCAATGGCTGGTGGAAGGCCCTCGCGGCAGTGGCCACTCTCCCGCTGAGCCTGTGGGGCCCGCTTCTCCTGGCTCTGACGTACGCGTACTACAAGCGCCGCCGTGGGGAGTGACATGTGGGTCAACTTGATTGGGTGGAGTTCGGTGCCGTTCGCCTGACAACCGGCAGATGCTGTCAAGCAGCCCTGGCCAAGCGCACCATCGGCAACCTCGCCGCTGCCAACCTCGACCAGCTCGCCCGAGCCGTCAAGGGGCTTGAAGCAGATCCGGTACCGACCTGCCTGGTCGACGGATGCCTCGCCGCCACCGGCCTGATCCTGGACGGCTGACCACCCGCAAACCGACGTCACGAATTCAAGTTCAGTAAGGGCCGCTACCTACCAGGTTGTCGCGAAGATCACGGGTACGGGCATACTCCGCCGAGTTCCAGAAGACGAGCCAGCCGACCGCATGCTCCTCCACGCGATGGACGGCCAGCTCCGGGACCGGCCCCGCCCATGTCAGCCGCTCTATGGCCAGCAGGCACTCGACGAGCCAGACGGCACGTTCCTTGGAGATCGGAAGCCGTTGTCGTACCGAACTAGATTGGTGTGTTTCCGCAGCTCAGGCATGACTTCGGCATGCGCGAGGCAGGCTCGGGGCATCGGGTTTTCTCGTCGGTGGAGGTGCCGGGATGGCGTCGGTCGTGGGTCTGCTGGAGGAGCGGAAACTGGCTGCGCGAGAGCGCGTCGAGGGGCTGAGGGAGGCGGTGGACTGGGTGCTCGCTGAACTCGCGGAGGCGGAGACGGATTGGCAGGAGTGGCCGGTGTGGCGGCCCGCGTTGGTGGCAGACGTGCTGGCTGTGGACTACCAGCGCATCCTTTCTGTTCTGGCCGAACGCAGGGCGGATGGAGGCAGGGTGATGACCGTGTCAGGAGGTCGCCGCTGCCCTGGGGTTGGCCCCGGTCCCGGCGAGCGTGGAGGGCGTGCGGTCGAAGATGAAGCGGCTGGCGGACCGAGGCTGGGCCGTCGAGCCGTCCCCGGGCAGGTTCACGCTCGCCGCCGGGCCAGGCGCCTCGTCATGAGCATCGTCATCGACCAGAGCACCATCTGCTCGTGGACGGCGGGCAGCGTCTCGTAGTCACGCACCAGGCGCCGCGAGCGCATCAGCCAGCTCAGCGTGCGTTCGACCACCCAGCGCCTCGGCAGCACCACGAAGCCGGACGCGTCGTCGCTTCGCCTGACGATCTCAAGGGTCAGTCGCAGTGCCTGATTCGCCCAGGTGACCAAGCGGCCCGCGTAGCCACCGTCGGCCCAGACCAGGACGGTCTTCCGGTAACGGGCCCGCACATGCTCTAGCAGCGGCATCGCGGCGTCCCGGTCCGTCACGTTCGCGGCGGTGACCAGCACGGCCAGCAGCAGTCCGAGGCAATCGACCACGATTGACGCTTGCGCCCCGGCACCTTCTTCGCCCCGTCGTACCCGCGTGAGGACGCCGGGACCGTGGCCGCCGCCCGCAGCGACTGTGCGTCGATCACCGCCGCGGTCGGCTCCGGGTCCCGGCCGGCGTCCTCGCGCACCAGGCCCCGCAGCCGGTCGTGCAACTCGGCCAGCAGGCTCCGCGCCCGCCACCGCCGCACGAAGGCGTAAACGCGGTCCCAGGCAGGGAAGTCAGCCGGCATCGCCCGCCGCTTGATCCCGTTGTCGACCAGGTAGCGGACCGCGTCCAGCTGCTGCCGGTGGCAGTAACCCTCCGGCTGCCCGCCCCGTCCTTCCAGCCACGGCGGCACGGGCATCGCGTCCCGCACAACTCCCCACTCCGTGTCCGTCATGTCCGAGTCGTAGCGGCGCACACGGTCTGGACGGTCGCCCGCGTTCCCGAACCGGTGAGCGAGGCAATCACACGATCGGGCAGCCGAGTTGGACTCAACCGGCATGACAGCGACAGACTGCGGCACAGGGCCACCTGTGGTGGTTCGGGCGTCGACAACCTCGAACTGAACAGGAGGCCCTGCCTTCATGCGCGCACCAGTTGGAGATCACCCGACCGGGTCGCCGCATTCGAACCGATGCTCACCATGATCGGTACGGCAACGGCTTCTGATCTCAGAACAGGGGGAGCCGGCCGCGGCCGACCTTGTTGGCCAGCGGCCGTCGTCGCTGGGACGCGGCGCTGCCTGAGCGGGCACTCCAGCGCTCGGGCCGCAGGATGGTCCGCTCGGGTACGGGCTTTTCAGGGTTGATGGCCACAGTTTTCGCGCTACCTGGCCAACCTGAGCACACCACTTGGCCGGCACCGGACCCGTTGGAGCGCCGGAACCGTCCAATCGATCAGCCAGCACCCGGCTTCCCAGGCGTCCTGGGCAACGGCAGTGCTCTCGCTCACCGTCTCTTCACCCTGGTCAACGAGCCGCCAGCCTGGTGGCCAAGTACCGTGAGAACTCCGGCCATACTGTCAGCAGAGCCACGTACAAGCTCTGGCCCGGAGGTCACTCTTCCGGGGCCGATAGCCGGCCGCTCTTGGATCGTTACGGCCGAAAACGGCGGCAGTGAGTCTCGACGGTCACGAAAGGCAGCGCCGGAACGTCACCGCATGCTCGCCGACCAACATGGGCTGCTCTCCGGGCAAAAGCTC
Organism: Kitasatospora sp. NPDC085464; assembly: GCF_044541955.1. NCBI lineage: Bacteria > Bacillati > Actinomycetota > Actinomycetes > Kitasatosporales > Streptomycetaceae > Kitasatospora > Kitasatospora sp. NPDC085464. The sequence goes on from NZ_JBITTM010000036.1 coordinate 24,904, forward strand.
GACGGACCTCAGCCGGTATGCGGCGTACCGCGCCACCAGCGGCGCGAGGCCGAGGCAGCCAGCACCGCGCCCACGGTATTGACCAGCACGTCGTCCACCGAGGACACCCGGTCCAGCTGGAGCACGTACTGCAGGACCTCGATCGCCGTCGAGCAGGCTGCCGCGAGCGCCGCGACCCGCCGCGGCGAGGCCAGCGCCGCGAACCGTACCGGGCCGAAGAATCCCAGCGCCGCGAAGACCAGCAGGTTCCCGCCGACCTGGACGATCGCGGACCCCGGACCGGTCTCGACGGTCGCGATCAGGTCCCGCAGCGGCACGAGGCTCACCTGTGTCGGGGCGTTCGGGCCGGCCTGGTCGCCCGGCAGCATGGTCATCCACACCCACGGCAGCGTCCCGTGGACGAGGCAGACCTCCGCCAGCGAGGCACGCCGTGCCCACGCCGGCGCGGTGCCGGCGGCCGTGCGACGGCGGGTCAGCAGCCACGTCGCCAGCGCCGCCAGGGGCAGCGCGAGCACGGTGAGGAAGACGATCCCGTTGATCGTGTCGAAGTAGGAGTGCAGCTGGTTGCCGTGGTGGCGGAGCGGCCGCTGCACGTAGAGGCCGACGAATGCCGCAGCGAGCAGCGCCAGGCCGCCGAACAGGGTCCGGCGCGTGCGACGGACTTGCGGTGTCGGCAGCGATGCGGTGTGGTCCATGGGCACCATTCAAACGGCTGCGGTAGAGCGGCGGTGCATGCCCCAAGCGCCCCGGTTCGGCGCATGCCGACGGCTGAGTTTGAGCCGTCTACCGTCCCGGTCGGCGAAGCACCCCGCTCGTTGGCCGAGCAGTCGGCAAACGCCGGCCATCTACGATGCGCAGTCACAGGTGCGCGCGGGAGGTCAGCGCCACCGGTAAGACGTGGTGGTCATCGCCGGGAGCAGCACCGAGCCGCCTATCTGCCGGCCGACCGGCAGGCCGGGCTGGTGGACAACACCGCGCTGAAGGAGGCGGTCGAGGTGTCCGGGCTGTGAACGATCGCATCGTCAGGCCAGCGCCGACGAGGAAGCCACCCGAGCGCTCGCGAAACCGACCGGACAGCGCCCGCACCTGTCGGAACGCGGGGCCGCATGCGTATGGGACGCAAGCGCTCCGACTCCAGGTGGAGCGGACCCCGGCAGCCCGGGGGTTTGCTACGTGGGAACCGTGGCCGGCCCCGTGGAGAAACCCGACTCGATCGGCGTACAAGGGGGCCGATTGTCGCGGCTCATCGAGGAATAGCCCTGTTCGTGTCCGGTCCTCGTCCTCAGCGGTACGTGGCTCGGCCACACGGTCGCCAGGCCGGCAGGGCCCGGCCGTCCCGGCGTAGGGCCGGGACGGCGTGCACGCGGCACCGGGGACACGGGACACGGGCGCAGAGTCGGGCGAAGGGGGCATCCGGGACCTTGGGCCTGGTGCGGGGGCGTCAGGTGTCGGAGTAGCTGAGGTCCCCGACGGTCCAGGCGCTGATGTCTTCGATGGCGATGCGGTACATGCCGCCGGTGTGGGGCAGTCCGAAGTCGCCCTGCAGGATCTTCGCCCGGTGCAGGTGGAGGTGGGTGGGCCGCGCGGGCGTTCCTTCGGCGCGCAGGGTGAAGAGAGCGGCGAAGGGCTTCAGGTGGTCCGAGGCCTGGAGGACCTCCGCCACCCGTTCCCACCACAGGGCCACCGGGGCGAGCCGGCCGGTGATCACCGCGCCGGGGACGACCACGGTCAGGGACATCTGGTTGCTGTGCTCGGACTCGACCATCGCGGCGATGTCGACGAGCAGCCCGTCTGGGTTCGACATGGCACCAAAGGCTAGAACACATCGACGTCCGGGCGCCGCCCGGGGCGGTGAGTGTGATGAGTGCGGGTGCTTCGCCGGTCTGAGCGGCCGGACTCCGGCGGGTGCCCGTGGCAACGGGCTCTGCCCTCGGTCAGGTGTCGGCGGCGGCTTGCCGGCCGGGCTGGGAGCGGCGGAGTTGTTCGTTGATGCGCAGGGCTTCCTCGATTGGTCTTCGAGGATGACGATGCGGCAGGCGGCGTCGATGCGGTGCCCTGGTCGACGAGGTCGCGGGCGCGAATCGCGGTGGCAGTTGGTAGCGGGAGTAGCGACGGTGGCCGCTCTCGGAGCGCAGCGGGGTGATGAGGCCGTGGTCGCCCGGGGAGCGCAGGAAGCCGGGTGTGGTGCCCGTCATCTCGGCGGCGCGGCCCACCGTCCCGGGCCGGTGCGGCGGGCCGGCGGGCGTCAGGCCGGCGGGGGCGGGACGGCGACCGGGGACGAGGCACCGGGGAGGAGGAGGCGGGGCGTGCCGGTGCCGTCGGCGGGGGTGGCCCAGACGTCGGTGGCCTTGCCCGCCCGGGCCGGGAGGGCGTAGGCGAGGGTGGCGTCGTCGAGCCAGGCGGCCTGGTCGTCGACGCTGCGGGTCTCGGCCAGCGGGTGTTCGTGGAGGTCGGCCAGGTCGAGGACGTGGAGGCGCCAGGGCGCGGCGGGATCGGCCGAGACCTTCTTCTTGAAGGCGATCCGGGTACCGTCCGGGGAGAGCGAGGGGCATTCCACGTTCTCCCGCAGGGTGCGGGCCGACCAGGCCTTGAGGTCGCCCTCGACCAGGTGGGTGCGGCCGGCGGTGGAGACGGTGGCGTAGAAGCGGTTGTCGTCGGCGGCGAAGTTGACGCCCCAGTAGTTGACGTCGGCGGCGTGGTAGCGGGTGCCACCGATCGTCAGCGGGATCTCCTCGACGGACTTGATCAGGTAGCCGGTGCGCAGGTCGAGGATCGACGTGCGGGTGGAGAAGCGGTCCGCCGCGTAGGAGTCGCCGACGGCGAAGGTGGTCCAGGAGAGCACCTGGCCGGAGGGCGAGACCCGGGCCCGGTTGGGGATTCCGGGGACGATCACCGACCGGAGCTCGGTGAACCGCCGGTCGTAGACCACCGCCTGGGTCCGGGCAGGGGTGCCCGGCAGGGCGCGCAGGCACAGGGCGCGGTCCCCCGCGGCGTAGAAGCGGGCGCAGGACGGGCCGCCGGGCTCGCCGCCCGGGCTGCGGGCGACGCGGCCGGTGGCGTTGTCGCGGTAGTAGAGACCGGGCTGATCGAGCGTGAACGAGTCGTCCGCGGCGACGAGTTGCGGTCCGCCGTCGCGTTGGCGGGCGTGCACCACGTAGCCGAGGGAGCCGCCCAGGAGGACGAGGGCGGCGAGGACCAGCAGGACCGTTCGCGACTTCATCGGCGCGCCTTCCTTCCCGGGAGGATCCGCCAGGCGGCGGTGAGTGCGGTGGCCAGGGCGAGGGTGGCCGCGACGAGGGCCGGGCGCGGCCCCCACCACGTCCAGGCCGCGCCGAACCCGGCCGCGCCGACCAGGCGGGCCAGGGCCTGTCCGGTCTGCAGGACGGCGAGGCCGCTCGCGCGTCCGGCGGCCGGGAGCGCGGGCGCCGCCAGCGCCATCAGCACGCCGTCGGTGGCGGCGTAGAAGACGCCGAGGAGGACCAGGACCAGCACGGCGGTCGGCAGGCTCGACGGGCCCAGGAGCGTCAGGTAGGCGGCGAGCAGCGCGCCGTGGCCGAGGAGGAACGGGATCCGCCGTCCGGCGCGGTCCGCGATCCGCCCGGCGGGGACGGCGAGCAGCAGGTAGCAGGCCGCCGCGCCGAGTGGCAGCAGGGGGAAGAGCGCGGCCGACAGGTCGAGGCCGCGTTGGAGCAGGAGGTAGAGGAAGGAGTCGCCGACGGTCGCGGTGCCCAGCAGCGCGGCGGCCGCGACCACCCGCCGGAAGGCCGGGTCGGCAGTCACCCGGGCCGTGCCGGTCGGGCCGGTCGGGCCGGTCGGGCCGGGTCCGGCGTTCGGCCCCGCGGGCGGGACCGGGCGGGTCGATGCGGCCCGTGGCGGCGGTGCCGACGGGTCGGCCGGGACGAAGAGGCCCAGCACCACGACACCGAGCAAGCCGGTGGCGAAGCTGACCACGAACACCGCGTCGTACGCGTCCGCGGTCGCCCACAGCACCACGAAGGCGACCAGCGGGCCGAGCAGCGCCCCGGTCGTGTCCATCGCCCGGTGCACGCCGAACGCCCGGCCGAGGGTCTCCGGCGGTGCGCTGAGCGTGATCATCGCGTCGCGGGGTGCGGTGCGTACGCCCTTGCCGAGCCGGTCCGCGGCCAGCGCGGCGGCGATGCCGCCGGCGGCCCCGCCGGCCATCAGCAGGCCCAGCCGGGAGAGTGCCGACAGCAGGTATCCGGCCCCGGCGACGGTCCGGTGCCGGCCGGAGCCGCGATCGGCGAGCCGCCCGCCGAGGAGCCGGACCAGTGCCGTGGCTCCGTTGAACAGTCCGTCGAGGAAGCCGAACTGGAGGGGTGAGAGGCCGAGACCCAGGACCAGGTAGAGCGGCAGCACGGCGGTGACCATCTCCGAGGAGACGTCCGTGACCAGGCTGACCGCGCCGAGCGCGACGACCGTGCCCGGGACGCGCCGCCCCACCCCGGCCGGGTGGGGCGGCGCGTCCGGACGACGGCCCGTGGTGGCCAGGTACATCATCAGTGGCAGCTGTAGGTCGGGCTGGTGTCCTTGGCCTTGCCGTCCGTCCCGACGAAGCTCCAGCCGTACCCGGAGTCGGTGAGCTCCAGCTTCAGCACGCCGTAGTCGCCGCTGATCCGCTTCTGGCTGTTCGGCTGGACCTGCTCGATCGGGTACGGCTCGGCGCCGCCCATCCCGCCGACGATCTCGACGATCCCGTCGGCGGTGGCCTTCCCGTCAGGGTCCTGCGGGGCGAACCGCTCGTAGTGGTGGTCGTGCCCGTTGAGCACCAGGTCCGCCCGGGCGTCGTAGAGGATCCGCCACACCGGCCGGGAGACCGGGTCGTTGCCGTGCCCGCCGGAGGAGTACAGCGGGTGGTGCCAGTAGGCGGCGACGCACTTGCGGGTGTTGGCCGCGAGGTCGGCCTTGAGCCAGTCGATCTGGGCGCTCTGGTCGAAGGCGTTGGAGTCGAGGGCGACGAAGTGCCAGTTCCCCTCGTCGAAGCTGTACCAGCTCTTGCCCTGCGGGTAGGCGAGGTTGCCGAAGTACGCCTTGTACCCGGAGAGCGAGCCGGCCGGGTCGTAGGTCTCGTGGTTGCCGGGGACGGGGTGGGTCTTCGCCTTGAACGCGCCCCAGCTCTTGTCGTAGTAGGCGCGGAAGTCCGACAGCCGGGCGTCGTCGTACTGGTTGTCACCCATCGTCAGATAGAACTTCGGGTCGATCTTCTGGGCGAGGGCGGCGGTCTTCGGGTGCGCGCAGGCGCTGTCCGAGGCGGTGCACTGCGCCGCGATGTCACCGGCCGCGACGACGGTGAACGCCCCGCCCGGGGCGGTCGCGGTCGGCGACGGCGTGGCGGTCGGCGAGGGCGGGGTGTCCGTGACCCCGTAGACCTCCATCTCGAACAGCGAGTACCCGTAGGACGTGCCGCGGGCCGTGCCGTACATCCGGACGTACCGGCCCTTGCCGGTCAGCCCGGTCCAGTCGTCCGTGCCGCCGTTGCCGGCCTTCTCCTCGGCGACGGTGGTCCAGGTCGCCCCGTCCGCCGACACCTCCAGCCGGTACGCCTTCGCGTACGCGGCCTCCCAGGAGAGCTTGATCCGCGAGACGGTGGCGTTCACCCCGAGGTCGACCCGCAACCACTGCGGGTCCTTCCCCTCCGCGCTCGCCCACCGGGTAGCGGTGTTCCCGTCGAACGCCTTGCCCGCCGCGTAGGACGAGCCCTCCGTGGACGAGGCCGTGGCGGCCTTGCCCCGCGAGAGCAGCGGATCGGCCGCCGCTCCCGCCCGCCCTGACCAGCCGAGCAAGAGTCCGCCAACCAGCACGAGCACCGCGGCGAACACTCCGATGTGAACAGGCCTTACCGAGACTTGGGGACGCATCCCTGAACTCCCTGACCTCGAACGACGGCGAGAGCTGGACTCCGGCGGGGTCCGCACGCGATCCCCGCCGGTCGAGCGGTGGTTCCGTCACCACTGCGGCGGCCGGGTCAGAGCTCTCGCTGAGCGCGTCACGCCCCGGTCGAGGGGGCGCCGCGCCGAGCCGCCGCCGAGAGCCTAGTGAAAAGTAAAGTTTCCTGACAATAGTCCGGGCGTGCCGAAATCCCGCGGATCGACGGGCACCGGCCTACGGCGACCCGGGGCGGCGACCCGAAAAATACCCACAGGGGTATTTTGACAGAAGCACGACGCGCGGACCGCGCACCAGGAACGGAGCACGACACGGACTGATGGCCGAGGACGTGCAGGAGCCCATGCCCGGGCCCGATGCCCCACAGCGTGCCGTGGCCCGGATCCTGGTGGCGGGCGTCAAACCGTTTGCAAGGATCCGCCAAGAGCGCCGGGAAAGGCTGGTCGGGTTCCGCGCGGCCGCCCGGACGCGGCCCGTGACCCGGGCCGTCGAGCAGCCGTGGCGGGCGCCCGGTCACCGGGCACCGACACATCCCACACTCTCGTACGGAGATCCCTATGCGGCAGCGTCCGAAACTCGTCCTGGTCGGCCAGTTCTCCGCTCTTCCCTGGGTGTTCGAAGGCGCGGAGCGCGCCGGTGTCGACCTGATCCTGGCGCCCCGGGGCGACGACGACCCCGAGCGGGCCCGCAAGGCCCCCGGGGTGGTCGAACTCCTGCCGCTGGACGTCGACGGGGATCCCGACGCGGCGGTGGCCGCGCTGGTGGAGCGGTTCGCCCGCCAGCCGTTCGACGGGATCATGGCGGGCAACGAGAAGGTCGTCCCCTTCGTCGCCCGGGCCGCGCGGGTGCTCGGGCTGACCGGCCTGACCGAGGAGGCCGCGGCGGTCGTCCGGGACAAGCGCAGCATGCGCCGACTGCTCGCAGCCGCCGGTCTGGCCGTGCCCGGGTTCGTCGCCGTCGGCCACCCGGACGACTGGGCGGACGCAGCGGGCCTGCGCTTCCCGGTCGTGGTCAAGCCGGCCGACGGCTACTCCAGCCTGGGCGTGATCCGGGTCGACTCCGCCGGGGAACTGGAGCGGGCGGTGCGCACCACCTGGGCGCTGTGCGGCACCCACCTGGGGTACGACAACGCGGCGGCCGACGGCACCGGGGTGCTGGTCGAGGAGTACCTGGACGGCCCCGAGATCTCCGCCGAGTCGCTGGTGCACAACGGCCGGGTCCGGGTCTGTGCCGTCAGCTACAAGGGGGAGCTGAACGGCCCGTACTTCGAGGAGACCACGCTCCGGGCGCCCGCCCGGCTCCCGGCGGACGTCCTGGCGGCCGTCGAGCGGGAGGTGGTCGGTGCGCACCACGCCTTCGGCGTCACCGAGGGCACCACCCACACCGAGCTGCGCCTGGTCTCGGGCACCCGGCCGGTACTGCTGGAGATGGGGGCGCGGATCGGCGGCGGCGGGTTCATGCACCACCTGGTGCACGTCAGCAGCGGGATCGACCTCGCGGCAGAGGCGGTCCGCATCCACCTCGGCCGGGAGCCCGAGTGCTGGAGCACCGAGCCGGTGGGCACCGGGCACGCGGCGGCATACCTGGTGCCGGTGGGCGGCGGCGGCCGGATCGCCCGGGTGCACGGGCTGGACGAGGTGCGCGAGGAGCCGTGCGTGGACCACGTGGTGCGGACGGTCGGCCCCGGCGCGCTGCTGCGGCCGTACCCGGACTGGTCCGGGTACCCGGCGATCGTGCTGTCGCACCACGCGTCGGACGCCGCGGCGGTGGAGTTCCGCGACCACCTGGCGCGGACCCTCAGGGTCGAGTACGACGGGCGGAGCTGAGGTGCCGCTCCGGTCGGCCGGGGCACCGGGGAGGCTGCCGGGGCCGTTCTGGTGGCTCTGGGGCGGAACGCTGGTCACCTCGGCGGGCGGCTTCGTGGTGCCGTTCATGGCGATCTACCTCACCACGGTGCGCGGCTACTCGGTCTTCTTCACCGGCCTGACCCTGGCCACGTTCGGGGTGGGCAGCGGGATCGCCTCGCTGTTCGGCGGCATCCTGGCGGACCGGGTGGGCCGGCGGACGGTGCTGCTGGCGAGCGAGGTCCTCACCGTCGCGGGCATGGTGGGGCTGGGCCTGGCCCACAGCCGGGTGCCGGTCCTGCTGTTCACCCTCACGGTGGGGGTCGGCCTGAACGCCACCCGCCCGGCCCGCGCGGCGGCCGTCGCCGACCTGGTGGCCCCGGAGGACCTGGCGCGGGCCTACTCGCTGATCTACTGGGCCACCAACCTGGGCTTCTCGGTGGCCGCCGTGACGGCCGGGCTCACCGCCTCCCACGGATTCCTGCTGCTGTTCCTGGTCAACGCGGTGGCCAATCTGCTCGCCGGCGTCATGGTGTACCTGCGGGTGCCGGAGACCCGCCCGCCGCCGGAGAGCGCCGGGGTGACGGACGCGGCCGGTGCACAGCGCCCGCCGCACCGCGCGCCGGGCTTCCCGGTCCTGCTGGGTTCGGTGCTGATGCTCGGCCTGATGTTCCAACAGCCGTTGGTGGCACTGCCGTTGACGATGACAGGGGACGGTCTCTCGGCCGCCGACTACGGCGCGGCGATGATGATGAACGGTCTCGTCATCGCGGTGCTCCAGCTCCCCCTGACCCGGCTGGCGGGGCGGCTCCGACCGGAACACGCGCTGGCTGTGGCGACCCTGGTGACCGGTCTCGGCATGGGGCTGACGGCCGCCGTGCACGGCACCGTCGGGTACGGGGCGACCGTCGTGCTGTGGAGCCTCGGTGAGATCGTCGTCTGGCCGACGTGCATGGCGCTGGTGGCCGCACTGTCGCCCCCCGACCGGCAGGGCGGCTACCAGGGCTGGTTCCTGTCGGTCTGGAGCGTGTCGGTGGCCCTGGCCCCGGTGCTCAGCGCGCGGGTGATCGAGGCGTCCGGCACCACGGCGGTGTGGGGCGCCTGCCTGTGCCTGGCCGTGGTCTGCGCGGGCTGCCACCTGTTGCTGGCCCGGCTGCGCGGGGAGCGCCGGGCCGAGGCCGTCCCCGGCGAGAGGGCAGGCGTCACGCAGTCCTGATCCGGCTCCGGCCGCCGCCCCGACCGGTTGCGAGGCCGCGCTCCCGACGGCCTGTCGGCTCCTCCCGTGGACGACCGCGCGGGGGGAGCCGACGCACGCCCACCCGCCATCACCGTCCGTAGTCGCCCGGAGGGGAACCTCCCGGTCCGACGGCGGGTTTCACCGTCGCCCGATCCGGGGTAGCCTGCCAGCATTCATGATTCACATGACAGTGACATGACCAGCAAAGCGCTGTGCCGTTGCATCGGACGCAGACGGATCGCGGCTGGTCACACCAAGGGAGGCCCCGCCATCACCACTCCACGCCGTCCGCGCAGCGCCCCGTCCAGACGCCCGGCCTGATTGCGCCCGAGACCACACCCGTCGACGGTTCCCACGCCCTCCCCAGCTCCCCCCAGCACCGCCGGACCGGCAACCGTCGGTGACGGCAGGGAACGGCGACCCCACGGAACCGGCGACTCCCCCGAGGCCCCGCCGTCGATACCCCGGACGGCAGGCGCCGCAACATCCCCGGCCATGTTCGGACATGACCCGAATCACGCCGTGCCCCGGCTCACCCCGGCGGTCACGGCGGGTGCACCAGCTGTCTTGCCTGACGGGATGTGATGAGATGAGCCGAGTCGACAACGCCGCTTCCGATCTCGTGTTACGGAGCCCCGCACCGATCAGGGTGCTGGGACAGATGTCCGTGCTGGCCGGCCGACGGGCACTCGACCTGGGCCCGCCGCGTCAACGGGCCCTGCTGGCCCTGCTGTTGATCAACGCGGGCCGGGTGGTGTCGGTATCCGGGATCGTCAGCGCCATCTGGGGCTCCTCACCGCCGCAGGCCGTCGTCGGCACCCTCCAGTCGTACGTCTCCCGGCTGCGCAAGGCGATCGACGGCCACTCGCCCGTCCCCTCCAAGGACAGGCTGCTGGCCCTGCGGTACCAGGCCCCCGGCTACGTCCTGGAGGTCGACCGGGACTGCATCGACGCCAGCCGGTTCCAGTCCGCCGTCGAGGCCGGGCGCGCGCAGTTCGCCCGCGGGGACCTGGCCGCGGCCCGCGGCACCGTCGACGAGGCGCTCGGCCTCTGGCACGGCACCCCGTACGGGGAACTGGCCGCCTACGACTTCGCCCAACTGGAGTCCGCCCGGCTCGAACAGCTGCGCCTGGTCGGCCTGCAGACCTGGGCCGACGCCAGCCTCGGCCTGGCCCGGTACGACGAGGTGGTGCGCGAACTCGACGACGAGGTCCGGCGCAACCCGATGCTGGAACGACTGGGCTGCCAGCTCATGCTGGCGCAGTACCACTGCGGCCAGCCCGCCGAGGCACTGCTGACCTTCGAACGGATCCGGGCCCACCTCGCCGAGGAACTGGGCGCCGACACCAGCAAGGAGCTCCAGGAGCTGCACGGCGCGATCCTGCGTCAGGACCTCGTGCACGCGGGCGGTCCGCCCGCCGCCCCGGCCGGCCTGCGCCCCCGCCTCACCCTGGTCGCCGACGTCGACGCGCTGCGCCCGCCCACCCCGGGCCCGGCGGTCCCGGGCCCCGCCCCGGCGCTCACCCCCGCCCCCGCCGTGCCCCAACCGCCGTGCCCCGCACCGGCGTCGGCCCCGGCCCCCTCCCCCACCCCGGCGGCAGTCTCCCCGGCCGTCGCACCCGCCGCCCCGCCCGCCGGACGGCTGATCGGCCGCACCCGGGAACTGGCCACCCTGCGGGCACTCACCGCACCCGGACGCCGCGGCCGCACCGTCCTGGTGATCGGCGAACAGGGCGTCGGCAAGACCCGGCTGCTCCAGGAACTGGCCGGCGGACTGCCGGCCGCCGGACTGGACGCCGTGTGGGCGCACTGCGCCGCCGGCCCCGAACTCCCCGAGTACTGGCTGTGGACCCGGGTCGTCCGCAAGCTCCGCCGCACCAGGGCCGCCGAACTGGCCACCCTGCCCGAGCCCGTCCTGGACACCCTCGGCATGCTGCGCCCGGACCGCGCGCCGGGCCCCGCGGGCACCGAGGCGCCGCTCTCCCCCGCCCGGCACCTGGCCTTCCAGGACGCCGTCTGCCAGGCCCTGCTGACCGCCGCCCGCCGCCCGCTGGTGCTCTTCCTGGAGGACCTGCACCTCGCCGACACCGGCACCCTGGCCCTCCTCCAACTGCTCACCAAGGAGCTCGGCGACAGTGACCTGCTGGTGGTCGCGACCGTCCGGGAGCACCGGCTCGCCCAGCGCCCCGAACTCGGCGGAGCGGTCGCCGACCTGCTCCAGGAGGTAGCCGCCGAGTACCTGCACCTCGACGTGCTCTCGCTCGCCGAGACCAGGGCCCTGATCAACCGCACCGGGGGCGAGCCGCCCACCTGGGACCTGGTGTCGGCCGCCCACCGCGCCACCGGCGGCAACCCCTACCTGCTCACCAAGCTGCGGCCGACCGCCACCGCCGTGACCGGACCCGCCGAACCGGCCGCCCCGCTCTCCTTCGACCTGCGGCTGGTGCTGGGCGCCCGCCTGGCCGAGTGCCCGGAGGGCGTCATCCGGGTGCTGCAGACCTGCGCGGTGATCGGCCCGGCCGTGGACCGCCGGCTGCTCACCGACGTCCTCACCGGACTGGGCGAGCCACCGGGCCTGGTCCACGACGCGCTGCACAGCGGGCTGCTGCGCCCCGACCCGGTCGACCCGCACGGCTTCCGGTTCGCGCAGGGGCTGGTGCGGGACATGCTGCTCGCCGACCTCGACCCGGTCCACCGCGCCCGGCTGCACCACCGGGTGGCGGTCGCGCTGGCCGACGGCGCCGTCGGCAGGGCCCGCACCGACTGCGCCGAGACCATCGGCTACCACTGCGGCCGGGCGGCACAGGAACTCGACCTGCGCGAGGCGGTGCAGCCCCTGGTCGGCATGGGCGACCTCGCCGAGCGCCGGCGGCTGCACTCCGAGGCGCACGCCTGGCTGTCGCAGGCCATCGACGTACTGCGCGGCCAGCCCCGGAACCGGTCCGTCGCGGCCGAGCTGGAACTGCAGAAGCGGGTCGTGTGGCTGCTGTCGATGACCCTCGGCTACGGGTCCCCGGCGGTCACCGACGCCTGCACCCGGGTCGAGGTGCTGCAGAAGACCCTCGACAACAGCCGGCCCACCGCGCTGTTGGCCTCCCGGGTCATCATGCACCTGGCCGGCGGCGACCTGCCCCGGGTGTCCGGGATCGTCGCGCTGCTGGACGAGTCGGCCGAGCACGGCGGCGGGACCGAGGCCCGGACGGCCGCCTGCTACGGCAAGGGCGTGCTGTGGTTCACCGCCGACCGGCTGGAGGAGGCCGTCGCCGAACTGGAACGCGGGCTCCCGCTGGTCGACGCGCAGGGCGCGGAGGAGCGGCCGGACCGGTTCATGGGTCTGTCCCGCAGCGACCCCAGGATCAACTACCGCGTCCACCTGGCCGTCAGCCACGTCCTGCTCGGCGACACCGCCGCCGCCGAGCGCTACCGCGAGGAACTGCTGCAGCTCTCCGAGTCGGACAGCTGCGACCGGCCGTGGGACCGCACCTTCGCCCTCTACGCCGACGCCCTGCTGGCCGTCCTCGACGGGGACGTGGAACGGGCCTGGCAGGCCTCCACCGCCGGGGTCGACCTCACCGTCCGATGCCAGCTGGGCCACTGGCAGAACATGCTGTCCGTGCTGCTCGGCTGGGCCGAGGTGCGCCGCGGCCGACCCGGCGTCGGACTGCGGCGGATGCGCTGGGCCCTGGACACCGCGGCCCGCTCCGGCACGGTCTTCCGGCGGGCGCTGCACCTGGGGCTGCTCGCCGAGGCGGAGCAGCACGCCGGACTGCCGGACCTGGCCCGCGCGACGGCGCGGACCATGGCCGACGAGATCGAGCTGCGCGGCGAGCACGTGCTGCGGCGGCCGCGGTGGCCGTTCGCGGCCCTGCTCGCCGGGGCCGCGCGGTAGCCCGGGGCGGCGGCACGGCGGCGCTGCCGTGCCGCGGCCCCGGGCCCGGCCCGCCGACGGGTCAGCGTACGTGGCCGTCGGGGCCGACCCGCGAGAGCACCGAGCGCAGGCCGTCGACGAGCAGGTCCGCGTCCTGCCGGGTGAACACCAGCGGCGGATTGATCACCAGCGCGTACGGGTTGGTCCGCAGGATGATGCCCGCCTGCTCGCGCAGCGCGTCCGCCACCTCGGTGGTGCCCTGCGGCAGCGGCCGCCGGGCCTCCTTGTCCGAGGTCAGCTCGACGGCCAGCATCAGCCCGACCCCGCGGACCTCCGCCACCACGGGCAGGTCCAGCAACCGCGTCAGCCCGTCCTTCAGGTGTGCGCCGACGGCGGCCGCGTTGGCCGCCAGCCCCTCGCGCTCGATGATGTCCAGGTTGGCCAGGGCGACCGCGCACGCGGTCGGGTGCCCGGTGTAGGTGTAGCCCACCGGAAAGCCCTGCTCGCCGGTCACGGTGTCGGCGACCTCGTCGGAGACCAGCACCGCCCCGTGCGGGAGGTACCCCGAGGTGAGGCCCTTGGCGGTGACCAGGATGTCGGGCACCACCCCGACGTGCTCGGCGGCGAACCAGTGCCCGGTGCGGCCGTACCCGGTGACCACCTCGTCCAGGATCAGCAGGATGCCGTAGGAGCGCAGCAGTTCCGCGACCCGCGGCCAGTAGTCGGCCGGCGGGACGGCCGCGCCGATGCCGCCCATCACCGGCTCGCCGATCATCGCGGCGATCCGCTCCGGCCCGATCCGCTCGATCGACTCCCGCAGTTCGGCCAGGCAGAACTCGGTGACGTCGGCGCCGGAGAACAGCTCCCGGCGGTAGGGGTGCGGCGGCGTCAGGAAGTGCACGTCCGGCATGCTGGGGCCGAACCCGGTGTGGTAGACCGGGAATCCGGACACGCCGCCGCTGCCGTAGCCGATGCCGTGGTAGCCCATCGTGCGGGCCAGGATCCAGGTGCGCTGCGGCTCGCCGCGCCGGTGGTGGTGGAGGCGGGCCATCCGCAGCGCGATCTCGTTGCCCTCCGCGCCGCCGCTGGTGAAGTACGTCCGGCGCAGCCCTCCCGGGGCCAACCCGGCGAGCCGGGTGGCGAGTTCCACCGCCCGGTCGTTGGTCACGGTGCCCCAGGTGTGGAAGTACTCCAGCCGGGTCATCTGCTCGGCGGCGGCCCGGGCGAGCTCGGCGCGGCCGTGGCCCACCTGGGTCACGCCGAGGACGGCGGAGGCGTCCAGGTACTCGCGGCCGGCCGCGTCGGTGACCCGGCAGCCCGAGCCGGAGACCAGGACGGTGCGGTCGGTCCGGTGCGCCGGCAGCGTGGGGTGGATGAGCGTCGCGCGGTCCGCGGCCGCGAGCCCCGTGCCGGTCGCACCGGGGGCGGTGGCAGTTGCTGGGTTCAAGGCGAGCTCCTAAGGATCGGGTGAGGCCCGCCACCACGCTGTCAGCGACCCCTTGGCGTCCGCTGGACGTCCCGCTCCGCGCCGCCGCCCGGCCGTTCCGGACCGGCGGAGGCGGCGCGTCAAACGATTCGCAAGAGCCGGGTGCCACCGTCGACCGCACCCTCCTCCGCTTCCAGCCGTGGCGTCGCCGCACGGCACGAAAGGACGACCCGTGAAGTCCATCCTCTTCTACCTGCCGACGGTCGGCAGCCACGACCAGGTGCTCAAGGGCATGTCCGGGGTGAACCGGCAGAACTACCGGAACATGCTCTGGCAGCTCACCGAACAGGCCCGGGCGGCCGACGAACTCGGCTACTGGGGGCTCTCGTTCACCGAGCACCACTTCCATGTCGAGGGCTTCGAGGTGTCCAACAACCCGATCATGCTGGGCCTGTACCTGGCCATGCAGACCAAGGAGATCAGGGTCGGCCAGATGGCCAACGTGCTGCCCTTCCACAACCCCCTGCGGCTCGCCGAGGACCTGGCGATGCTCGACCACATGACCCGGGGCCGGACCTTCGTCGGGATCGCACGCGGCTTCCAGAAGCGGTGGGCCGAGATCATGGGCCAGCCGTTCGGGGTCGGCGGGACGCTCTCCGACGCCGGCGCCAACGACCGGCGCAACCGGGCGCTGTTCGAGGAGCACTGGGAGATCCTCAAGAAGGCGTGGACCACCGAGACCTTCTCGCACAGCGGCGCCCAGTGGACGATCCCGCCCAAGGACCTGGAGTTCCCCTACGACGCCGTCCGCAGCTTCGGCCGCGGCCTCGACGAGAACGGCGTGGTGCAGGAGGTCGGCATCGCCCCGAAGCCCTACCAGCACCCGCACCCGCCGGTGTTCCAGCCGTTCAGCTTCAGCGAGGACACCTTCCGGTTCTGTGCCCGCGAGGGCGTGGTGCCGATCCTGATGAACACCGACGACCGGATCGTGAGCCGGCTGATGGACCTCTACCGGGAGGAGGCCGCGGCCGCCGGGCACGGCGAGCTGCGGCGCGGCGAGCGGATCGGGGTGATGAAGGACGTGCTGGTGGCCAGGGACGCCGACGAGGCCCACCACTGGGCGGCCCGCGGCGGCGGCTTCGTCTTCGAGAACTGGTTCGGCCCGATGGGCTTCACCGAGAGCTTGCGCCGGGTCGGGGAGACCGGCCCGATCGGCGCGGACTACCGGACCCTGGTCGAGCGCGGCCTCGAATGGGTCGGCACCCCCGACGACATCAACCGCAAGATCGAGAAGCTGGTGACCCAGCACGACCCCGAGTACCTGCTGCAGTGCCAGTACTCCGGCCTGATCCCGCACGACGTGCAGATGCGCAGCCTGGAGCTCTGGGCGACGGAGATCGCGCCCAACTGGCTGTGAGACCGGCGGGGCGGCCCGGCACCCCGCCGCGGCACGGTCCCGTCCCGTCCCGGCACGGCACGTCCCGGCACGGCACGTCCCGGCACGGCACGTCCGGGCACGTCCGGGCACGTCCGGGCACGTCAGGTCCTGGCACGTCAGGTCCTGGCACCTCATGCACGACACCGACCGACCGTCCGGCCCCCGCGGGCCGCTCATCACGGAGGAGAAGCCGGTGGACCACCGCGTCTTCACACTGGACAGCCTCCCGCTGGCCGACGGGGGGACCCTGCCCTCGGCCGGGATCGCCTACGCCGTCCACGGGACGCTCGACGCCGACGGCCGCAACGCCGTCCTGTGCCCGTCCTACTTCGGCGGCGACCACACCGCGTACGACTGGCTGATCGGGGAGGGCAGGCCGCTGGACACCCGGCGGTACTGCGTCGTCACCGTCGGCCTGTTCGGCAACGGCGTCTCCAGCTCGCCGAGCAACCACCCGCTGGGGGCGGCCTTCCCCCGGATCAGCCTGCGGGACAACGTCGACGCCCAGTACCGGCTGCTCACCGAGGAGCTGGGGGTGACCGAACTGGCGCTGGTGACCGGCTGGTCGATGGGCGCGGCGCACGCCTACCAGTGGGCGGTGTCGTACCCGCGGATGGTCCGCCGGATCGCCCCGTTCTGCGGGTCCGCGGCGACCAGCGAGCACAACCGGGTGTTCCTGGCGGCGCTGGCCGCCGCGCTGTGCGCCGCTGGGAGCGCGGACGGGGGCGCCGACGGGAGCCCCGACGGGGGCGCCGACCGGGGCCGGCGGGCGGCGGGCCGGGTCTTCGCCGGGTGGGCGGCCTCGCACCCGTTCTGGGCCCAGGGCGGCTACCGCGAGCTGGGCTTCGCCTCCCGGGAGGAGTACCTCACCGGCTTCTGGGAGGAGTTCTTCGTCGCCGGGCCGTCCACCGAGGACCTGCTGACCATGATCGACACGTGGGCCCGGGCCGACGTCGGGGCGACGCCGGGCTTCGACGGCCGCACGGAGGCCGCACTGGGCTCGGTCACCGCCGAGGCGGTGCTCCTGCCGGGCGCCCGTGATCTGTGCTTCGCGGTGGAGGACGAGGCGAGGGCGGCCGCCCTGATGCCCCGGGCCGCCCTGCGGGTGATCCCGGGCGTGTGGGGCCACCTGGCCGGTGCGGGGGCGAACGTCGCCGACCGGGCGTTCATCGGGGAGGCGATCACCGCCCTGCTGGCGACGCAGCCCGCGGCCGTCTGAGGGCCGCCGGCCCCGTGCACGGCGGCGCCCCCGGGAGGCGGACCTCCCGGGGGCGCTGCCGTGGATGCCGGACGGCCGGCGGCCCGGTCACGTCACTCATGTCACGGCAGGTGACGTCGCGCCGCGGGCCGGCCGGGGCGGATCAGGTCGAGTAGTCGGCGTTGAGCCGCACGTAGCCCTCGGTCAGGTCGCAGCCGTAGACGGTGAAGGCACCGGCGGCGATGCCGAGGTCGATCCCGATGACCACCTCGGGGCCCTGCATCTGCTTGGCGACGGCGGCGCGCAGCTCGCCCTCCCCCTCGGCGCCGCGCCCGCTCGGCGGGTAGACCTCGACGTCGCCGAAGCGGATGGTGACCTTCTCCTGGTCGACGTCCGTGTCGTCGGAGCACTTGCCGATCGCCATCGCGACCCGGCCCCAGTTCGGGTCGCCGCCGTGCACGGCGGTCTTCACCAGCGGGGAGTTGACCACGGCCTTGCCGATCCGCTTGGCCTGTGCGGTGTCCCGTGCGCCCGAGACCTGGACCTCGATGAGCTTGCCGGCGCCCTCGCCGTCGCTCGCGATGTCCTTGACCAGGGCGAGCGCCACGTCGTACAGCGCCTGTTCGAAGGCGGCCGGGTCGACGGCGCCGGCCAGGCCGTTGGCGAACAGCGCGGCGGTGTCGCTGGTGGAGGTGTCGGTGTCGATGCTGACCGCGTTGAACGTCCGGTCCATCACCCGGCGGAAGATCCGGTCCTGCTCCTCGGGGTCGAGCAGCGCGTCGGTGGCGAAGAAGGTCAGCAGGGTGGCCATGTCGGGCTCGATCATCCCGACGCCCTTGGCGATGCCGATCACCACGGCGTCGCCGACCCGGGCGCGGGCGGTCTTGGGCCGGGTGTCGGTGGTCATGATGGACCGCGCGGCGCGGTCGAAGCCGCCCTCGGGCAGCGGGCCGGTCATCGTCCCGATGTGGTCGAGGATCCCGGCCATCGGGTACTGACGGCCGATCACACCGGTGGATGCGATCAGCAGTTCGTCCTCGGCGAGGCCGAGCGCCCGCGCCGTGGCGGCGCGGACCTCGCGGGCGTTCGCCTCGCCCTGGGCGCCGGTGGCGACGTTCGCGTTGCGGGCCAGCACGACGACGCCCCGGGCGCTGCGGTCCGCGGCGGCGGCCCGGCTGAGGGTGACGCTGGGGCCGGCGAAGCGGGAACGGGTGAAGACCGCGCTGACCACGGCCGGTCGGGTCGAGACCAGGACGGTGAAGTCGTCCCGCCCGTCGTCACCCAGTCCGACCGGCGCGGTGTGCACCGCGAACCCCCGTGGCTCGTCCGCTGCGATTTCGGTCATGGTCCATCGTCTCCCGAGAGGCCAGGTGCACCGGCGTGCCGACACGCCGGTGCGGTGTCCGGTCGATCCCATCATGTGCGGTCTGTCAGGTCGAGTCGGCGCGGTGCCGACCGGCGATGCCCGGCCAACTCGTCCGCGGCGGCCAACTCGTCCGCGCCGGGCGGGCGTACGGCCGGAGGGCCCGCAGGTGGCCGACGACGGTCGGTCCTGCGGGCCCTCCGGGCCGGGCGGCGGGTCGGGGGCGCGGCGGGTCAGGGGCGCGGGGTGAAGTCGACGACGTCACCGGCCCGTTCACCGCCCGACAGGGCGCCGCCGCGGTCGGTGCGGATGTAGACCCGGTGCAGCCAGCGGTCCTTGCCGTCCCAGCGCGGGGTGAACGGCGTCCGGGCGTGGGTGGTCCGGAAGTTGTCGATGACCAGGACGTCCCCGGGCACGAGGTGCACGGCCTCCGTGACCTCGTCCAGCGCCTTGGAGAGCGCGGCGACGGCCTCGACGTCCCGGGGGTCCTCGGGCGCGAGCAGTTCGCGGTCGTAGCCGAGGAACGGGTCGGCCGGGTCCCCGTACAGCGGGCGGACGTTGGCGATCGCGCCCGGGTCCTCCACGCCGCCGCGGAAGGACACGTCCACGCAGCAGGGCACCGGCCGGTCGTACAGGTGGGCGCGGAACCGGGCGGGCACCAGCGGCAGCGCGTTGCGGATCGAGCCGACCAGGGTGGCGGCCTTGCGCTCGTGGTCGGCCCGGGAGCAGGCGAGCATCACGTAGTCGGGCTGCTGCACGTGGTACGCCATCTCGGTGTGGAACTCCAGCAGCGTCTCGGAGGTCTCCGAGGACAGGTGGTGGGCGCCGGGCGACGGGTACACGTCGTGGTAGACGGTGGCGGAGCGCAGCTCCCGGTAGCCGGTGTGCAGGCCGAGCCGGCGCCCGACGATGCCGAGCATGGCCTCCATGAGCAGCAGGGGGCGGTCCGCGGGCGCGGGGGTGCTGCTCGGGGTGGCGGGCAGCGCGTCGTCGGCCTCCACCGGCAGGCCGCGCAGCAGGAGGTAGCCGTCGGTGCTGCCGCGGCTGTTGAAGTCGTCCAGTGCCGCGGCCAGGCCGGCGGGGAGGTCGGCGGCCGCGGCGTGCGCGGTGTCGAGGAAGGCGGGCAGGTCCGCGCGCGGGATCCGCGGCAGCCGGGCGGCGAGCGTCCGCAGGGCGGCCGCGTGCTCGGAGCAGTCCAGGACGGTCACGGGGTGGTCCTCTCTCGGGTGTGGGCGCGGGCGTACTGGTACAGGAGTTCCGCGCCGATTTCGGTGGCCAGGACGGAGGTGATGCCGCCGTGGTCGTAGAGCGGGGAGACCTCCATGACGTCGAAGCCGACGGGTGAGAGGTCGCCGATCCCGCGCAGCAGCGCCAGCACCTCGCGGGAGGTCGGGCCGCCCGGGGCGGGGGTGCCGGTGCCGGGGGCGAAGGCCGGGTCGACCACGTCGACGTCGACGGAGACGTACAGGGGCGCGTCGCCGACGAGTTCGCGCACCAGGCGGGCGGTCGCGGCGGGGCCGCGTTCGCAGAAGTCGTCGGAGGTGACGATCCGCACGCCGTGGCCGCGGGCGTAGTCCAGCGAGTCGGGCTGCGGGTTGTGGCCCCGGATCCCGATCTGGACCATGCGCTGCGGGTCGACGAGCTTCTCCTCGATGGCGTGCCGGAACGGCGTGCCGTGGTGGTACTCGCCGCCGTAGAACGCAGGGTTGGTGTCCGAGTGCGCGTCCAGGTGCAGGACGGCGACCGGCCCGTGCTTGGCGGCGACGGCGCGCAGCGCGGCGAGCGTCAGCGAGTGGTCGCCGCCGAGCATCAGGAAGGCACCGTTGTCGTCCAGCAGTTCGGTCAGCCGAAGCTGGGCGTGCTCCATGGCGATGTGCATGTTGAACGGGGTGAGGTCGATGTCCCCCGCGTCCACGCAGCTGATCAGGTCGAAGGTGCCGGGCCCGCGGTCGATGCCGACGCCGTGGATGAGGCCGGACTCGTTGCGGATCGCGCGGGGCCCGAAGCGGGCACCGGGGCGGTAGCTGGTGCCGCCGTCGTACGGTGCGCCGATGACCACGACGTCCCGGCCGTGCGGGTCGGGGTCGTGCGGCAGGCGCATGAAGGTGGGGATCTGCGCGTACCGGGGGGAGACCTTGATGTCGATGCGCTCCACGCGGTTCTCGCTCCTCTCTGTCGTGCTGCTGCGGTCGGCGCCGGGGGTGCCGCTGGTGCGTCCGGTGGCCCGGCCGGGCCTGCGGCGGGCGGGCGTCACGGGTGGGCCGGCGGTACGTCGTGCTCCAGGGCGTCGGCGACCAGCTGCACCA
Organism: Kitasatospora sp. NPDC085464; assembly: GCF_044541955.1. Lineage (NCBI taxonomy): Bacteria > Bacillati > Actinomycetota > Actinomycetes > Kitasatosporales > Streptomycetaceae > Kitasatospora > Kitasatospora sp. NPDC085464. The sequence continues at coordinate 45,488 of NZ_JBITTM010000036.1, forward strand.
CGTCGGCGGTGGCCACCTCGTCGGGGTGCCGGCCGTCGACGACGACCCGGTCGAACAGGTGCTGCACGACGAGCTCCTTGGCCCGGTGCACCCGGTCCCCGGGCACCCCGGCGTCGGTCAGCAGCCGGCTGAACGAGCTGGTGGTGCCCGAGCCCTCGTGCACGCCGAGCTTGGGGCGGGTGACGGTCTCGTGCGGGAGCAGGTCCGTCATGGCCTCGCGCAGCACCCACTTGTCCCGGCCGTGGCGCCGCTTGAGCCCGGACTCCAGCGACACCAGCAGGTCCAGCACCTCGCGGTCCCAGAACGGGTGGGTCGACCAGTGCCCGGCGATCCCGGACAGCACCGGGGTCATCTCGTTCAGGCCGTCGAAGGTGGCCATGTCGTGGGCGAGGGCGGTGTCCAGGGCCGGGAGCCGGTTCTCCCGGTGCATGCCGCCGAGCGGGATGTCGGCGCCGTAGCCGGTGAGGATGCGCCGCCCGGGGCCCTCCAGGCGCAGGTACAGGGCGGTCAGCGGCAACAGGTACTCGATGATGTCCGGGTCGAGCGACTCGGCGGCCCAGACCGCGTGCGGGAGCCGGCGCAGCAGGTCGTCGGTGTGGACGGTCAGCTCCCGGTGGACGGAGCCGAGGTGTTCGGCGACCACCCTGGCCTGCGGGAACTCGTCGGCGAGGTCGGTGCCCATCGACACGGTGTCGACGGGCCCGGTCCGGTGGCGGGCGGTCAGTGCGGCGACGCTGGAGGAGTCGATGCCGCCGGAGAGCACCACCAGCGGGGTGTCCGGGCCGGTGCGGGCGCGGACGGCGCGGTCCAGGGCGAGCCGAACGGCCTCGGTGGCCTCCTGTTCGGCCATGATCCGGCGGGCAGGCGTGGGCGCCCAGGTGCGGTGGTCGGTGCAGTCCGCGGTGGCCATCCCGATCTCCAGGACGGTCCCGGCGGGCACCTGGTGGGTGCCGGGCAGCCGGCGGACCCGGCGCGCGGCCGTGATCCTCCGGCCGACCGGCACGGTCCGCAGGGCCTTCGCCTCGGTCGCCGCGAGGACGGCGCCGGGGACGGCGCTCACGTACAGCGGCACGGAGCCGGCGTGGTCGGTGGCCAGCAGCACCCGGCCGCCGTCCGCGACCACGGCCGCGAACCGGCCGTTGAGCAGCCGGAACGCGTGCAGGTCGTAGGTGTCGACGAGGGCGAGCAGCAGGTCCGCGTCGGTGACCGGCCCGGCCTGCGCGCCGAGCAGGGTGAGCAGCTCGTCCCGGTTGTAGAGCTCCCCGGCGAGCAGCACCGTGCGGCCCTGCCGGTGGGCGTGGGCGGCGTCGGGTGCGCCGGAGTGCAGCAGGACGGCGTCCAGGCCCGGTCCGCCGGGCCGGGCCCGGAGGACGGCACGCGGGCCGGCGGAGGCGAACACCGTCCCGGGGGCGGCGGGATCCGCTCCCCGGGGGGCGGTGAACGCCCCGGGGGACCGGCCACCGTCGCACTGGACGGCGGCCAGGAACCCGGTGGCGGCGGGCAGTGTCGACGCCATCGTCAGATGCTCAGCGCGCCGAAGCCGCCGGTCGTGAAGTCGTAGTTCACCGGCACCTCGATCAGGAACGGCCGGCCGAGCGCGGCGCCCTTGCGCAGCGCGGCGAGCAGCTCCTCCCGGGTGGTCGCCTTGACGGCCTCCACGCCGTTGGCGCGGGCGAGGTCGACGAAGTCGACGCCGGTGAACTTGACCACCGGGTCGTGCGAGCGGTGGTGGCCGAGGTTCTGGTACAGCTCGATCAGGCCGTTGGTGTCGTTGTTGACGACGACGGTGACGATCGGCAGGTTGAGCCGGGCGACGGTCTCCAGGTCGGCGCTGTTGGAGTGGAAGCCGCCGTCGCCGGCGATCAGGAAGGTGGGCTGCCCGGGGCGGGCGAGCTGGGCGCCCATCGCCGCCGGGATGCCGTAGCCGAAGCTGGAGCAGCCCGCCGAGGTGAGGAAGCCGAACGGCTGGTCCGCGCGGGCGAACAGCACACCGTAGTGCCGGAAGAAGCCGATGTCGGAGACGATCGTGCCCTCGCCCGGCTCGGCGGTCTCCGCCATCACGGTGTTCATCGAGTCGATCACCTGGTGGACGCGCATGCCGTCCTGGTAGCGCTCGGTGTCGGCGAGGAACTCCGCGATCCGCTCGCGCAGCGGGGTGATGTCGTGCGGGGTCTTCGCCGGGACGTCGGCTGTCCGCTCCTCCAGGTGCTGCACGAAGGCGAGCACGTCGGTGACGACGTCGACGTCCGGCCGGTAGACCCGCGGGATCGGGTTGACGGTGGGCGACACCCGCACGGTGGTCTTGGCGCCGCCGCGCTGCCACATCGACGGACGCAGGTCCTCCGCGTAGTCGTAGCCGAGGGTGAGGATGACGTCAGCCGGGCCGAACAGCGTCTCCAGCGCCGGGAACGACAGGATGCCGTCCATGTAGCCGGTGACGGCGCCGTAGTCGAGGGCATGGCCGTGCGGCAGCACTCCCTTGGCGATGTACGTGGTGATGACCGGGATGTTCAGCCGCTCGGCGAGCGCGCGGACGGCCGGGACGGCACCGGAGCGGATCGCGGCGGCGCCGACCACCAGCACCGGGTGCTGCGCCGCCGCGACCAGCTCCGCCGCCTTCTCGGCGGCGTCCTGCCAGCCGTCCTGCACCGCGCCGACCGGCTTGGCGGGGGTCCGGGCGGCGGGGTGGACCACCGTGGTGTCGATGTCGCTGCCGAGCAGGTCGACGGGCAGCGAGATGAAGCTCGGGCCGACCGGCTCGGTCATCGCGGCGGCGACCGCGGAGTCGACCAGGTCGGTGATGTCGTCGGGCCGCTGGAGCTCCACCGCGTACTTGGTCATCGGGCGCATCACCGCGACCGAGTCCAGGCACTGGTGGGTGTCGTTGGGGAAGATGTCGTGCGACTCGGACTGCGCCGCCAGCGCGATCACCGGGGAGCGGTCGAGGACCGAGGTGGCCACCCCGGTGGACAAGTTGGTCATGCCCGGCCCCAGGGTGGCCCAGCAGGCCTGCGGCCGGCCGGAGATCCGGGCCAGGACGTCGGCCGCCACCCCGGCCGTGAACTCGTGGCGGGTCAGCACGAAGTCGACGCCCTCGACCTCGTCGAAGAGGATCGAGGCGGCCTCGCGGCCGACCACGCCGAAGACCGTCTGCACCCCGTGGTCGCGCAGCCGCTGCAGCAGCGCGTGGGCGGTCGTCGGGTTGGTGCTCGGGCTCTTGGACACACGGGACATGGCAGCTCCTCAGGCACGAAGGGGGGTATCGGTGCGGGCGCCGGAGGGCCGGCGCCGGAAGGCGGCGCGCCGCCGGGACTCGGCCGGCCTGGACGCCGCGTCTCGACTCTGCGGCCGGGGGCTTGCAGGCGCATGGACGATCGCCTTGGCGCTGCGGCACCCGCTGCCCGCCAGGCCGGACGGCGGGTGGTCAGCGAATCGTCAAGCGGCCTGCGGGGCGGCTGTTGTGACGCCCGGGGGACGGCGCTACCGTGCTGGGGTCGGGCCTGCCGCGCGCCGGCGGGGCTCGCGCGCCCACGCCTCGATCGCCCCGATGGCCCCGATGGCCCCGATGGCCAGGGTCGCCCTTGCCGCCCGGGGCCCGCCCCTACCCGTGCGTCTCCCCTTCACCGGAGGTCAGCCATGCCGTCAGCCGTGCCCGCGCCCGGTTCCGCCGTCCCGCCGCCGGGTTCAGCCCTCCCGCCGCCCGGTTCCGTCGTCCCGCCGCCCGCGGGCCCGTCACCGGCCGGTCTGCCGGCGCGCGACCTGCGCGGTCTGCGGGTGTCCGCGCTGGGGCTGGGCTGCCTGCCCACCACCGCGTTCTACGGGCGGCCCGACGAGAAGGAGGCCGTCGCCACGATCCGGGCCGCCCTCGATGCCGGCGTCACACTGCTCGACACCGCCGACGTCCAGGGGCTGGGCGCCGGCGAGGAGTTGCTCGGCCGAGCGCTCGCGGGCCGCCGTGACGAGGTGGTGCTGGCGACCAAGTTCGGCATGGTGCGTTCCCCGGACGGCGCCTTCCGGGGCCTGCGGGGGGACCGGGCCTACGTCCGCGCCGCGTGCGAGCGCTCGCTGCGGCGGCTGGGCGCCGACCACATCGACCTCTACTACCAGCACTGGATCGACCCGGCCGTGCCGGTGGAGGAGACCGCCGGCGCGGTGGCCGACCTGGTAGCGGAGGGCAAGGTCCGGCACTTCGGCCTCTCCGAGCCGTCGGCGGCGACCCTCCGGCGGGCCGACGCGGTGTTCCCGGTGACGGCGGTGCAGAGCGAGTGGAGCCTGTGGACCCGCGACCTGGAAGCCGAAGTGCTGCCCGTCTGCCGCGACCTGGGCATCGGCGTGGTCGCCTACGCCCCGCTCGGCCGCGGCTTCCTGACCGGCACGATCCGCACCACCGCCGACCTGGCCTCCGAGGATTTCCGCCGCTCCCAGCCGCGGTTCAGCCCCGAGGGCCTGGCCGGCAACCGGCCGCTGCTGCACCGGCTGCAGCCGGTCGCCGACCGGCTCGGGCTCACCCTCGCCCAGCTGGCCCTGGCCTGGGTTCAGCACCGCGGCCGGGACGTGGTCGCCATCCCGGGCACCGGGCGGCGCACCCACCTCGCGGAGAACCTGGCGGTCGCCGCGGTCGAGCTCACCGAGCAGGACCTCGCCGAGGTGGCCGAGGCGGCGGCCGTACCGGTCCACGGGGCGCGCTACGCACCGAACCTGCTGGCCATGACCGGGAACTGAGCCGCGCCGGGCCCGGTGGAACGGCACTTGAAAAGCGCTGGACGGCCGGACGCCAAGGATGGTCCAAGCAGGCGCTGCCACGGTGGGACCAGGCCGGCGGCGGCCCGCTCGACGGCCGTCACGGGCCGGGCCCGTCCCCCCGGCGGGCGTCCACCCCCCCCTCGACGGGCACCAGCCCCGCGGGCCCGGACTCACGGAGGACCCTCCATGCCCACGGCAGCCACGGACATGACGGACGAGCAGCGCAAGGCGCTCGTCACCGCCTACCTCAAGGCCTTCGACAACGGCGGCACCGGCCACGACGGCACCCCGGTGCTCGACTTCTTCGCCGAGGACGCCGACTTCTTCTTCCCCAAGTGGGGTCTGGCGCACGGCAAGCCGGAGATCGCGAAGATGTTCGGCGACCTCGGCGGCTCCATCACGTCGGTCCGCCACCACACCTGGGCCTTCACCTGGGTCCTCTCCGGAACGGACCTCCTCGCGGTGGAGGGCACCACGCACGGCGAGCACCGGGACGGCCCCTGGCGGGTCGGGCAGCCCGAGTGGGGCGCCGGCCGGTTCTGCGGCGTCTTCGAGGTCCGCGACCGCCTGATCCACCGCGCCTTCATCTACCTGGACCCCGACTACGCCGGCGGGGACACCGCCCGCTACCCCTGGCTCTGAGCCCGGACGCGCCCGCTTCCCCGTACCGCACCGCCGAGTGCACCGCGTCAACCGCACCGCCGCGTGCGCCGTCCCCCCGGTGCACCGCACCCGCCCACCGCACCGCCCGAGGAGCATCATGGACGTCCTGGCCACCCTGGAACGCAAGCACAGCCTGAACCTGTTCCCGATCGAGAACCGGCTGTCGCCACGAGCCGCCGCGGCGCTGGCCAGCGACGCGGTCAACCGGTACCCGTACTCCGAGACCGACGTGGCCGTCTACGGCGACGTCAGCGACCTGAACGCGGTGTACGACCACTGCGTCTCCCTCACCAAGGAGTTCTACGGCGCCCGGCACGCCTACGTGCAGTTCCTGTCCGGCCTGCACACCATGCACACCGTGCTCACCGCGGTCACACCCCCCGGCGGCAGGGTCATGGTGATCGCCCCGGAGGACGGCGGCCACTACGCCACCGTGACGATCTGCCAGGGCTTCGGCTACCGGGTCGAGTACGTGCCGTTCGACCGGCAGAACCTGGAGATCGACTACACCGCGCTGGCCGAGCGGACGGCCGAACACCCCGCCGACGTCATCTACCTGGACGCGTCCACCGTGCTGCGGATGCCGGACGCCCGGGCGCTGCGCGCCGCCGCCCCCGGCGCGGTGCTCTGCCTGGACGCCTCGCACCTGCTGGGCCTGCTGCCCGCCGCGCCCGGGACCCTCGTGCTGGACGGCGGGTTCGACAGCATCTCCGGCAGCACCCACAAGACCCTGCCCGGCCCGCAGAAGGGCCTGCTGGTCACCAACAGCGACGCCATCGCCGAACAGGTGGGCGCCAGGATCCCGTTCACCGCGTCGAGCTCCCACTCGGCGAGCGTCGGCAGCCTGGCGATCACCCTGGAGGAGCTGCTGCCGCACCGGGGGGACTACGCACGCCAGGTGATCGCCAACGCGCGCGAACTGGCCCGGCAGCTGGCGGCCCGCGGCTTCGACGTGGCAGGCGAGGCGTTCGGCTTCACCGACACCCACCAGGTCTGGGTGCACCACCCCGGGGGCAACACCCCGCACGAGTGGGGCCGGCTGCTCACCGCGACCGACATCCGCACCACCACGGTGGTGCTGCCCAGCACCGCCTCCTCCGGACTGCGGCTCGGCACCCAGGAGTTGACCCGCTGGGGCATGACGGAGGACGACATGACCACGGTGGCCGAGCTGCTCGCCCGGCTGCTGCTGCGCGGCGAGCAGTCCCGGTCGGTGGCCGCCGACGTCCGGGACCTGGCCCGGTCCTTCCCCGGGGTCGCCTTCGCGGACCGGCCCGCACCGCTGGCCGTGGCCTGACGCACCGCACCGGCCGCGGGCACGGGCGGGGTGAGGCGGGGCCGCGGGGACGAGCCGGTCGGCACGTCCCCGCGGCGACCCGGGAGGGAAGGAGCACTGCTGCCATGTCCGATTCCACCCTGAGCGGAGCACCGGTCTGCGCCGACCGGTTCCGGTCGGTGCTCAGCCACTACCCCACCGGGGTGGTGCTGGTGACCGCACCGCCGCCGGCCCCGGCGCAGCCACCGCCCGCGATGATCGTCGGCACCTTCACCTCGGTGTCACTGGACCCGCGCCTGGTGGGCTTCCTGCCCGCCAAGTCCTCGACCAGCTGGCCGCGGATCCGCGCGGCCGGCCGGTTCTGCGTCAACGTGCTGGCCGCGGACCAGCAGCAGGTGTGCCGGGGGTTCGCGGCCCGCGACCCGGGCCGCTGGGAGGTGCCGTACCGGCTGACCCCGGCCGGCTGCCCCGCGCTGGTCGACGCGCTCGCCTGGCTGGACTGCGAGCCGGCGGGCGAGGTGGCGGCCGGCGACCACTGGTTCGTCACCGCCACCGTCCGCGACCTCGCCGTCCAGCGGACCGGCCCGCCGCTGGTCTTCCTACGGGGCGACTACGGCCGCTGCGTCGCCTAACCCGGGCCGCCGGCCACCCGCCCGACCGCCTGCCGACGTCGGGCAGGCGCGGCCCGTCACTGCCCGGCGTCGTCGCCCCCGGCCCGGACCCCGACGCCGAACCGCCACGCCTCGGTGTCGCGGTAGCGGATCGGCCCGGGCCCGCGGCCGATGTTGCTGCCGACCAGGTGGAGCCGCTCCGCCGGCCAGGAAGCTGAAGCCGAGCTCCTCCATCAGCCGGTCGACCGGCTGCGGAGCCGTATACGGCCCGGTGGGTCCGCAACCGGTGGGGCGGCCCGCCCGTCCCCGGTCCGGAGGAAACCCGGGCGGGGGACGGACGGGTGAACGGGCGGGCTCGTCAGACCGTCGCGAAGCCCCAGGTCGCGGCGGACGCGAGGAGCCAGCAGAACACGCCCACGGGCATCGTCACCCAGGGGGAGAACTCCGCCTGCACGAAGATGCTGGAGCCGATCCAGGAGGTGAAACCGATCGCCACGGGTGCGCCCCACAGGACCCCCGGGTTGTTCAGGCGTGCCAGGACGCCGCCCAGGACGGCGACGCTGGTCCCCACGCCGATCAGCAGGGCCACCAGCACCGTCTCCCACCGGTCGTAGAGGGGGACGTCGGCCCGGTGGCCGTGGTACGAGGTCTCGACCACGTGGCCCAGCCAGACCTTGAGGTCCACCTCGGTGCCGGAGTCCACGTCGTCGTAGAACCGCTTCCCGACGGTGTAGGTCTCGGTGCCGGACGCCGTGTCGCGGAGCACCGAGATCTTGTACGCGGTCGATGCCTCGCCGTCCTCCGAGAACTTCGCCGTGACCCGCCCGGTCTCCGGTCTGAGGCAGTCCACCCCCGCCGCGATCCCCGGGCTGCCGCAGGCCGGGGCGCCCTGATGGGCCGTCACCCGGACGCTCTCGTCGAGGAACCGGTCGAAGCCCGCACCCACCACGGACAGGCCGATCAGCAGGAGCAGGCCCTGGGCCAGCACCCTGCCGACGGGCACCGGGGCGCGCCGGGACGGACGTGGGCGCGGCGGACCGGCCGGCTGCGGCCGCGCGACGGGGACGGCCGTGCGCTCCGCTTCCGGACCGGGGGCCGTCGCAAGCGCGAGCACCGGTGGCGGTACTGCCACGGCCATCACCGGATCCGCGTCGGGCGGGGGAAGGGGCTCGCCGTCCGCCTGGTCCATCAGCCGCTGGACCTGGAGTCGCAGGACACCGAGCTCCCGGCCCAGCGAGTCGGCCTCGCGCCGGATCTCGGTCAGGTCCGACTCCCGGGCGTGGGCGAACGCGACGGCCGCCGCGAGCCTGCGGTCCTTCTCCTCGGAGGACTCCTGCAGGCGGCGGATGCGCTCCTCCTCAGCGGTGAGCCGCGCCGCCAACCGGGCGGCCAGAGCGCGGTCCGCCAGCCGGCCGCGCCGCTCCTCGTCCCGCTCCCTGGTCAGTACCGTGACCGCCTCCCGGAGTTGCTCGGTGACCTCCTGGAGATACACGACCTGCACGGCGGGCAGCGGGCTGTCGCGCAGCTCCGTCAGACGCAGCTCGTGCAGCTTGCCGAGGAGACCCGGGGGCAGGGGGACGCCGTGCCGCTCCAGGGCGGCGAGGAAGGCGTCGACGAAGTCGCGCGGGGCGATCGCCGCGCCCGACAGGTAGGACGAGACCTCCTCCGGTGAGCGGCCGCTCTCCTGCGCCAGTCGCTCCAGGGAGACATCACGGTGGCTCCGGCCCCGGATGAAGGCGGCGGCCAGGGCCGTGGCGAAGGGCGACCGGTGGGCGGCGTTGCGGGTGAAGGCGAACAGGTTGGCGGAATCGGTGCCGAGCTGGTTGGGCGGCGGCAGTGCCCGCTCTCTCAGCCGGTCCTGCAGGTGCGGGTACAGGGCGCCGAGGGTGAGCCAGACGGGACCGCCGGGCATGCCCTCCCGGATCAGCTCCAGCAGCGTCCCGGTGAAGGACGTGGTCGCCTCGGCCTGCTCGCTCAGCGGGACGACGTGGGCGGCCCGGTCGCTGGCAACCAGGATGTACGCCCCGCGGATGTGTGCGGCCCCGGCGGGGTCCGCCCCCGCGGCCAGCGCCTCGATGGCGCGGCCCGAGTAGCAGCAGTCCAGCACCACGACCTTGACCTTGGCCGGACTGTCCAGGAACACCTCGCGGACACGGTCGTACACCAGTCCGCCCGCGTCGGGGTGATCGGGGTTGGTGTCCGTCAGCGTCAGGCAGAGCTGACCGCGTGGCAGGATCACACCGTGCCCGACGTAGTAGAGCAGCAGGACTCCGCGGGTCGCCCGGGCGAGTTCGCGCAGCTGCGGGAGCAGCTCGCGGATGTCGCTGGGGTCGGGGATGGCGGTGATCCGGTCCGGCGGCCAGCCGCACAGCCGGGGGTCGGTCAGCACCTGTCGTACGGCGGTCAGGCTGTTGAGGGCGGCCGGCAGCGGTTGGAAGCCGCTGCGCTGGTAGGTGCCCGTCCCGATCAGGATCGCGCGGGAGTTCGCGAAGTCGGGTGGCTCGGGCTGGTCAGTCATCGCCACCGCTCAGTACCTCGCGCAGCAGGGGGGCGACGTCCTCGGGCTTGAGCCCCCGGACGTCCAGCTCGACCCTGCGGGCCGGGGTCGTGACGATGACCGTCACGTCCGTGCGACGGGTCCGCAGCCAGGTCGAGAGCGATCCGGCCAGGACGGCGCCCGCGCCACCGCTGCCCAGTGCCACCTCCAGCACCTCGACGGCCCCGCCCAGTTCGCCCTCGGCGGGTACTGTCGGCACGGCTCGGACCAGGCCGACCAGTTCGCGCTCGTGGCGCAGCCACTCCCACAGTTCGGCCGTCTCCCGGACCTCGTCGCCGCCTGTGACCGCTATGCGTGCGTCCATGTTCTCCCCACCTGCTCTACCGGTGTCCGACGTGACCCGGGCCCCTCCCGGGCACGGAGGGGATGATGCCAGGACGGCGCCTCCGATGTGGTCGACTCGGCCCTTCTGCAGCGGATTTGCGCAGACGTGTGGACCGGGCCCGCGATCCTCCCACCACTCCGGCACCCGATGGCGCCCGCCTGGCCACGGACATTGAGCCCCGCTGATGTCGATGCCGTGCTCGGACCTGGTGACGGACAGCTTCCTGGCCACCCACACCCAGCCCTTGGAGGAGGTCTCGGCCGGCCTGGAGCGGCCGCCCACCGGCGCCGACGGCCTCGCCGACGGCCGGCACGGCGAGGAGACGCTCGACCGGTACGGGCCCGGCCAGGCTGCCGCCGTCATGACGGCCATCCGCGGCGCGGCGCAGCGCTGCGCTTCCTACTCCGACGTGCTTCCGCTGGACGGCCCCGCGACGCACAACACCCCGTCGGCGAGGGATCCAGGCGTGCCTGCGGACGAGGGCCTGGTGCTGCGGATCACCGTCACTGCCTCGGACGACGTGCAGCCGTGGGTCACCGAGAGGGCGTTCGTCCGGGAGGGTGATGTGCTGCTGACGGTGGACAAGTTGATCGAGCAGGCGCCTGTGGTCGGGGTCGAAGCCGTCCTGTCGGCCGCCGTGACGGCCTACCGCGCGGGCAGTGGTCGGTGAGACCGAGAGCGGACCTACGGGAGCGGGGCTCATCGGAGCACGGATGAACGCCGCGACGTACCCGGACGTCGGCAGAGCCGGGCTGGCCATGTTCGCGATGCGCGGCAAGGGGTACCTCGCCGCCGGGCGCTCGGACCCGCCCGAACCTGCGCAGTCCCCGGTGCCAACCCACCCTGGGCACACCAACTGCGCTCAACGAGGTCGCATACTCGCCGAAAAAACAACGCTGAGGGCTGAGCTTGTCGTTCGACCTCCATTGATCATCTTCTGTGGCGTTCGGGTTATCGCCTGTCTGTTCACTATTGCCGTGACCGCATAGGTTCGCCGGGTTGACGCCGGCTGGTCCTCGACCGGTTGGATGTCACGAGACGTTCAACTCGGAGGGTGCGATGGCAGAGCCGGTCAGGGTCCGCAGGCTCACGGACCACGAAGGTCAGCAGTTTCAGAGGATCGTGCGGCGGGGCAGCACCAACTCGTGCGGTACCGGCGGCCGATGATGTTGCCGGCTTCGGCCGGCGGCAATCGGGTTCCGGTGATCGCCCGGCTGGTGCAGGCGGATGAGGACACGGTGCGGGACGTGATTCACCGGTTCAACGAGATTCTGGCAGCCCAGCGCCGGGAACGCGCCCGCATCCGCAGCGAGAAGGCCCTGCGCTGGGGCGGACGACCGGCGAAATGCGCGTGACCCTACCAATGGCACCGGCGACACTGACGCCATGACTGGTTCTGCACTGCCTCAACTGCTTCGACCGCGTGCCCTGAGGCCCGGAGATCTCGTGGTCATCGCCGCGCTGTCCGGCCCGCTGCCGGCCGCTTACGAGCCCAACGTCGAGCGGACGGTGGAGGTGTTCGAGCGGATGGGATTCCGCGTGCGTCGGGCTCCGCTGCTCGAAGCAGGACGGCGCCATTGGTGGAGCGCGGCCACGCCGGCCGAGATCGCCGGGGAGCTCAACGGTCTTCTGCGCGATCCCGAGGTACGCGCGATCGTCGCGAGTGACGGCGGCCAGACGGCGCTCGGCTACCTCGACCTGATCGACGTCGAGGCGATCAGGGCCGACCCCAAGCCGATCCTCGGCTACAGCGACATCTCACTGCTGCACCTGGTGCTCCATGGGCGCACAGGTCTGGTCGGGTTCCACGCCGACATGGCCGTCCCCGGCTTCGGCGGGCACTGGCAGTCCGCGCCAGCGGCACGCCAAGCAGAACTCGAGAAGCTCTACACCAGGCTGCTGACCGGCACCGAGGCGATCGGTGCACTGCCCGCGAGCCCGTCCTGGGAGTGCTGGCGTCCTGGTCGTGCCGAAGGCCGGCTGATCGGCGGGGTGATCAACCGCATCGTGCTGGCGCAGGCGACGCCCTTCGCGCTGCCACTCGAACAGTTCGACGGCGCGGTGCTGTTCTGGGAGGAGATGGGCGGCCTGGCATCGTACGTGTGGAGCTAATCCAGGTGATGCGACACTGCGGCATCCTCGATCGGATCTCCGGCATGGTCGTGGGCGTTCCACGCGAGATCAGTGGACTCGAGCCCGGCACCTCCCCGACCCTGCCCGAGATCGTCCTCGACGTCCTCGGCGATCGTGACATCCGGTCCTGGGCAACGTCGAGTTCGGGCATGCCGGCCCGAATCTGCCGATGCCGGTCGGCATCCGCGTCGGCCTCGACGCGCAGCAGCGGACGTTGTCGCTGCTCGAACCGACGGTAGGGCCGCACGCGATGACGGGACCGGTCGGCTGAGCACCACGGATCAGTGAGCCGACGGCTCCCGGCAGCGCCCCCTGGGGCCGACTCACGCTTTGGTGACTGCCACCCCGAGTCGCTTGTTCGGCCTGCAGGAGGGGCCATGAACACCTGGTGGCTCGTGTTGATCTAGAAGCTCGGCTCATGACGTCGCGGATCACCGACCCGGTGAACGTATGCGGTCACAGCACTATTGGTTGGTGACCAGGGCGAGTCCGACGTCATGGACGGGGGCTCGGTGGCGGTTGGGCCGGCCGGGTGGGCGCCCGGCGCCGGGGCGGGAGGGTCTCGCAACACGAGCTGGGCAGAGCAGTCGCGCGCGTGTGGATGTTGCGGAACCCGCGTCGGACCCGGGCGGGGCTGAGGCGTTCGGCGGGCTGCGGTCTCTCCAGGGCCGGCGGAGGTCGGCGGACCGGGCCTACGCCTTCTTCCGCCGCTGGCGCGACCACCGACCAGGTTCTCGCGCTGGTCCCGTCCTTCCGGATCGGGTGGTAGTGCCCGATCCGGAAGGCCGGCAGTTCCACTGCGGAGTCAGCCGGTCAGGAGTGGGTGAGCACGTCGAGGAACCGGGACAGCGGATCGGTGTGCATGGCCCTGCCTCGTCAGGCGTTGAGGCTGGTGATGTTCCACCAGCGTTCGTCACCGAGGTCGAGTGTGATCGGCGTGGGGGCTGCCTTGCCGCGGTGGAGCATGGCCGGGTAGCTGCCGTCGGGCAGCGGCCTGGTGGTCCACGGCCGGCCGTCGTGCCCGTTGTCGGGCACCGAGGGGATGGTGATCTCGACGGCGTTCGCCAGATCGTCGGCCTTGACGCCGTCGGGCACCTGCCGGAGGGTGAAGATCTGCTCGAAGTGGGGTCGCTGGACCAGGCGGTGGGCGATGTGAGCCTCCTTGCCCCGGCCGTAGAGCAGGTAGGTGAGGTGCGCGGGGAAGGGCTCCTCGCTGAACCGGCGGAAGTTCAGCACCCGCTTGACCCGCGCGGTGAAGCCGCCCGAGAGGGGCTCCCAGATCCGGTCCTCGCCGTTGCCGGTCTGGGTGACCCGGTCGAGCCGGGCCGGGTACTCGGTGACCGAGCCGTCGCCGATCGGGGGCAGCACCATGTCCTCGGTGTTGCGCACCGCGTGCCAGCTGTCCGGGCGGTCCGCCTGGTCCTTGAGGTAGATGTCGACGATGTCGGTGGGCAGGTCGTACTCGACCACGACCTGGTAGCGGTGCTCGGCCATGCCGAACATGGCCAGGTGGTAGCCGAAGACTGTGTCCCGGCCGGACAGGATGAAGGAGTGGACCGAAGGGTCCTCGTGGTCGTGGTCGTGACGGGTGGTCATGCGAGCTCCTTGTGGACGCTGTGCTGTGGTGCGGAGGGATGAGGTAGGGACGTGTGCCGGCGCTGCCAGAAGATCCGGTCGCTCCAACGGCTTTCCAGGCTGTACACCGCGTGGTGGCTGCGCCGGTAGGCGGCGAGGATCGCGGCGACCTTGGCGCGGTAGGACTCCAGCGCCTCGTCGTTGCCGTCGAGGTGGGCGGCCAGGGCCGAGGCTCCGGTCATACCCGTGTGCAGGGCGGTGAGGATTCCCTGGGAGGAGATCGGGTCGAAGGCGGTGGCGGCGTCACCGACGGCGATCCAGCCGTCGCCGGTGGGAGCGTCGAGGTGCGAGGAGTGGGCGGGGGCCCGCCGGACAGTAGCGTCGGTGGGCAGCGGGTGGGCGCCGGCCCGGACCGCGACGTGCCGGGTCTGCCGCAGCAGCCGGGCGAAGTCCGAGCGGGTGCGCGGTGCGGGCGGGGCGAGGTCGGCGTCGGTGAAGTAGGCCACCAGGCGGCGGCCGGTGGGCAGGAGCGCGGTGTACCACCAGCCGTCCTGGGCGGATTCGACCAGCGAGCAGGTCTCGCCCGCTCGGCCCGTGGGGTCGGGTGCCAGGTCCATACAGGTGGCGACCAGGCCGTCCATGCGGTGAGCGGCGGCCCGGCCGACGGAGGCTACCGCCCGCCGGCGGCCGCTGGCGTCCACCAGCCAGTTGCACCGGACCATCCGCTGCTCGGCTGGTCCGCGCAGTGCGACTGCCCAACTTCCGTCTGCGGAGCAGGACTTCGGGCGTGCCGTGGTGTGCTCCGCCACTTCGGCGCCGGCCGAGCGGGCCGCTTCGCGCAGGCACCGGTCGAATCGAGCCCGGTCCAGGTGCCAGCCGGGACCGTTCGGGTCGTTGATGAAGTCCGTGTGACGCAGGGCGGTCGATCCCCAGGCGGAGAGGTTGGCGTAGCAGGTCAGGTGGCCGGCCACGACGGGCCGTTGACCGGCGCCCAGGTCGGCGAGCAGGACCTTGGCCACCGAGGGCAGGGCCTCGCCGAGCTTGGGCGGGCCGTTCCCGGCGTCCGTGAGCAGGACGGTCCGGCCCGCGCGCGCCAGGGTCAGGGCGGCGGCGGCGCCCGCCGGTCCGCCGCCGACGACCACCACGTCGTAGTGGTCGCCTGCGGCGGTGCGCGGACCGGTCATCAGGCGTTGTCGCGGAAGGGCGCGACCTTGTCGATGAAGCCGGCCGTCACCTCTTCGGCGGTGTAACCGCTGACCGAGATCGCCTGGTTGATCGCCACCGACGCGAGGGCCGGGTCTGCGGCCTGGGGCACGTGCAGCGTCACCAGGTTCTGGGTGAGCGGAACGCCTTCGAGGTCGATGGAGGGCCTGGACTCCACCTGGATCCGGTCGGGGAAATCCTTGGCGCCCTCGCGCACTTCGACGATGCCGAGCCGGTACCAGTCGTCGATCATCTGGTTGAGCTGGTCGGTGTTCTGCCCGCGCAGTCCGCGCAGCCACACGGCCCGCCGCTCGAACGCCTCGGTGCGTTCGGCCAGCGGCCGGGTCTCGTCCACGACCACCTGGTAGTCGTCCTCGGTGAGGACGTGGTTGGGGACCCGGGCCGGCCAGAACGTCGGCAGGTACGGGTCGTGGCGCGGACCCAGGGACAGCTCGTAGCCGGAACGGCAGCTCGCGGTGTCGCTCTGCCACGGGACGGCCATCCACCGGGAGAGGTCACCCGGCGCCTGGGTGTACAGCGGTCCGTTC
Source organism: Kitasatospora sp. NPDC085464 (assembly GCF_044541955.1). NCBI lineage: Bacteria > Bacillati > Actinomycetota > Actinomycetes > Kitasatosporales > Streptomycetaceae > Kitasatospora > Kitasatospora sp. NPDC085464. The sequence goes on from NZ_JBITTM010000036.1 coordinate 61,122, forward strand.
ACCGACAGCGCGGTCTCGGGGGTGAGGACCGTGCCGTACGAGGGCTCGGGTTGGTCGGCCGGGCGGTGGCGGATCCGGAACGGCGCCATGTACATCGAGGGGTGCCGGATGGGCCAGGTGACTTCGCAGCCGGGGTGGAAGGCGTCGGCGAGGCAGAAGTCCAGTGCGGCTCGGTCGAGCGCGGCCGGCTGCTCGGCGAGGCGCACCTCGGCAAGTGTCCGGGGCGGCGGGGTGGCCCCCAGGGTGCCCCAGTCGTCCTCGAAGTCGCCGTCGGCCCAGTACTGGAACATCCGGTACTGGGTCGGGGAGAACGCCATGTGGTGCAGCGGCGAGCGCGGCGGGATGGCCATCGCATCGCCGTACAGCCAGGGCCAGGGGACGGGCGAGGCGCCGTCGCGCCCGAAGTCGCGCAGCGCGTTGAACACCTGCCGGCGCAGCGCGCGGCGGGTGGGGGCGTTGCTGCTGAGCCGTGCCAGCATCTGCGGGGTGGTGAACTGGCCGAGACCGTCGTGCCCGTAGTACCCGGCGAAGCCGTGGTTGACCCACTGATGATCGGTGAAGCGCTGGAGCACCGGTGCGATGTGGCGGGTGAAGGAGACCCTGTCCGGGAACGGCAGCGATCCGTCGCAGACGAACACGTCGTACAGCAGGTCGTAGAGGGTGCGGATGCCCTTCAGCGCAGGGGCGTAGTTGGGCGGGGCGACCAGGACCCAGGCGGGGTCGACCGGCAGAACGCGGCCGCCGACGGTGACGGTCGCCGTGACCGGGCCGTCGCCGATGTCGTCGTGCCAGCCGTCGTTGTTGGCGTAGGTGGTGATCGGCTTGCCGTTGTAGGAGGCCGACTGGCCGAAGCCGCCGAGCACCAGCAGGTGCCCGTCCTCGTCGGTGCGCAGTTCCCCGAGATAGACCTCCTTCCCCATGAACTTGCCGTCGCGGAAGTGGAAGTCGGGGCCTGAGAGGTTTCTCCCGCTGATGCTGATCGGGCCCGGGTCGATGATCAGGTCTTTTCGGAGGTCGCCGGTGATCTCCTTGTTGCGCAGCTCGGACGCATTGGCGCCTGCCGCGTCGGGAATGTCGAGAGCGAGCTGGAACTGGTACCAGGCAGCCTTCTTGTTCGCCAGGTGCGCGCTCCAGCGGATATCGGCGTTGTCCGCCGTCAGCTCGGCCACCACCTCGCCCAGGGCGTTGTACCCGTAGACTCGAAAGCGCACCGCCTCGCGCTTGATCGCGCCGGCGGAGTCCTTGTAGAAGCCCGGGTCCCGCGGCGCGGGGTCGGGCACCTCGGGTGCGGTGTAATACTCCTCCAGTGAGTTTCCGACTCTGGCGATTCCGATGGCGGGGTGGATCGCAGCACGGACGATCTCGTCGGTCATCTGGCTCGGTGCCTCCAATTCCGGGGATCCGGCTACGAGCCGAAGGTTCGTTTGCAAAACACTATGGGAGGAGGCTCTGATCCGATTGGAGGGACACGCATGACCACTCGGGAGAGGGAGGCGGGGACCCTGTGCCGTTCGGAAACCGGTCGCTGATGGTCAGGCCGCGTATCTGTACTCGTTGATGACGCCGCCGAGCACTCGGGTGCGGAGGAGCTGGTGAGCGGCAAGGTCGGCTTTGGGACCTGGGTGCTCCGGCGCCGCCACCACGCCCGCGACCCCCGCCGCCCGCTCGCCACCTTCGGCATCACGTGATCAAACCAGACCACTCGAACGACGCCGACGCCCGCCGCGCAGCGACCACCGCCTGCGCGGTCTCGATCGTCGGCACCGAAACGTGGTCCCAAACCGGCGAGGCGCTGAGCGGGCGCTACTTCTGGTGCTCAGACCGCGTTGAGATCTGCCGTGTCCCGTTGCTCAAGGGTTCGTTGAGCTCTCTGTGAGCGGCGTTGGGGTGCGCGGAGCCGAGCGCGGGCCTGATCGACTCGCAGTCCGTCCGCACCGCCGACACCGTCCGCGCCGCCACCAGGGGCTTCGAGGCGGGCGAGAAGGTGAAGGGCCGCAAGCGGTTCATCGTCACCGACACCCTCGGCCTGCTCGTGGCCGTCCACGTCGTTGCGGCGAGCATGCAGGACCGCGACGACGCGAAGCGGCCGCTGCTGTGGACCAGGCTCGACCACCCGAGCGTGCGGAGATCTGGGCCGACCAGGGCTTCGCCGGCCGTCTGGTCGAGTGGGCCGCCCGGATTCTCGGCCGCGACCTGGAGATCGTCTGCAAGGACCCAGCCCAGCGCGGCCTCCAGGTCCAGCCCAAGCGGTGGGCGGTGGAGCGGGCCTTCTCGTGGCCCACCGCCCCCCGGCTCCTCGCCCGGGACTACGAGACCAGCCCAGCACACTCAAGGACCATGACCCGCTGGGCAAGGACCGGCGTCATGGTCCGCCGACTCACCCGGGGCCGTGCTGCGACGCGTCCCGGCTTCCGAAGCGGCCCGCGACAAAGCACAGGTCACCAAGCCGCCGGGCCGTCACCGGGACGACCGGCCGGCGCCGGACTTCGCGGTGACCGGCGCACGGCCGGGAGCTGGGGTGCCGCAGTGGGGGCTGTTCCAGACGGTGCCGGTGCGCGAGCAGGAGAGGCACTGCCTGGCAGCGCCACATCCAGGAGGTCGAGTACGGACTCGCCGGCGGGGCGCGAGAGCGGGAGCAAGCCGCCGGCCCGGCGGCCGACCACCACCGCGCCGGGCGCTGATGGCGCACCACGGCGTATGCACACGCGAGAATGCTGCGCGACGAATGGCGCATCGAGATCACCGGCTACCCGCAGACCCGGTCGGTGCAGGCCGCCCGCGAGGCGATCAGCAGGGAGGTTCGTAGGGGATACCCGGCAGATGGCGCTCCCATGTGGTGCGGGTGAGGGCCTGCCAGGTGGTGGCACAGACGGTGCGGGACAGGTCGTCCGGGCTCAGCATGCGGAGCTGGACGGTGCCGTCCCGGCTCGTGGTCACCAGGTGTCTGCCGTTCGGGCTGTAGGCCAGGGCGGTCACCGGTCCCGCTTGCCCCGTCAGGGGTGTGCCGAGGGGCCGGAGGCGGGAGGTGTCGCTGATGTCCCAGAGGCGCACGGTGTGGTCCTCGCTGCTCGTGGCCAGGGTCTTGCCCTGCGGATCGAGAGCCAGGGAGGTCACCTTGACGGCGTGGGCAGTGACGGCGGGACCACGTGACCGGGGTTGTGCCCGGTCGCCGATGTCCCATAGGTGAAGCCGCCCGTCCTGGTCACCGAGGATGAGGGTCGTACCGACGACGACCAGGGAGGTGACGGAGACGGGCGGACCCGCCTCGACGGCGCCCAGCGGGGCGGTGAGGGTGCCGGACGGACGTGGCCTGGCCGGATCGCGGAGGTCCCACAAGCGCACGCTCGTCTTCCCTGCGCCTTCGCGCGTTTCGACAGCGAGCACGGTTCCGTCGGCACTCAGGGCCAGGTGGCCGATACCCACGCCGTAGTCGTGGGCTGCCTGGTCTGCGAGATCGACGAGGGTGGCCAGTGCCGTCGGACGGGCCGGGTCCTTGATGTTCCACAGCTGTACCGATGCCTGGTCGTTGGTGAGGAGTGTGTCCCCGTCCGGGGCGAAGATCATCTGATTGACGGGGTCCTGGTGCCCGGTCGTCGTGCTTCCGACTGCCCGCGGCGAGGCTGGGTCACGCAGGTCCCACAGCCGTATGGTCTGGTCGGTCGTGGCGGCCGCGAGCGTCCGCCCGGACGGGCTGAACGCCGCTGACCACGCGTCGTTGAACCGGTGGTCGGCCTCGGTCCTGGCCCAGGTGCCCGCCGGGGTGGTCCGCAGTATCCGGATGCCCGGGTGGCCGTCCTCACTCCGCACGGCGAGGAGTTCGCCGTCGGAACTGATCGACAGGTCTCCGGTGGAATCGCCCCGTTGCACCAGCCGTGATCCCGGCAGGCTCCACAGCCGGACCGTGCTGTCCATCCCGGCCGTCGCCAGAGTCGTGCCGTTCGGGCCGAACGTCAGGGAGCTTACGGCGTCACCGTGGCCGAGGAGCGGGCTGCCGAGAAGGGTGATGTGCTCTGGCAGAGCTACGTTCCACAGGCGCACCGCTCCGTCGCTGCCCGCCGCGGCGAGTGTGGTGCTGTCGGGGCTGAAGACAAGTTCATCGCTGTTGCCGAGCCGGCCCGAGGGCAGGGGGCCGGACGTCGGGGAGGATCCCGGCAGAGGGGTGCCGAGGGGCTTGGGGAGTGCGCGGTCGGTGACGTCCCACAGGCGGATGGTGCGGTCGTCGCCGGCGACGGCGAAAGTGTGACCGTCAGGGCTGTACGCAAGGGACTCCGGTAGGCGGCCGTGCCCGGGCAGCGGCTCCCCCAGGGGTGCGGGAGCCGCTGGATTGCCGATGTCCCACCGGTGGATGGTCCCGCCGACAGCCGCCACGGCGACCTCCTTGCCGTCGGGGCTCATGCCGAACCAGCTCACGGTGGGCCGGCCCTCCACCCGCAAGGCCGTGCTGCGAGGGGCGGACGCGGCCAAGCCGGTGAGGTCCCACACCCGGACCGCGGCGTCCGTCGGGCTCGTGACCGGGACACCCACGACCAGGACGTTGCCGTCCCGGCCGAAGCGCAGGCGGGTGACGAGGTCGGTCTGGTCGAGCGGCTCGCCGAGCGGGGCCGGTGCCGAGGGGACGGCCAAGTCCCAGAGCCGGACCTGCTTGCCGTCGCCCGCGGCCAAACGTCCGCCGTCGGGGCTGAAGGCGATCGCCTCGGCGGCGCCGTTCATCCTCAGGACGGCCGTGGTCTTCGGGCGGGTGGGGTCGGTGACGTCCCACAGCCGGACATATCCCTCGCCGCCCGCGGCCAGCAGCTTGCCGGACGGGCTGAACGAGGCCGACAGGACACCCGGGCCGAGCCCGGGCAACAGCTCGGTCCGGGAGGCGGGGTGCCGCGGCTCGGTCGTGTCCCACAGCTCCAGGGCACCGTGTAGCCCCACACCGGCCAGGAGCCGGCCGTCCGGGCTGAACATCACCTCGCCGACCGGGTTGCGGTGGGCCAAAGCGGTCGACAACGTCGACGCGGCATCGTTGACAAGTCGGGTGTAGGCCTCCGGGTCCGCCCGGCGCATGCGGTGTGCGGCCAGGTCCAGTTGGGCGGCCAGCGACGGATCGGTCCCCCTCAGCTGGTCCGCCTTGGCGAGGAGCTGGTGGAACACGGCGATGTCGCGCTCGGATCGGGCCGCGATGCTCTGCCGTACGGCGGTCGCTGCGGCGGCGGCCGCGACGAGGACCAGGGCACTCAGCACCGCGATCACCCGGTTACGGCGGGCGGCGGCTCGGCGGGCCCGGTGCGCGGAGGCTGTCAGGAAGGCAGTGGCGAGCGGGCCGGCCTCGTGCGCCACCCGCCGGGCCGCGGCCAGACGTTCGCCTCGGTAGAGCATGCCCGGATCCCGACCGTCGCGCTCCCAGTCCGCGGCGGCCTCCTCTAGGCTTTGGCGCACAAGCCGGTCGGCACGATCGGACTCGATCCACGTCCGCAGGCGGGGCCAGGCGCGGACGAGGGCCTCGTGTGCGATGGTGACGACGTCGTGCTCCACGGTGAGCAGCCGGCCGGCGGTGAACACCCCGACGAGGCCGGCAGGCAGGTCGGACTGGGCGACCCGGCGACGGGTGTCCTCCGTTCCGTCGGTGCTCGCGCCGATTCGGACCAGCCGCAGGAACATGGCCTGGGCCACCGTCTGCCCTGCCGGGTCAAGGCCGGAGTAGATCCGCTCGGCGCTGGTCGCCACGGCTTGGCCGATCCCGCCGGTGGTGCGGTACCCGCTGACGGTCAGGGTATTGCCCTGTCGCTGGTGCCAGACGGCCCGCAGGGCGTGGGCCAGCAGCGGCAGCCGGCCGGCCTCCCGCCCCAGCTCGCCCAGGTCGGCCAGCATCAGCTCTACCAGCCCGGGCTCCAGGACGAGTCCGACCGCCCGGGCAGGGAAGAGGATGGCCTCCCGAAGGTTCTCCTGCGACAGTGGCCCGAGGACGATCTGACGGTGCTGCAACGCAGACCGCAACGAGGGGTAGGTCACGCACCGGGAGTAGAAGTCGGACCGCAGCGCGCAAACCACAACGGCGGCGGGCTCCGGACCAGCGGCCAGGGCGTCCAGAAGATCGAGGAAAGCGCGCCGCTGCGGCTCATCGGTGCACAGGGTGAACAGTTCTTCGAGTTGGTCCACGACCAGCAGGAGGCGGGAGGTGCCGGGCGACGCGCGCAGCACGGACGCAACCGCGTCCGGGCCCGCGTCGATCGCACGACGGACCTCCGGGGCAGTGGCAACCCCGACGAACTGCTCCAGCCGGGCAGTCAGTCCGTCGACCGGCCGCTCGGTGGGTGTCAGCAGCAGCCGGCTCCAGTCGGCCGAACCGGGCAGGCGGCCTGCCGCCAGCGCTGGCAGCACCCCTGCCCGTAGCAGCGAGGACTTCCCCGCCCCGGAGGGAGCGACGATGACGAGAGGTCCCTCGGCGTCGCGATCGAGCTCGGCCAGCACCTGCGCGACGAGGTCGTCCCTGCCGAAGAACCACCGGGCATCGCTCGTCCCGAACGGCTTCAGCCCCGGGTACGGACAGTCCACGGCGGAGTCCACGGCGGCCCGCCGGGTCTCAAGGACGCCATCAAGGTAGTGCAGGTGTACATCGCCGGCTTCGGCCACGACCATGTCACGGCCGGACTGGAAGATCCTGGCCTCTTTGTCGGCCGCAGCGCTCATCGAAATCGGCCGCTCCGCCGCGTCCTCGGGCTCCTGCCGCCCTGCGCTGCTCACTGTTCTACGACGTGCTCGTCCCGCACAGCCTGGTACGCCCGTAAGACGATCGAGTCCACCTCAGCTCCCCCCACCGGATCCGACCCCGCCCCATGATGCCACTGCACGGACTACCCCGCCACGGGGAAGAGGGTCTGTCCGTGGAGCGGCCCTGTCGCTCATTCGGTGGGGGCGGAGCGCCGTAACTTTGGTCAAAAGGCCCCGAGTTCGGAACGACGCCGGTTACGGTCCTTACGGCAGTGTCTTGTCGACGTGGGGGGCGCGATGGATCCGGTCGTCCTGGCAGCAGGAAGCGCGCTGGTGAGCGCGATGGCAACCGACGGCTGGCAGCAGGCCCGGGCCGCGGTGGTGGAGTGGTGGCAGAGCCGACGCCCGGACCGGGCCGACGAGGTCGGATCGGACCTGGAGGCAGTGCGTGCACAGGTACTGGCTGCACGGGACCAGGGTGACGAGGACACCGAGCAGGCTCTGGCGGGTGCCTGGCGCCTGCGGTTGCAGCAGTTGCTGAGCGAGGATCCCGCTCTCGCCGCCGAACTGCGGCTGCTGCTGGACGAACACTTGACTCCGGTGTTGTCCGACAGTGAACAGACCCGGAATCCTCCGATCATCATGAAGGCGGAAGCCCGGGACAACTCCCGTGTGTACTTGGCGGGTCGGGACCAGCACATCACCGGCTCTTGAACTCCGGAGCGGGACAGTCCGATGCTTCGCCGCCGAAGGGCAGCCGGGGGATTCGGAGCTGGACAGCGCCACTACCGACAAGGCCGTCGACCTGCACCAGGGTCGAAGCGGCCGGTCGGCGCACGAGGCGCAGCCGGAGCGCCGGGGCTTGGGACGCCGTCCACCTCCCCTGACAAACCCCACCGAGTCGCACGCTGGGCGGGACCCTCGGGCCCGGCCGCTCCAGCTCCGGCCCTCCAGCAGGTCGCGCCCCGCGCATACGGCTCCGTGAGCAGCGACCGCTCCCGCGCTCCCGGTCTGTAGCAAGTCGAACGCCACGAACAGGGCGGGCGCGGTCGTGGACCCGGCCCGTACCGGGGCGGGACGGGTGCGGTGGACACGGCCCCGGAGCGCGGCGGATGAGGGCCTACCACCGCGCATGACCACGAGCTCGTCGTCCAGAATCAGCGGACCGCGTGTCGGCGATGAACAGGCCGTGCCCGTGGACGGCGTCGGGGCGGTGGGGTCGTGGGCGCGGCGGGGCGGGCGCGGGGTCGGTGACCGAGATCCGCAAGGAGCGGATGTCGAGGTCGAGTTCCAGGCGCTGTGGTCCGGGGATGTGCCGGGCGGCGTTGGCGAGGAGTTCGGCGGCCACCAGCAGCGCGTCGGTGCCGACGGTCGCCGTCATCAGGTGCCAGTCGGCGAGGGCCTGGCGCAGGAAGTCGATCCCGGGTGCGGTGCCGTCGCCAGGGTTGAAGTCCAGGTGGCGGGCGGGGGGCGGTGGCGGGTGCGGGCATCGTGGATCCTGGCGCGGCCGGGGACTGCTTCCGTACCGGGCGGGTGCCCGCCGCGGGCAGCGCTACACCGCTTCGACGTCCCGGGGGCCGGGCTGGGCGTAGTCGTGGTCGGGGCCGTTGCTACGGGCGTGAACGCGCGCGGCCTGGGCGGCGGTGGCGAAGACCGGGAAGAGCGAGTCGGCCTCGGTCAGTTCCAGGACCCGGCGCAGCACAGGCCGAGGAGCCCCAGCCGCGACAACCCCGTGACAGGCCCAAGTACTCACGAGGCGCGGTCCTTCACCGGGTAGAGCTCGGCGTGCCGCACCCTCCTCCCACCACGGATCGTCCGGGGCGGAGACCAGCGCGGTGACTCGCTCGCGCTTGGTCGGGACCGGCAGCACCAGCGGCCCCAGCTCCTGCTCCTCCCGGTCGGCGGCGCACTGCGGGCACTCCAGCCGGTCCGGGCCGGCCTTCTCCGTCAGCTCCAGCACCGATCCCGGCTTCCCGCCGATCGAGCCCCGGCACGTCCAGCATGGGCTGCAGCAAGGCGTTCGACGCCTGGGCGGCCTCCAGCTGCTCTTCGGCCTCCCTTCCAGACGCTCCTCGCGGCCCTGGCGGCAGGGCCAGCAGCGGCCACCCGGGCGGCGGGTCACACTCCGCGCGGCGGCTGTCGGGGCCGTAGTGCCAGGTGCTCTCCTCCTCGGGAACCTCGCCGCAGTCAATGCAGACCAGGGAGTCCATCAGCTCCTGGTGGGCTCGTCCTCCTCGTCCTCGCGGGCGGCCTGGTGCAGGTCGTAGGCGGCCCGGTCGTGCGGGTTCTCCAACGCCTCGAGCACGGAGTGCCAGCCCGAGCGGCCGAAACGCCACCACACCGGCCCGAACGGCCCCTGCTCGGCCAGCAGCTCCAGCATGGTAGCGACGACGGGCACCGCGTCGTCGTACTCCGCGCCAGCCGTCGCCGTCGTTGTCGTCGCGGACCTCCCTGCACCACCGGCCGCGCCAGCAGTCGGCGGACAGGTCAGCGACGGCCTGCTGCCGGTTGGCCAGGGCGGGGTCGGTGCTCTTCACCTTGGTGCGGAACAGCTCGCGGTAGCGGGGGAACTTCGCGGCGACGTCGGCCGGGGCAATGGTGGAGCGGTCCACCTCGACCATCAGCACCGGCACCTGGTTTGCGGCTGCTCAGCAGGGTGGGATGGTGCACGTCTCGTGTTAGGCGCGCGGGGTGAACTGGGCGTCGCGCGGATCGGTATCGACGTCCTCTGTCCATCCGGGCGGCAGCAATCGAGGTGTCCACGCCACCCAATCGGAAAGGGCTGGCATATCTGCCGGCTCGCCATCAGGGCCAACTGCGTCGTCTGGAATTGACCCAAACTCGACAAGTTGACTGATCCATAGCCTGACATATCGAGCGTACTGGCGAATATTCAGAGCTATCACGTCTGCGACGTCTTGTAGCTCATCGCCACCCATCTCGGCCCCGTCGTCAGGCTTCTACGCCCGCATCCAGGGCATGCCAGCAGCGACGAGCAAGAGCACCAAGACGATCCACCTGCCGAAGGCCCAGCGGATCGACATGGCAGGCTTGAACCACATCTTCAAAGATGCTCATGAACGCCTTTTCGGCCCGATGCCGGAGGAGGGTAACCGATGACTACCTCTGATATCGGCTTCGATGAGCTGACAAGTTACTTGAGCCGCTCTGGCTGGCAGCATTCGATGGCTGGTGCACTGTCCGAGGCCTGGCACCCAGTTCATGACCTCGATAGCACAGTCCTGGTGCCGAAGGTTGCCGCTGCTCCCGACTTTAGTCGTGCTGTAAAGATGCTTACAACGGAGCTATCGAAGCAGGAGAACCGGCCTGCGGATGAAGTCGCTCCGGAGATTTCATGACAGTTTACTGAACTTGAATTCGTGATGTCGGTGTCGGCTGGGGTAAGGCGTTCATGTTCACGCCGGCCTGGGTGAGGCAGCCGTCGATCAGGTGCGGGCGGTACTGGATCTTCTTGAGGCGGGTCCGGACGGCTTTGGCCAGGTGGTCGAGGTTGGCGACCGCGAGGTTGCCGATGCCGCGTTTGACCAGGGCCCAGATGCCCTCCTGCGGGTTGAGATCGGGCGCGTAGGAGGGCAGCTGGAAGACGGTCAGCCAGTCCTCGTTCGCGGCGATGAACTCCTTCATCGGCGGCATCAGGTGCGTGGACAGGTTGTCCCAGACGAGCACGATCGGGCCGCCGAGCTGGATGCGGGCGCGCAGGATCAGGTCGCGGTAGTCCTGCCAGGTGAACGCCTTGGGCTCGCCCTTGCGGCCGCGGTGGACGCGGAAGCCGTAGATCATGCGGGATCGCCGGCCTGCCTTGCAGCAGGCCATCCCGGCTATCGAGACCCGTCCGGACAGGCGAGTTCGAGCAGGTCCTCATGGAGGTCACGACGGCCTGCAAGAAGGGATGCGGGAAATGTTCCTCCGGACGGGCGCCCCGTGACGGCTGCCGCTGCCCTGGGGGCGCCGTGCGGGTCCGGCAGTGGCGCGGACCCGCACGGCGCGGTGGTCAGGCTTTCGCGCCGGAGTCCCCACCGGACGCGGGGGTGGTGGTGGGCTTGGGTGTGTCGCTCTTGCCGCCCTGGTTGAGCATCCCGCCGAGGGCGCTGAGGTTGCCGCCTCCGCCGGTCAGGGCCGGTGCCGCCTTGCCGGCCGCGTCGACCGCGATCTGGGCCATCTTCTGGAGGTGTTCGGTGGCGGTCTTGAGGGCTTCCTGGGCGCGTACGCCGGCTTCCTTGTCGTTGGTGGCGGCTGATTCGATGCCCTTGCTGAGCACCTGGCTCATGGTGTTGAGGCCGCTCATGTCGCGGAACAGGTTCGCGGTGGCGATGGCCTGCGCCGTCTGGAGGCCGACCGGGTCGGGCATCACCACCGTCGGCGCGAACTTCGCCTGGGAGGCGCCCAGGCCGGCCGCCGTGGTGTCGAGGTTCTGCGCGCGCGAGGCGGTGGACACCGGGGCGATGTCGGCCGGTGTGATCTGGATGGGCGAGTCCTTCCAGTTCCAGAAGCGGGTGAGGTCGATCTTCTCGGCCGAGTTGGACCGCCCGAGGACGGCCTCGGCGAAGACGCCGTTGGTGGCGATGGCGATGGTGTTGGTCGCCGGTGCTCCGAACGTGTTGTCGCCCGCTTTGCGGGAGTCGGTCCACTCCTGTCGTTCCTCCTCGCTGGCGAAGTTCCAGCGGAAGCCGAGGTAGTTGCCGGTGGCGGCGATCGGCTTCGGGTCCAGCAGAGTGCCGAGCGGGACCGGAGCAGCGGTCGAACCCGCCGGGGTGTAGGAGTAGTTGGCGAGGATGCGGCTGAGCGTCAGCTCGTCGGCGTTGGCCCACACGGCCTGGCTGTAGTGCCGGCTGTTGTCGTTCAGGTGGTCCAGGACCGCCTGGGGCACGTTCCCGCCCCGCACGTGGAAGCCGAGCGACGCGACGTAGGTGCGGCTGCCGGACTTCACCGTGGAGCCGAACAGCCCGCAGATGGTCGAGGCGCCGCCGGCGTCCTCGGACAGGTCAGGTGCGACGGTGGTGGTCGCGGCGACGCCGAAGTTCGCCACGCCCGAGGTCATCTTCAGGCGCAGCCCGGCGAGGCTGCCGCGGGCTGCCTTGCCGGACCAGGCTTCGTAGGAGAGCAGCTTGTCGGCGCCGCCGAAGGTGTAGGACGCCTGCTGCGCGCCGGAGCCGCCGATGTCCCCGCAGCCGAAGGTGTGGCTCGGGAAGACCACCTGGACTCCGCGGATGCCGTCGGTGTCGGACCAGACGTCGATCCTGGACGCGTAGGAGGAGTCCGCCTTCGGCTGGTCGTCGAAGGGTATCTGCGTCTCTCGCCCCATGATGCGGCGCACTGTCCCGTTACCCATGAGCACCCAGTAGTCCGCGCCGGCCGAGGCGATCTGCGCCAGCCCGGTGATGCTCTGGAGGCCGCCGGTCGCAGGACGGATCACGGTCGTCGCACCGGACTCCACCAGCAGGGGCGCCGTCTCGCCGCTGGACTGGGACTGGACGACGGCCCAGAGCGCACCGTCGGACGTGGCGGACAGGCGCTGCACGCCCGGCCCGTTGCGCCGGATCCCGTCGGTGCCACTGCGCTCGTAGACGACCCCCTGCCGGGAGTACCACAGCTTGTCCTTGCCGGTGACGGCGAGGTCGTCGGCCGTGATGCCCAGGTTCGACCATGAGCTCGGGCCGCGCTGGTGGATCGTGTTGTTGGTGCCGACGACGAAGACCGTGCCGTCCGTGCCGCAGGCGATGCGCAGGCCCCAGCCACTTGCTGGATCCATTCGCCAGGTCGTTCCGTCGAACTGCATGACCGCTTTGTCGGTCCTGAGCGCCCAGACGATGTCCTTGGCCGGTGCGATGCCGATCAGCCCGCCGCCCAGACCTGTGGTGGGCAGCGGCTTCCACTGCTGGGTCGCGGGATCGAACTTGACGGCGTTGCCGTCAGCCTTGCGCACCCCGTACACGCCCATCGCCGAAGCGGCGATGTCGGTCAGCTCCACCCCGTCGAACTCCTGGCGGTCCGGTACCTCCGGTGCCGAGCACGCGTCGAGCTTGCGCACGGTGGTGTCGAACGGGTTCGCCGCGCGGATCTTCGCCGCCCAGTCGGCCGGCGCCACCGACGCGAGCACCTCCTTGTACCGCTGGAGGCTGGTGTGGGTGAAGGTGAGCTCCTGCAGCGGGATGAACAGGCAGCGTTCCAGCTTGGTCGGCCTGGTCGTCACGTTGTAGACCTGGACGACCTCGTAGTACTGCACCGACATCGCGTGCATGTGGTTGTAGTTGGTGACGACCCGGGTGAGGACCTGGTCCTTCTCCGTCTGCGTCGTCTCGCGTACGACCGTCATGTTCCGGCTGCGGGCCGCGGTCGCCAGCTGTTGGGTCCGCGCGCTGATCCGCTGCGTCGCCTCCTGCGCGACCGTTTTCACGCCCGTGGAGCGCGACACCGACGTCGCGATGCCCGCGTTCGACGACTTGCTCCAGTTGCCGCCGCCGCCGATACCGAAGAGCGCGACGCCGACGCTGCCACCGGAGCTGGACGACTGGCTGGCCTGGAACCCCTGGGAGTCGCCGTACTGCTCCTCGCGGGCGATCGCGTTCGCGACCTCGCTGATCGACCGGTTCTGCTCGGTGGTCCCGGACAGCGCCTCGGCCTCGGACGCCGTCTCGGCTCCGGTGGCCCTGGTGGTGCGCTGCCAGTCGACGACCGCGACCCTGGTGCTCTCGCCGGGCGCGAGCGCGAGGCTGTGCAGCAGCCTGCCGAGCGTGACGCCCTGGGCCGACCAGCTCTGCTCGGTGGTGACGATCATGCCCTCGGCGGGGCGGTCGTAGAACGGCAGGTTCTCCTCGCCGAGGTCGATGGCGCCGGTCAGGGCGCGTGCCGGCTTCGCCCCGGGGATGTCGGTAAGCACCACCGAGCGGTACCGGACGATCTCCGTCGGGTAGTTGCCGGTGGTGGGGAGCAGGTCCTTCGGCGTCGGACCGTCGAGCATCGTCGTCCTGTCCGCTTCGGACGCGGCAGGCGTACTGGCCGAGGTCGTCGGGGTCGTCGCGGGTGTTCCGGCGCTCGGAGTGCTCATCAAGTGTCCCGTCTGAGGAGGAGGGAAGGGCAGTCGCCATGACCGCCAGGCCCCACTGGCGTCCGGCGCAAAGGCAACGACGCCTTCCGTATCGCTCGAAAGCTACACAGTTCGTTCGCAGCAGCGGCACACTCTGGCGGAAATGGCCAGAAACGGCGCCCGGGAGGTCAACAACTCTGCCGCAGAACCTGGTTGAGGACGTCGCCCGCCCGCGTACCCGGATGCCGGGCCTTCGCCGCGATGACCGTACAGAAGCTCCGAAGCGTTTCCTGAAACGAGCAGTCAGCTCTGCCAGACGCGTCCTGAGCGACTGAGGGCCGCCGCCGGGTGTTCCCGGTGGCGGCCTCCGCGGTTCTGGGCCGGGTCAGCCGATGCGGATCAGCCCGGCGGTGGCGGTGGCGGGCTCCAGGGCTGGGGCGCCGCTGTAGGTGGCGGTGTAGCCGAGGTTCAGCAGGACGGTGAGGACGGGGCAGGGGCCGGTGCAGGTGGCGGTGCCGGCTGCGTTGGTGGTGGCGGTGCACACGGTGGTGGTACCGACCTTGAAGGTGATCGTGGCGCCGGGGACGGGCTTGCCGGTGGTGGTGTCGGTGAGAGTGGCCGACAGATTGAGGTTGACGTTCAGCTGGCCGGGGGCGATCGACAGCAGGACCGGCTGCGCGGTGAGCTTCGTGGTGTCCTTGGTGTAGGTGAAGCGGTCCGCGGTCACCACGGCGCTTGTGCCGCCGGGGGTGGTGACGGTGATGTCGACCGGCCCGGCGGCGTTCGCTGCCGGTGCGGTGGCGGTGATCGCGGTGTCGTTGACGACGGTGAACGAGGCGGCGGGCACGGCGCCGAAGGCGACCGCGGTGGTGCCGGTGAAGTTGCTCCCGGTCAGGGTGACGGAGGTGCCGCCCGCTGCGGGGCCGGCGGTCGGGGCGACGGCGGTGACCACTGGGGCCGGGACCTGGTACGTGTAGCTGCCTGCGGGGACGGTGCGGCCCTTGGTGGTCAGGGCGACGCCGACGGTCCCGGCGGCGTGCGCGGGCGCGGTGGCGGTGACGGTGGTGTCGTCGACGACGGTCACGTTGCCCGCCGGGGTGCCGTCGAACACCACGGCGGTAGTGCCGGTCAGGTGGGTACCGGTCAGGGTGACGGCGGTGCCGCCGGTGGTCGGACCGTGGCCGGGCGTCAGGCCGGTGACGGCGGGCGGGACGGCCTTGCCCATCGCCAGGCCGTTCGGGCGGGGGCCAGTGGGGACGTTGGAGGTGACGGTGAGTGTCGCGGTGTCGATCACCGACATGGTGTCGGAGAAGGAGTTCGTGGCGTACACGCGGGTGCCGTCCGGGTCGGCCAGGACGGCGTTCGTCCCGGCGCCGACCGCGATGGTGGCGATCACCGTGTTGGTCGCGGCGTCGATGGCCGAGACCGAGTTGCCCAGCCGGTTGCCGACGTAGACGGTCCCGCCGTCCGGCGCGACGGCGATGCCCTGCGGCTGCTGGCCGACCGGGACGGTCGCCGTGACCGTGTTGGTGGCGGCGTCGATCACCGCGACGCTGTTGCCGTTGTAGTTGGAGACGTAGAGGCGGGTGCCGTCGGGGCTGACGGCGATCCCGGCCGGGTCGTTGACCGGGACGGTGGCGGTGACGGCCAGGGTGGCGGTGTCGAGCACCGAGACCGTGCGGCTGGAGAAGCTGCTGACGTAGAGCCGGCCGCCGTCCGGGGACAGGTCGAGTGCGGCCGGGAAGCCGCCGGTGGCGGCGGTGGCGGCGACGGTCAGGGAGGAGGTGTCGATCACCTCGATCCCGCCGGGGCCGCCGGTGTGGGCCACGTAGACGCGGGCGCCGTCCGGGGAGATGGCGACCGGCCTGGGGGCGCTGCCGACCGGGACGGTGGCGGCGACCGTGTTGGTGGCGGTGTCGATCACCGAGACGGAGTCGCTGCCGTTGTTGGTGACCCACGCCTGCGAGCCGTCCGGGGTGAGTTCGACGTCGATCGGCGAGGTGCCGACCGCGATGGTGGCCACCGTCGCTCCGGTCGCCGAGTCGACGGCGGCGACGGAGTTGCCGCTCTGGTTGGCGACGTAGATCAGCTGACCCGGGCCGGCCGCGTGCGCGGGTACGGCCGGCAGCACCGCGGCGGCGGTGCCGAGGACCGCGGTGGCCAGGGCCGCCGCCGTGCCGCGCCGCAGGCGGCGCGGCCGCCCGCCGGGGCCGGGTCGGTTGTCGAGGACCAGGGGCATGGGTTCCACCTCTCGGAGGGAACTGACCGGATGCCGTCGCTCCGGTTTCAACTCATGCTATTCACATATCTTTTGATGGTTCATCACATGTTCTCTTCTGTCTGAATATCCACTTCATGCGACCAACTGTGATCGGTTCGGATCGTGAGGGAGCCCGCCTTCGGCGGCGGCGAGCGGATCTGATCGAAGAAGCGCGAGGAGGCACCGCAATAGCCTCCCGCGCGGCCCGCACCACCGCCCTGGTCCAACTCGCCCAGGACCTGTCGCCCGCGATCCTCGCCCCCATGCTCGGCCTGTACTGCGTCAGGTGCCTGCCGGTATAGCGCCACCGCGCCCTCGACGTCGCCGCGCTCCTCCAGCAGCTCCGCCAGCCGATGCGCGGCGTCGCTCAGTTCCTCGGTCACCGGCCACACACCCAGCACTCCGGTCCACGCGTGCCGGGCCGGCGGGTCGGCCAGCTGGCCGGCCGGCTGGTCACGGCCGTTGACCGAGGTGAGCTCCCGGATGCGGAGCAGCGCGATCGCGTCGCCGGCCTCGCCCTGGCGTTCGCCAATCGTCGCGAGCGGGCCGACGGCGTTGAACGGCCCGACACCGTGCCCGCCGCACCACGGGCTCCGCGACAGCGCCGGACGGTCCCGATCCTTCGGGTCGGCAGCACGGCAGCCTCCCCCGGGCTGGGTCCGGACCCGGAAGTCGAGATCAGCAACGTCCACGCCGGGCGCCGTAACGCCCGCCACCGACACCGCTGGCCGCCCCGCAGGGCGCAGCGTGGCCGGGTCCCGGGGAGCGGGGGTGTTCCGCGGGGCCCGGCCGGTGGGAGGCCGTCAGCGCTCGGGGCAGAGGCGCTGCTGCTGCTCGGCGGCCCGGTGGTGTGGCGGTGGGGCCGCCGTGACGGGAATGCTAAACCTGCCGGCTGGTGGTGGCCAGGGCTCTGGCCATGGGCAAGGACTGGGAGGACGGCCTCCTGAAGGCCGCACGCCGGCCCGGAGACTCGGCGGCCGGCTGGAACGACAACTACCCGGCGCTCACCTCGCTGATGGGCGCGGGCGGGAAGTTCGACAAGTCGTTCCTCCTCAAGCCGGAAACGACCTGGTCGACTACGAGTGGAACAGCAAGACCAAGGGCGATGACCTGTGGAGTCCGAACTGGTCCCTCAGGGCCGGTGCAGGCGATCCGCTGGGCCCCTTGATGAAGCAGATGAGGAGCGACCCGGCGGCGGCCGAGGAATTCCTCGACCCGAGCCGCAACAAGTTCTGCAGCAGTCTTTGCGGGCAGATCGTCGAGCCCGGGTAAGGGCCAAAAGCACCGCACCGCTCTCGCCGACGCCGTAGCCGCACCCCGAGACACCGACGACTGATCGAGCGCCCCCCTGCACCGCGGGCTGGGCCTTCGGCACCAGCCCAGGACAGGACGCGGGCCTCCGGCCCGAAACGGCCTGCCGGCAGCGCGGCAGTCGACCAGACCACGCGCAGTCCGGAGGCGCAACCACGCCGGCTTCGCAGTCGCTGTGCCCCGCGGTCCAGGCCCGGGGGCCCAGCGCCCGTTCACCACGCCCAGCCCGTCCCGGCCGCCACACCCCTGCCGACAAGCCGCCTACCGGCCCCTCAGGCGCACCGAAGCCCCGATCCCGCCGAGGTTTCGCTGATCCGGATCAGCCAGGAACTGCAGCGCACGCCCTGGCCCTGGACGAGCTGATCGCCGCGGGGATGCGCACAGCAGGCGCCACCCCGCGCCGACCGGGTGGCGGCCGTCCACTGCACCGCGCACAATTCACCGACAAGGCCTCAGCCCTTGGCCGACGACTCCCTCCCGGTGCGAGGCGATGCAGCGCCAGGATCACCGGTGTCGGCGCGGCCGAGCCCGGCCGCGCCGACACCGGTGATCCACACCGCGGCGAGCAGCCGCCACAGGGGCTCCACCCGGGTTGCCGCGGGCACCGGTATCGAGATCAGGGAGAGCAGCAGCAGGGGGCCGGCGGCGGCACCGAACAGAAGCAGCCGCCGTGGCCCGCGCTCCTGGGCGAGCGCGCGTCGTGAGACGTACCACAGCAGCCCGGCGAGCCCGGCCAGATGGATCGGGCCGCCCACCGCGAGCGTGAGCCGGGCCAGGACGACAAGGGTGGCGTCGCCCGCACGGGTCGCGACCGCTGCCAGGGCCAGGGCCAGCGCGCTCGACACCGCGAAGGCCCCGGCGGCAAGCCAGACCGCGTACCGCGCCCGGCGATCGGCACCCACTGCGGTGGATGCCCCGAAGCCGAACCGGAGCAGTCCTGCGGCGGCGACCAACTGGAGCAGGGAGGACACGGCAACCGCCGTACCGCTGTGCTCGTAGTAGCCCCGCAACTGGCCCGCTGTAGCGGTGGGCAGGAAGACGGAACCCCTGGCCAGCACCGCTCCGAGAACCAGGCTGGCGATGAAGCCGATCACGAAGACCGGTCCGCCGAGTCGCCACCCCCGACCTAGGTTGCTGTTCTCCATGTCCCCCTCATTTTCCGAGTCCGACCACACAGGAGCGCCCGCGTCGACAGAGGTGGCGTCCCCTGCTGTCGCGGCTTGCCCAGCAAACCCGGAACTACCGTGCGGCGTCGTCCTACCGATGAAGGCGGTTCCACTACTCCCCGGGGAGTAGCTCCGGGGGCGTGCAGAGCAGGTCCGCCGCGGTCGAAGGCTGGGCCGAGCAGGGTCCGCATCACCGGCAGGGTAACCATTCCGGCGTCCGGGTACCGCGGCCAGCTCCAGCGACGGCTGCGCCCGGCGCGGCGTCGAACGAGGTGGTCCGGCAGGCGCTCGGCGATCTCGCGCTGTACGGCCTGGTCGCCTCCGACCGATACCTGGGCCTGGCACAAGACCTGGGAGTCCGCTGGGTCGATGATGCCGCCGCCGGTCCCGCTCTGGGGCCTACTCGCCGGCGCTGCAGAAAGGTTCGAAGTCTTGCATGCCGGCGCCTGCGAGCAGGAGCGTGGTTATATTGAACATGTTCAGTTTTCCTGCGACGACAACGACCGTGGGAGAGACCAGGGGAGCAGGTACCGATGGGGATGGTGCTGAGAGCCGAGAACGCCCCGGCGTGGTTCCTTCGTGCGGCAGCCCGATACCTGATCGCCCTTGCGGGCGGCTGGGGAGCGGTGGTCGGCGGGTTCGCTCTCTTCAGGGGGGTGGACGGGGCATTCGCCGATCTGGGGCTGGCTCTGCTGATCTATGTCGGCTTGCCGTCGCTGGTCCTTCTCCTGCTGTCCGCCCCCATGCGGGAGGGCGAGTACCACAGGACCGTGATGACCTTCGCGCTGTGTGGACCAGCGATGTTCTCCGGACTGCTCTTCGGCGGCTGGTGGTGGCTGATCGGTCTGATCCTCTTCCAAGTCGGCTTCGTCGGCCTTCTTCTGCCATCCCCACGCCTTCGGCTCGTCAGTCGGCATGGTCGCCCCCACCGCTGACCAGCAACGGGCCATCGCGGCGGCACGCTTCTCGCAAGGGTGGCGCCCTCGACCTGCGTGACGCAGCTCCAGGCCGCAGGGTTCGACCGCCGCCCCCTACCGAGAGCCAGCGGACGTGGCCTGGCGTGCATCCTGCCTGACCGCTGTCCGGGGTCCCGCCGGGTGCTCGCGGGACGGAGGGCCGCCGTCTCGGTCTTGCCCCCCGGGGTGCCAGGATGCGGGGGTGAACCGTCGAGACCCCGCCGAGAGCCTGTCTGAACTCGGCGACCTGCTGGAGGATCTCGACCAGCCGTGGCCGCTCCTGCGGGATGACGGTCAGGACCGAGCAGCGCACGCACGCGTGTTCCACCACTACGGCGGATGGACTCGGATCACCAGATCACAGACTCCTACCAGTGCTGGCCCCCGACGCGGCTGCGGTCCGCGTAGGTCGCGGCGAGGCCCACGGCGGACGGGAGCGCGGCAGCTCGCCGGGGACGTTCCGGATCCCCGCGCGGAGGTGAACCCGGCCGTGGACGGCAACTCGCCCTCGCCCGGCGGATCCGTTCGGTGAGCACCCGCTTGAGGCGCTGCTCGATGGGGCGTAGCTTGCCGTGCACGGTCGTGCTCCGGGGACGGTTTCAGTCCTGGGTGGGCCCCAGGTCGGGCCGGTCGCACAGCTCGACGGTGCGCGCGGCGGTGGCGTGGAGTTCGAGGACGGTGATCTCGTTGGGGCCGGGCCGCAGCACCGGCGCGGGGACGTACAGGGTGGTCTGCGGGCCGCGGGACCAGTAGCGGCCGAGCGGGAAGCCGTTGATCCACACCTGGCCCTTGGTCCAGCCGCCCAGGGCGAGATAGCCGTCGGCGGGCCGGCCCAGCTCGAAGGTTCCGCGGTGGAAGACCGGTCCCACCAGCGGCTGCGCGGTGGCGGTGAAGGTGAGGGCATCGAATGTGTCCAGGGGCAGCGGGCGGCTGTCCCAGTCGGTCGGTTCCTCATCGTTGACGGTGACCCGGCCGAGCAGGCCTTTGCGGTCGTGGATGCCGGTCCCGTAGTTGACCCGGCCCTGGTTCTCCACCAGCACGGCGAGGTGCGCGCCGCGCCGGGGGACGGCGAAGGCCAGCGCGTGCTCGTGGTTCTCCCTCTCCAGCACGCCGACCGGCTGCCCGTCGACGAAGACCTGGGCGCGGTCGCGGACCGCGTCGGTCCGCAGCACGGTCGGACCGGCCAGCGGAAGGGTCGTCTCGTACAGCACGAACCCGAAGGACTGTCCGAGCTGCTCCATGGTCAGCGGATGGTCCGACAACACGGCGCGGCCGAGGGCGTAGGCCTGGTCCAGCAGGCCGGCACGCTCCGTGAGGTCGATCGTCCTGGGGGCGAGCTTGCGGCCGGGGGCGGGCACCGGCTCGGCGGGGACGGACGCGTACCGGGCGATGACCTCGCGGAACGCCTCGTACTTGGGCGTGGGGTCGCCGGCCTCGTCGAGGAGCGAGTCGTAGTCGTAGGAGGTGACGGTGGGCCGGTAGGTGCCCTTGTCGTTGGCGCCGTTGGTGAAACCGAAGTTGGTGCCGCCGTGGAACATGTAGATGTTGACGGACGCCCCGGTGGCGAGCAGCTTGTCCAGTTCGGTGGCGGCGTCGGCCGGGTCGCGGGTGACGTGGGTGGCGCCCCAGCGGTCGAACCAGCCGATCCAGAACTCCGAGCACATCAGCGGCCCGGTCGGCTGGATCCGGCGGAGCTCGGCGAGCCCGGCTTCGGCGCGGCTGCCGAAGTTCACCGTGCGCAGCACTCCGTCGAGGCCGCCGCGGGCGAGGTCGGTGGGCTGGTCGCAGGTGAACAGCGGCACGTCGACGCCGTGCGCGTGCAGCAGTTCGGCGAGGTCGGTGAGGTAGCCGCTGTCCTCGCCGTACGCGCCGTACTCGTTCTCCAGCTGGACGGCGATGATCGGACCGCCGGAGGTGGAGAGGTACGGCTTCACGGCGGCCATCAGGGCGGAGAGGTAGTCGTCGACCGCTCGGAGGAACCGGGGGTCGCGGCTGCGCAGTTCGATGCCGTCCTCGGCGAGCAGCCAGGACGGCAGGCCGCCGCCCTCCCACTCGGCGCAGATGTACGGGCCTGGTCGCAGCAGCACGTGCAGCCCTTCGGCGGCGGCCAGGTCGAGGAAGCGGGGCAGGTCGAGACCTGCGTCCAGCCGGAACTCCCCGGGCCGGGGGGCATGGAGGTTCCACGCGACGTAGGTCTCGACCGTGTTCAGGCCCAGCAGGCGTGCCTTGTGGAGCCGGTCGGCCCACTGCTCCGGGTGGACGCGGAAGTAGTGCAGTCCGCCGGAGATGATGCGGAACGGCCGGTCGTCGAGGCGGAAGCCGTCTTCGGCGATCTCCAACTGGGGCATGCCTTGGTACTCCTCGGTGAGGTGGCGGGGATCGTGGCGGGGTCAGTGACAGGGTCAGGCCAGGGGACGGCAGAGCAGGGCGTCGGGGGCGCCGCCGTGCTGCCACCGCCAGGTGTAGGCGACGCCGGCGAGGTACTCGTTGTCGGTGCA
The DNA here is from genome assembly GCF_044541955.1 of Kitasatospora sp. NPDC085464. Classification (NCBI taxonomy): domain Bacteria; kingdom Bacillati; phylum Actinomycetota; class Actinomycetes; order Kitasatosporales; family Streptomycetaceae; genus Kitasatospora; species Kitasatospora sp. NPDC085464. Next base: position 83,054 of record NZ_JBITTM010000036.1, read on the forward strand.
CTGGCCCTTGTAGGCCCCGGGGGCCCAGTCGCTCTCGACCGAACCGCCGGCGGCGGGCCGGTTGTCGCCGTGGTCGAACCAGACATTGCGCCCGGTCAGCGGCAGCGTCCCGGCGGCGGGGGCGCAGAGCAGGGCGGCCATGGCGTTGCCGTTGACGCCGTAGCCGACGGCGAAGGTGTCGTCGGGGCACTGGAGCTTGTTGAAGCCGGACGCCCAGTCGCCGTGGGTGACGTAGCGCTCGTCGGTGACGACGGTCCAGGGGCCGGTGCCTTTGGCGGGCTCGTTCGCGTCGGTGCACAGGCCGCGGTCGTTGCTGCGGGCGATGGCGACCGTGCGCTGGCTGTCGGGGCAGGTGCCCTTGCGGTTGCCGACGCTCCAGTCCTTGGCCTGCATCCTCGCGGAGGCGTTGTGGTCGCCGTGGTCGAGGTCGAGCATGTTCCAGTGGTCGACCGGGGCGATCGGGCCGCTCTTGGCCGGGGCATTGACCAGTTTGTTCCAGTCGGTGGCCCGCCAGTCACCGGCGTCCTCGACGCTGAGGCGCTTGCCGGTGGCGTCGTAGTTGATCAGCGCCCAGTCGTCGTCGGGCTTGCCGGTGTTGTCCGTCCAGCCGATGAGCGGCCACTGGGCGAAGTCGGCGTCGTTCTTCACCAGGATGTCAGTGAAGTTCTTGAGCCAGACCCGGTCCTTGACCACCGAGGCGTCGGCCGGATCGGTGTTGCGTCCTCCGGCGCCGAACTCGCTGATCCACACCGGGGCGGTGAAGTGCTGCCCCTCGTCGGTGACGAACAGCGCCTGGTCGTGGACGGCCTTGACCAGGTCGTCGAGGCTGAGGTCGCGGTAGCGCGGGTCGTTGGTCTCACCGTTCTGCCAACCGCCGCTCGCGCCGGTGTGGTGCGGGCCGGTGTAGCTGTAGAAGTGGGCGGAATAGACCAGTTTGCCGGAGTCGAGCAGCGTGTTGGAGAGGTTGCCGACCGGGGTGAGCATCGGTCGGCCGTGCTCGAACATGCCCTGGGGGATGCCCTGCCAGTTGATCCCCTCCATGATGATCAGCATGTCGGGGTCGGCCTGGAGGATCCTGTTGCCGGCCAGCTGGAAGGCCTTGTACAGGTCGAAGTCGTTGTCCCAGCCCCAGTTGGGGTCGTCCTTCCAGTCGCGGCGGACCTCGTTGCGCAGGTCGGCGCCGACCACCCGCTTGTCGTCCCTGTACCGGTTGACCAGGAACACCCAGTCGTCGACCCACTGGTCGGTGGTCTGCCCGCTGTTCCACCGCTCGTTGCCGTCCAGCGCGCAGCAGAACCGGTACGTGGTGGTGTGGTTGTTCAGGATTACCGCGAAACCGTCTGCGGTCAGTGCCGCGACCACGGCGTCGTAGACCTGCAGCGGGGTCTTGCCCTTGAGCTGCGGGTTGGCCGCTACGGCGGAGTCCGGCAGCACCGTGGTGTCGTGGATCATCGCGTTGGCGAACGGCAGCCGGATGCTGTTGATCCCCAGCGAGTGGAAGTCGGCCATGATCTTGGACATGGGAGCGCGGTCAAGGCCGAGCGGGATGTTGTTCGACATCTGGTGGGCCTGGTGGTTGTTCACGTCGTTGACGTCGCCGCTGCCCTCGTACGTGCCCTGGGCGCCCGCCCAGTTGCCGGACTTGAGCTTGAACCGGTTGCCGCCGGCGTCGACGACGTACCGGCCCCGGGTGGACAGCGGGCCGGTCCAGGACGCGGACAACTGCGCCCCCGTCAGGGCGACCGGAACGGTGGCGACCGGAGCGGTGGCGGCGGGGGTGGTGTCCGCGGCGGCGGTACCGGGGACCGAAACGCCCAGCAGGGCGGCGGCGAGCAGGGCGGGAAGTGCCCGTGTGGCGGCTCTGACACGTCTCATGGCGGCTCTCCGGGTGGGGTCGAGGGGTGCGGTGGAGGGTTGGGGTGCAGGCGTGGGGCGGGCCCCGGGCCCGCTGGGCGGGGCAGCACGAGGGTCCGGGGGGTGTACGGGGGAAGCGGCCCGGGCGAGACGGTCCGGGCGGGGCATCGGCGGTCGCGCCCGAGCCGGGTCCCGGCCGCGGCGACGTCTCGTGCGACCGGGCCCGGTGGGCTCGTGGGGGGCGGGGTGCAGCGTCCCGGGCCGAGGTCCGGAACGACGGTGGGCGGCTCAGCCCTTGAGGCCGCTGGTGGCGATGCCCTCGACGATGTACCGCTGGGCGATCAGGAACATCGCCACCAGGGGGGCGACGGTGACCACGGCGCCGGCGAACAGGCCGGGGAGGTTGATGGTCTGCGAGGTGAGGAAGGTCGACAGGGCGATCTGCGCGGTCCAGGCGGAGGGGTCCTGTCCGATGACCAGGGGCCACAGGAAGGCGTTCCAGCTGTCGATGAAGGCGAGCGCGCCGAGCGAGGCGAGCATGGCGCCCGAGGAGGGCAGGGCGATCCGGCGGTAGACGCCGAACCAGCCGAGGCCGTCGAGGCGTCCGGCCTCCTCGATCTCGGCCGGGAACTGCAGGTAGAAGTTGCGGAAGAGCAGTACGGCGAACGGGTTGAACAGCCCGGGCAGGATGACGCCCCACAGGGTGTTGACGCCGCCCATCGAGCCGACCACCACGAAGGTGGGTACGAAGGTGACCGACCCGGGGATCATCAGGGTGGCGACCACCAGGGCGAGCAGTGCGCCGCGGCCGGGGACGGGGATGCGGGCGAAGGCGTAGCCGGCGGCGGAGGCGAGCAGGGTGGACAGCGGGGCGGTGATCCCGGCGATGAGCAGGGAGTTGCCGAGGGCTTGGCCCATGTGGAGGGTGGGGTCGGAGAAGAGGGCGGTGAAGTTCTCCCAGTGCATCCGCTGCGGCCACCAGGTCCACCGGGGCGAGGTGATGGACCGGGAGTCCATCAGGGCGTTGCGCAGCATCAGGTAGAAGGGGGCCAGGAAGGCCGCGGTCAGCGCGCCGACCAGCAGGCCCCGGAGGCTTGCGCGGGTGCCCCCCGCGAGGGTCCGGGTGGGTTTCACGTCGTTACTCCTCGCCCTTGCCGAAGCCGGTGATGCGGCCCTGGATCAGGGTCACGCCCACGATCAGCGCCGTGAGGACGAAGGCGCCGGCCGAGCCGAGACCGTAGTTCTGGGCGCCCATCGCGGTGTTGTACAGGTAGACCAGCGGTGTCTGCACGGGGGCGGTGCCGGTGCCGGAGAGGCCGCTGCTGAACAGGTTGTAGAACTCATCGAAGGCCTGGAACGCGGCGATGAACTGGAGCATCAGGACGGCGACGGAGGTGTTGCGGAGCATCGGCAGGGTGATCCGGCGCAGCAGCCGCCATCCGGTGGCGCCGTCGAGGGCGGCGGCCTCGTGGACGTCCTTCGGGATGGCCTGCAGGCCGGCCAGGAAGAGGACCATGTAGAATCCGACCTGGAGCCAGAGCCGCACGGTGATCAGGACGATCCAGTAGAGCGGCGGGTCGGTGGTCTGGATCCAGGGGACGGCGGCCATGCCGAACCAGCCGCCGACGGTGTTGGCGATGCCCGCCGGCAGGCCGTTGAACAGGCACATCTTCCACAGCAGCGAGGCGGCGACGTAGGAGACGGCGGTGGGGATCAGGAAGGCGGTGCGCACCACCGCCCGGCCCCGGCGCACGCGGTGCACCAGGAGGGCGAGGCCGAGCGAGGCGGCGAAGGTGACCGGGACGATGACGGCGGTGAACAGCAGGATCTGGCCGAGGGAGGAGCGGAAGGCCGGATCGGCGAGCAGTTGCCGGTAGTTCTCCAGGCCGACCCAGCGGCCGAGGGCGATGGTGCCGTGGGCGTCGCTGAAGCTGAGCAGGAAGCTCCAGCCGATCGCCACGTACTTGAAGATGCCGAGCCCGATCAGCATGGGCGCGGTGAGCAGCGCGAACGCTCCCCAGGCCCGGAGGTCGGCGCGTCTGCGGCGGGCCGGGACGGGGCCCCGCGGCGTGGCCGGGGGGCGCCCGGCTCGCTCGGAGCGCCGGGTGGTGTCCGAGAGGCTGTTCATCACGACCGCTGCTTGTCCAGGGCGGTCTGGGCCTGCTTGGCCGCGTCCGCGAGGAGTTGGGCGGGGTCGCCCTGCCCGGTGACGACCTTCTTGGCGGCGGCGTTGAACGGGGTGGAGACCTCGCTGTCCCAGGTGTTGGGGACGTGCTTGCCGTAGGTGGCGGCGAGCTCGACGGTCTCCTTGGCGGTGCCCTTGGCCAGCTTGTCGGCGGTGGCCGCGACGGTGGCGCGCGGCGGGACGTGGAAGCCGTAGTTCTCGGACCAGTCCTTCTGCAGGTCGGTCTGGTCGACCCACAGCCACTGGACGAACTTCTTGGCCGCGTCCACGTGCTTGCCCTTGGCGTTGACGCACGAGGTCCAGCCGCCGACCCGCAGGACGGGGCTGCCGCCGGCCTTGAGCGCGGGCCAGGGCAGGACGCCGAAGTCGTCACCGAGCGCGGTCTGGACGGCGGGCATCGCCCACAGGCCGCACCACTGCATCGGCACGACGGCCTGGACGAGGGCTGACGGGTCCCACCAGTCCGTGGTGAAGCCGAGCAGCAGGGACTGGTCGTCGGTGAGCCGCTTGAGCGCGGTGACCGCTTCGACGGCCGGCGGGGAGTCGAAGGCGACCTTGCCGTCGGTGACCAGGTCGCCGCCGTTGGAGAGCACCGCGAGGACGGGGCTGTCGCCGATGCCGTCGTTGCCGATGAACAGGCCCTTGTTCTGCTTGGTGGTGAGGGCCTTGGCCGCGGAGGCGAGCGCGTCGAAGGTGGTCGGCGGGGTGATGCCGGCCTTGCCGAGGGCGCTCTTGCGGTAGTACAGCATCATGACGTCGTCGATCGACTTGACGCCGTAGACCTTGCCGTCGACCGTCATGTAGTCGAGGTTGCCCTGGCTGAAGTCGGACTTGACGCTGCCGTACACGTCGTCGAGGGCGGCGATCTGACCGCGCCGGGCGAGCGCCTGGCTGAAGTCGCCGATCTCGAAGACGTCCGGGGCGCCGTCGGTGAGCAGGCTGGCGTTGAGCTTGCTGGTGTAGTCGCCGGGGACCCAGGTGACCTTGACGGCGATGTCGGGATTGGCCTTGGTGAAGCTCTCGGCGTACCGGGTGGCGGCCTGCTGGGTGCCGGCCTCGCCGTAAGCGTGGAACCAGACGTTCAGGGTGGTCTTCGCCCCGGAGGAGCCGGAACCGGTCGGGACGGTGCTGCAGCCGACCGCCGCGCCGGCCACGAACAGGAGGGAGCCGCCGAGGAATCCGCGTCGGCTAAGCTGTGCTCGGTGTGCGCTCATGTCGCATCCTTGAGGGTGGGTGTGGGTGTGTCCCCGGTCGGTGTCCGCCGTCGTTTGCTGCCAGGCAAGGACGGACATCGGCCGGGTGTGGGGTGGCGCTGTGGAGGCCGGGAGGTGGCCGCGCTGCTGCACGGTCGGAGCCGGGGTGGTGCGACGCTCTACGGGAAGAGCGCCTGGATGCCCAGGACGGCGGCTCCTCTGGCCCACTCCTCCCAGGGGAGCGGACGCAGGGTCAGCGGGCACTTCGCGGCGGCTTTGAAGCAGTGGGCGGCGTAGGCGTCCTTGATGTGGACGCCGAAGAGGTCGTAGGTGTCGAGGCCTTCGCCGGTGACCACGACCCGTTCGGGGCCGAGCAGGTTGACCAGCGTGGCGATGCCGGTGCCGATCGCCCGGCCGGCCCGGGCGAAGGCGTCGCGGGCGGCGGGGTCACCGCTGCGGGCGAGCTGGACGACGTCGTCGAAGTCGAGGTCCTTCTTCCCGGTGGCGGCGCGGACCGTGTCCCGGATGGCGTCGCTGGAGGCGATCGCCTCCACGCAGCCGGTCTGGCCGCAGTGGCAGACCGGTCCGGCCGGGTCGATGGAGATGTGGCCCATCTCGCCGGCGACGCCGTACGCGCCGGCGATCAGCTGGCCGTTGACGACCAGTCCGGAGCCGATGCCCGCGCCGATGGTGACCAGCGCGAAGTACTCGGTGCCGATGCCCTCGCCGAACCAGTGCTCGGCGACGGTGAGCGCCTTGACGTCGTTCTCCACGGTGACGCTCAGGCCGGTCGCCCTCGCCACCATGGCGGCCAGTGGGACGTCCCGCCAGCCTGGGAGCACCGAGTAGCGCACCCGGCCCGCGGCGCGGTCGACGTCGCCGGAGACGGCGATGCCGAGGTGGCGGGTGCGCTCGCGGAACGCCGGGTCGGCGTCGAGCACCACGTCGACGAGTTCGCACAGCAGGGCGCACACCGCCTCGGGGCTGCGGTCCTCGCCGAGGTCGCGGCCGGCTGTGGCCCGCATGCCGGCCCGCAGGTCGCAAACGGTGGCGAAGAGAGCATCGGCACTGATCTTGACGCCGACGAAGAACTCCCGCTCGACGGTGACCGCCAGTGGGTTGACCGGTCGGCCGGCCCCCGGGGCGGTGCGCTCCGGCGGGAGTTCGTGCAGGTATCCGTCGTCGATCAGCGGCCGTGCGGACTTGGTGATCGCAGTCGACGACAGTCCGGTACGGCGCGCCAGTTCGACCCGGCTCAGCGGACCCTCGGTCAGCAGCAGGGCCAGGATGGCGGTCTCGGCGGGTGCGGTGACCAGAGGCTGCGCATGGTTCGGAAACACGGCTGCAACCTACCGCCAAATAAATAACTTCGTCCAGTATTGATTCCAGGAAATATTCAGCCTACTCTCAGCACACTTCCGTGCCTGCCATCCCGGCACCGGGACCCCGCGCGGGACGGCCGCCAGCCGGCGCCCCGGCCCTCGCTCCGCCCCGCACTCCCTGGAGGCCCTCCGTGCCTGCCGCCACGCCTGCCGTCTCCTTCGACCCCGCCCTCGGCCTTGCCGTCCTGCGCACCCCGAACAGCGTGTACGCGGTTCGGATCGGCGCCGACGGCAGCCCGCGCCACCTCCACTGGGGCCCGGTCCTCGACGCCGCCGCCCTCACCACCCCCCGCTCCCCCGCCGACAGCAGCTTCGAGGACGAGGCCGCCGCCGACGAGCTCGCCCCGCAGAGCGGCGCCCGCTTCGGCCCGGCCGGCCTCCAAGTGCGGTTCGCCGACGGCACCGTCGGCGCCCAGTGGCACTTCCTCGGCCCCCGGATCGACGGCGGCGAGCTGCGCCTGCGCCTCGCCGACCGCCGCTACCCGCTGGCCGCCGAGCTCTGCTACCGGGTGCGCCCGGACAGCGACGTGATCGAGCGCTGGACCGAGCTCACCCACACCGGCGACGACGCGCCCGTCACCGTCCACCGCCTGGACTCCGCGTCCTGGACGCTGCCGCCGCTCGCCGACTACCGGATCAGCCACCTGGTCGGCGGCTGGAACAGCGAGTTCCAGCTCCACCGCGACCGGCTCCCGGTAGCCGAGACCACCCTCACCAGCCGCCGCGGCCTCACCGGCCACCACGCCGGCCCGTGGCTGGCCCTCGACGACGGCACCGCCGAGGAGGAACACGGCCAGGTGTGGAGCACCGCGCTGGCCTGGAGCGGCAGTTGGCGGATCACCGTGCACCGCGACCCGGTCGGTCGCACCACCTGGACCGGCGGCTTCGGCCACGAGGGCCTGAGCTGGCGCCTCGCCCCCGGCGAGACCCTGCGCACCCCGGTCTTCGCCGGCCTCTACAGCGCCGCCGGCTTCGGCGGCGCCAGCCGCGCCTGGCACGCCCACGTCCGCACCCGGGTACTGCCGGAACCGGAACGCGACCGGCCGGTCCTCTACAACTCCTGGGAGGCCACGGGCTTCGCCGTCGACGAGGCGGGCCAGCGGAGGCTGGCAAAGCTGGCGGCTGGCCTCGGCGTGGAACTCTTCGTCCTGGACGACGGCTGGTTCGGCGCCCGGACCAGCGACCGGGCGGGGCTCGGCGACTGGACGCCCCGCGCGCAGGCCTTCCCCGACGGCCTGCGGCCGCTCGTCGACGAAGTCCACCGCCTTGGCATGGACTTCGGCCTGTGGGTGGAGCCGGAGATGGTCAACAGCGACAGCGACCTCTACCGCGCCCATCCCGACTGGGTGCTGCACGCCCCCACGCGGGACGCCACCGAGCTGCGCAACCAGCTGGTCCTCGACCTGTCCCTGCCGGAGGTGGAGACCTGGGTCCACCGCACGCTGGACACCCTGGTCACCGGCAACGGCGTGGACTGGCTCAAGTGGGACGCCAACCGCCCCTTCACCGAGGCCGCCCGCCCCGGCGCCCCGGACCCCGACCGGGTGTGGATCGACCACGTCCGCGCCGTCCACCGGATCATGGACCGGCTGCGCGCCGACCACCCCGGGCTGCGGATCGAGGCCTGCGCCGGCGGCGGCGCCCGGGTCGACCTCGGCGTGCTCGCCCGTACGGACCAGGCGTGGACGTCCGACAACACCGACCCGGTCGACCGGATCTCCATCCAGCACGGCTTCAGCCAGCTGCTCCCCGCGCAGGCCATGGCCGCCTGGGTCACCGACAGCCCGAACGTCACCACCGGACGGACCACCCCGCTGCGCTTCCGCTTCCACGTCGCCATGGCCGGCGCACTCGGCCTCGGCGGCGACCTCACCCACTGGACGGCCGAGGAGCTGGCCGAGGCCGCCGAACTCGTCGCCCGGTACAAGGAGATCCGCCCCCTGGTCCAGCGCGGCGTCCAGCACCGGCTCACCGCGGGCGGCGGTGTCACCGCCGTCCACTACGCCACCCCGGACGGCACCGAACACGCCGTCCTCGCCTGGCGGCCGACCACCCGCTTCGGCCACCCGGCCGCCCCCCTGCGCCTGCCCGCTCTGGACGGCCGGGCCCGCTACCGCGACCTGGACACCGGCGAGGAGTACGACGGCGCGCTGCTCCGCCACCGGGGCATCGACCTGCGCCTTCCCCCGGGCGACCACGCCAGCCGGCTGCTCCGCCTGCGCCGAACCGATCGTCTGACCAACTCCACGACAGGATCCTGAAGTTGATCACGCCACCGAACACGCCCCCGAACACGCCACCGAGCACACCGCCGACCGCACCGGCCGCCACCCGGCACGTCCTGGTCGTCGGCATCGACGGCGTCCGCCTCGACCTGCTGGCTCAGCTGCACACCCCCCACCTCGACCGGGTCGCCGAGCAGGGCTTCCTCGCCCCGGTCCGGATCGACGACCCCACCCCGACCATGTCCGGCCCGTGCTGGGCCACCATCCTCACCGGCGTGGACGTCACCAAGCACGCCGTCTGGGGCAACGACCTCAGCGGCAACCGCCTGCGCGTCTTCCCGGACTTCACCACCCGGTTGGCCGCCGAACGCGGCCGCCGAACCGCCGCGGTCGGCGGCTGGGCCCCGTTGTTCCTGGCGCAGGACGGCGGCCCGCTGTTCCTCGCCCCCAGCCGGCTCTGCTACATCGCCCCGCAGGCCGACACCCCGGAGGCGTGGGAGGAGTGCGACGAGAGCGTGGCCACCGAGGCGGCCCGACTGCTCATCGGCGAGGCCGGGCTCGACGCCTGCTTCGTCTACCTCGGCTCGCCCGACGAGACGGCCCACTTCCGCGGCTGCGGAGCCGACTACCGCGAGGCCGTCGAAGCCGCCGACCGGCGCCTCGGCCGCCTGCTGTCCGCGCTGGACGGACGGCCCGGCCGCGCCGACGAGCAGTGGACGGTCATCGTGGTCACCGACCACGGCCACCGCGAGGCGGGCGGCCACGGAGGGCGCAGCACGGCCGAGCGCACCGCCTGGATCGCCGCCTGCGGCCCGGACATCCCGGCCGACGCGGCGCCCGGCGCGCTGCGGCACGCCGATGTCGCCGCACACGCCTACCGGGCGCTGGACATCCCGCTCGACCACCACTGGACCCTCGACGGCCGGCCGTTCGCCGTACGGGAGCCAAGCCTCGCCTGACCGATCCGCTGCGCAGGATGCGGCCCCTGCGCTGCGCCGGAGCCCAGTCCGCAGCCAGCAGTCCGCAGTCCGGCATGCCGAAGCCGCCTCCCGAAGTGTCTCGTTCACCGCGCCATCGCCGGCCCGACTCGATGCGCCGCGCCGGTCACCGCGTCCGCTGCGGCCACGAACCTGCAGAGCCCCGACACCGCCACCCACGACAGCGCCTGCCGCGGGCCCGGTCGGCCAGGACCGCGGAGGGCCTGGTCCGCGGCCGGCCGACCGGCCCTGGAACGCGCAGGGCTGCCGTGACGTGCTCGAACGCGGGCGCGTCGCCGGCCTGGCCGGGCGTGAGGACAGAGCACCGCGCGCAGGGCGAACGGGACGGCTGCGGGGATCCCGATCGGGGCCGGTGCCTCCCCGCCACCCCGACACGGTGCGCGCCGCCGCCGGCCGGTCCGGCGGCCTTTGCTCTGGCCCGGGTCGCTTCGGTAGCTGGTCCGCTCGCCCGGCCACCTGTTCCGCACCGGCGGCTGACGTGCCGGCCGGGATCGACGTGCCGGCCGGGATCGCGGATGAGCCGCTCCGGTGGCGGCCCTGTGCGCCCCCGGGCTCGGCCGGCAGACCGGGGGGAGAGGTCTGCCGGCCGAGCCCGTGCACTGCCCGCCCGGGCATCTTGTTGCCCGATCCGCGGGAGCAAACATCGCTGTCTCCCGCACGCCGCCGGCCGTGCCACGGACACGCGCCCGCCGGTGGCCCGGCTGTTTCGGGTGGGGCGAGGCGGCGCGGCACGGTCCCCGGCGTGTTCGAGGGCGTGCTGGAGCCGGTCGCGGGTCATTGGTGTGGGGTGTCGATGCGAGGTGCGGCTCCCGGTATCACAAGCCTGCGTCCGGGCATACGCGGAACCATGCCGACGCGATTGCCCGACCAGCGAGTCCTTCCGCCGGCCCTGACCATGCAGTGGCTGGGGATGGCGTTCGTCCACTGGTCCTACCCGCCCGGCCTGGTCCAGCGGCTCCTTCCCGCAGGCCTGACGGTCGACCGGTACACGGACCGGGCGTGGGTGGGGCTGACACCGTTCACCATGGCCAAGGTCCGGGTGGCCGGTCGCGTCCCCTTCCCGGCCGACACGTTCCCGGAAGCCAACCTGCGCACCTACGTCCGCGGCCCGCACGGACGCGACGACCTCTGGTTCTTCTCCCTCGACACCACCCACCTTCTGCTCACCCTCGCCGCCAACGCCGTCCTGGGTGCCCCCTACCGGCGCGCCTGGCTGGAGACCGAGGAGCGCCGGGGCCTGGTCACCTACCGCGGCCGGCGAGCGGGCCAGACCGCCTCCTATCGGATCGCCCTGCGCCCGGGGCCGGCCCTGGAACCCACCGACTTCCAGACATGGCTGACCTCCCGCCGGCGCGCCTACACCCGCCACCTCGGCGCGCTGTGGGAGACACCCGTGGAGCACGAACCGTGGCCCCTGCGGAGCACCACGGACGTCACCGTCGTCCAGGACCTGACCACGGCCGCGAGCCTGCCCGAGCCGGTGGACCCGCCGGTCGTCCACTTCTCGGACGGGGTCCGCCGGGTGCGCCTGGGGGTCACCCGACCCGCCTCGTGAACGGGAACGGGTGACGACGGGTCAGGACGGCTCGGAAGGGCCGTGCTGCCCGGCCGCGCAGGCGTTCGGCGGCTGCGGGTCCTTCAGGGCTGGCGCAGTTCCCGGACCGTTCGCTTACGTTCCTCGCGGACGCCGCCATGGGCGCCGCCCAAGAACTACGAGACGAACTGCGCGAACCCGCGGCCCAAGCCCTGGACACCCTGAAATCCACCGCCCAGGACGCCGCCCGAACCAGCAAGGAGGCCACCCAGGTCGCGGGCCAACAGATCGTGTGCCGGACATTCGGGCCTCCTCCGTGCGGTGGCGCTGGGTACCTTGAGCGGATCGCGGGTGGCGGACTTCTTCGCCTCCTCCAGGCGGCCTCCGCGTTCGAGGAGGCGGTTGCGTCCCAGGGCCGTGCCCGCCCCGGGGAGCACGGTCTTTCCGGTGGTGTGGAAGCCGGCGTCGGACGCAACTGGTACCCGGCCGCCGGACGCCCATGCGGGCGCACCGGACAGACCACCCGCATGCCGCAGCCCACCGCGCGAACCCATCGCGGGGCCGGCCGGCTGCCGTGGGGCAGTCACGTGTGGTACCGGCGTCAGGCGTGGTCGCGTGGTCGCGTGGTCGCGTGGTCGCGTGGTCGCGCGGTCGGGCGGTCGGGCGGTGATCCGGAGTCGGTCAGTTCGCGGCGGGTCGGGTGTCGGGCCGGAAGCGGAAGGAGAGGGCCTCCAGGAGGGGCTTGCGCTGGGTCTTCTGGACGGCGGCGATGCGCCACTGGCCGTCGGCCTCGCGGACCAGCGTGTAGGTGGCGAGTTTGCCGAGCCGGCCGGGCTTGGCGCTGCTCTTGCGCACGTCGCCGCGGGTCACTGCGACGGCGGTGTCGCCGCCGTAGAAGCGCAGGTCGACGAGGTCGATGTCCAGACGGGTGCCCTTGAGGAAGCTGTCGCACAGGGCTCGGTGGGCGCGGCCGATCTCGGTTCCGCCGTGGTAGAGGGTGCCGGCGTAGGTGACGTCGGTGGCGTCGGCGGTGAAGCACGCACCGTAGGCGGCGCCGTCGCCGGCGGCCCAGGCGGCGGCCCCGCGGTGGAGCAGGGCGTGGACCTCGGCGCCACCGACCTGTACGCGCTGAACGTCCTGGAGCTCTGCGGCCCGATGACCCCCGGGGAACTGGGCGCGCGCACGGGTCTGACCACCGGCCCCACCACACGCCTCGTCGACCGGCTGGAGACGGCCGGCTACGTCCGCCGTGCCCCCTCCCCCGATGACCGGCGCAAGGTGATCGTCGAACCCGTCGGGAAGCCCGCCGGCCTCGACGAGGCGATGACCCCCGCCCGCCGCCGGATCGGCGAACTCCTCAGCAGCTACACGCCCGAGCAGCTGGAAGTCCTCTTCGACTACTTCGCCCGCGCCACCGACGCCTACCAGGCCGCGGCGGACCAACTGCGCCACCACGAGACCGGCTGACGCCCACGGCAGTGGTTGCGGCCGCCGACACCCGGGCGACGGCGGCGACACCGAGGGCGGAGCGCATCCGGTCGTTGCCGCGGCTCAGCCCTGGCCGGCCCCCCGACTGCGTCCGCCGGTCACAGGGCTGTGAGCAGTTGGGGGGAGAGATTCTTGATCATCGTATTGGTCCAGCGCATCTGCCGGAGGGTCTGGGGATGGCAGGCGGTTGCCAGGTCGAGGAGGCAATCGTCGGTGGTCGCCTGGGCGGCTTGGGCGAGCATCTCCCAGTGGAGGGAGTTCTCGGTGGCGGCGAGATGGAGGCCGCGCAGGTCATGCAGGAGGAGCAGGCCGGGTTCCGGGCGGCGTCCGTTGGCCTCGGCTGCCTTCTCCCGCAGGGTCGCGAGGAATCCGGGTGAGGGGTCGTCGGCCGGGCCGGACAGGTCGAGGCCGTAGTGCCGGCCGGTGCCGGCCAGGCGCTCGGAGTGCTCGCGGGACCAACGGGCGAGGTCGGTGGCGACGTGGTGGATTTCGTGGTCGGTGCGGTGGCGTTCGGCGACCTTCAGCAGTTCCTCCTCCAGGTCGCGCTCGCCGTGGTGAAGGGCTTTGAGGGTGACGGTGATGCCGCTCATGGCCGGGTTCCTTCCTCTCCGGCGGTGTGCTGGGTGGCGTGGGCGGCGGGCCCGCCGACGGTAGCCGGTACGCTGCCGGGCTCGGCGGGCGCGGAAGCGGTGGTGGTGGGTGCGGGGCCGGGGGTGCCGTCAGTGCGCCGGAGGAGCGTGACCCGGGCGGCGGCGGTCTTGTAGAGGGGCTGCTTGGACGCGGGGTTCCAGTCGGTGACGGTGGTTTCGTTCGCGGCCCGCCCGGCCCGCCTGGGGCGGCCGGTGGCCCGCGGTGGTGTCCCAGTAGCCGTAGTGGAACGGCAGGAAGACCATGCCGTCGCGGATGGCGGTGATGCGCAGCCTGGCCGCCACGGCCCCGCGCGCGGTGCTGACCTCGACCAGGTCGCCTTCCTGTAGGTCCCGGGCGGCGGCTTCGGCTGCCGACATCTCGGCCCAGACATCAGGGGCGGCCGCGTTGAGCTGCGGGGCGCGGCCGGTCTTCGTCCGGGTGTGGAAGTGGTAGAGGGTGCGGCCGGTGTTCAGCTGGAGCGGGTACTCCTCGCTGGTGTCCTCGTGCGGCGGCAGGTACTCGGCGGCTTTGAGCACCGCCTTCCCGTCGGGGTTCAGGGCACGGTACTCGATCTCGGTCACGGAGGAACCGGTGACCAGATCCTTGCCGAAGCTCTCGCAGGCGTCGGGGTGCGCCCAGGCGGGTCCGTCGGCGTACAGGCGTTCGGTGCCCTCCGGGGCCTGTCCGGTGCAGGGCCACTGGATGCCGCCGCCCCGGAGCCTGTCGTAGTCGAGCCCGGTGTAGTCGCAGGGACGGCCGGCACTGCAGCGCTGCCACGCCCGGAACGCCGACTGCGGGTCGTGCCAGGTGATCAGTGGGCCGCCGTCCTGGTCGCGGAACTCCATCCGGCGGGCGTAGTCGAGGAAGATGTCCAGGTCGGCGCGGGCCGAGCCGGGCGGTTCCACGGCCTTCTCCGAGAGGTGCACGGTGCGGTCCGCGTTGGTGAAGGTGCCGGTCTTCTCGCCCCAGGTCGCGGCGGGCAGCACCACGTCGGCGAGTTGCGCGGTCTCGGTGAGGAAGAGGTCCTGGACGACGATGAAGAGCCGTTCCTGTCCCAGGATCGGACGAATGCGGTGCAGCTCGGGCAGTGAGACGGCGGGGTTGGTGCCACTGATCCACAGCAGCCGGATGCTGCCCTGTTCGGCGAACCGGAACATCTGCATCGCCGGAGTGGGTGGCGCGTAGTGCGGGATCCGGGAGGGTTCGACGTTCCAGATCCGGGCGAGCTCGGCGACGTGCCGGCCGTTCTCCCAGTTGCGGAAGCCCGGCAGGTCGCCGTTGGCGCCGCACTCGCGGGTGTTCTGCGCTGTGGGCTGGCCGTTCATCTGGAGCAGGCCGCAGCCGGGGCGACCGAGCATGCCGCGGATCAGGTGGAGGTTGTTGACCTGGACGGCGGCGGCGGTCGCCTGGTGGGACTGGTAGAAGCCCTGCAGGACGGTGGAGAGCAGCCGCTGCGCGCCGCCCAGCAGTTCGGTGGCCTCGGTGATCCTCCGGGCCGGCACGTCGCAGATCGCGGCGGCCCACTCGACGGTGGAGTCGGCGAGTCGGGCCGCACGGCGGACCAGGACCGCAGAACGGGGAGGCCATCGACCAGGCCCGGGCGCAGCGCGGAGCCGGACAGTGGGGCCGGCGTGTCGGGCGGGATCGGCGGGCGGGCCCGGTGGCGGGGTCGGGTGGCCTGGTCGAGGGCGGGAGCGGGCTCGCCGGTTCGGCCTGGCCTGGCTAAGGGGCCTCGGAGCCGGAGCCGGAGCCGGAGCCGGAGCCGGATGATCGTGGCCTCTTCAGCGCCCGTCGTCATCTGACGGCCCAGTCGTCGTTGGCATATCCGCGGTTGACGCGGCGCCCGTCTCGTCGTTGATCTGGAAGGTGATGACGTCGACGTCGTCGGTTCCCGCCAGTCCCGGGTAGTGGTTCTTGAGTCCTTCCCGGAGTTCGGCTGCGGTCGTCAGCCCCTCCGCTTGGGCATCCTGGTTGGTGAGGTCGCTGACCAGGCAGTGCCTGATGCCGGTCACCTGTGCCGACAGGACGACCTCGGGGTCGCTCTCGAACACCAGCCGTGCCGGCCCGAGCTGGGCCGGGTCCCGGAAGCGGGTGGTCTTGGTCTTGGTGCCGGAGCGGACCGCTTCGAGGTAGCGGGGGTTGAACCGGATGATCGGGGGACCGGCCGTCTCGGGGTCTCGGAAGAGCGATGGGTCGAGAGCGTTCATGCCCGCCTCCGGAGTCCATTGCTGAGCCAGCGGCATCAGGTCGGCGGCGAGAACGGACCTGAGCCCCGCGGGCGTGGGCACGATGACGCGCATGGTGGGGTAGTAGTCGACGAAGACCTGCCGATCGCGCCCACACGGGCCGATGACTCCGCGCCCGTGGTTTCCCACAGCGACGATGCAGCGCATCTGGCGGGCGCCCTGGGCTCGCGCGGCCGCCAGAGTCACGAGTTCGGCGCAGGGTCCGCCGGTGAAGTGGTAGAGGTTCACGCCGGCAAACATCCGGTAGTCGGCGGCCATGACCGCGGCGCCGACCGTGTGGATCCCGTCCTCGTCGGGCCCGGCGTCGGTATGCACGTCTATGGTGCGGCGTGCCAGCTCGACGAGCTCACGCTCGTCATCATCGAGAGCTCGTGCAGATGACGGTACGTACACCTTTGGCCTTCCCTTCCGTCAGCAGTCGCCGAAGAGCATTCCACGCCACGCTGGTGGGCTCCACGGGATTTCGGCTTGCCTTGGCTGGGCACCTGCCTTCACCGTCGGCATCAATGGGCCACCACAGCCACGGCAGAGCCGCGGCCCGGGATCGACGTCCGTGACCATGGTCCCGTGGGCAGGGGAGCGCCCTGGCTGAGCCTGGTCGCCCTCCGCGCGATCCGCCGCCTGATCGCCCGCCCTCAGCCGGCCTTGCCGCCGCAGCACTGATCATGTCCTGCACTGGTCCCGCTGGCGGCGTCGACGCCAACGTCAGGCCCCAGCCCAACGGCTGAAGCCCCGACACGGTAAGCACCGTTCCAGTATTCGGGCGTGTATCGAAAGCACGGACAGGCCGGGCGGAGTGACGCCCCGGTCCGGCCCGTCCGCTCTCTGCTAAAGGTCGAGCTGATGCTGGTGTGTCGTGTGCGTGGGTGTGTAGCCGAGACCGTCGTTGATCCGTCGCATGTGCGCGTTGCTGTCGGCGGTGTCGGTCAGGAGGCCATCGAGGTCCGGATAGTCCCCGTGGACTTGTCGGATCGACTCGGCCTTCATCCATCGGCCGAGGCCGTGACCACGGTGCTCGGGCAGCACGCCCGTGCCGTAGTGCTGGCCGTCACCTGCGCCGTTGCCGGGGATGACGAGTTCGGTGAACCCGGCGATCGAACCATTTGAGGCGTCGATGGCGACGACGGTGTGCAGGTGGTCGCCGCGCTGTTCGACGGCCTTCGCCGCGGCCCGCACACGGTCCACGTCCCAGGCCACGGTGCCGTACTCGGCGTCGTCCATGGGCATGTCGTCCATGGCGCGGCGTGAGGCGGCGAACGTCCGAGCGAGGTCGTCGGGGACGGTTCCCTGCCATGACGTCAGCCGGTAGCCGGGATAAGGACGCTCGACGATCCCTGCGAGGACGGTGGTGTCCACCTCGGCCAGTGCCAGGCGGGTGTACCTGAAGGTGAGAACCTTTCGGAAACCGCGCGCCGCCAGGAAGTGGTCGCCGGGCGATCCGGCTTCTGCCTGCGCGATGACGCGGCGTCGGGCGTCGTCCCGGGCGGTGGCCACGACGGTGTCGAGGAGCCGGGAGCCGACGCCTTTGCGGCGCTCCGCGGGATGAACGCGGAGGTCGAGCTCGGCAAGGTGCTCCTGTCCGCCGTCGAGCAGGCGCAGAAAGGCGCTCCCGACAGGGATGGAGTCCGCGTCCGACGCCAGCCAGGCGAGACGCCGGCCGTGCGGCCCGCGAGCGGGGTCGGTCAGTGGGGTGATGCGAAGGGACAAGGTGTCTCCGTCGAGAGGAGGTGGCAAGGGTCAGTACGCGAGCTCAACTCCTGGGCACTCGTGCGCATGTGCTCTACACCTCCTGGTCGACAGCGCCGGCCTGCACCGATGCGGGCGGCTGGGTGAACCTAGCTGGCCGACGGACCCCTGGGCAACGGATTAACGAAAAGGCGGTGCGGGCGTGTGGTCACGGCCACTCGTTGATGGCCGCGACGAGAACGGTCGCCTCATAGCGGACCGCGAGCTTGTCGTATCTCGTGGCCGCGGCGCGATGCCTTTTGAGGCGATTGATGCCGCATTCGACCGCGTGCCGAGCCTTGTAGTCCTCGGCGTCGAACTTGGGCGGCCGGCCGCCGCGAGCGTCGAGTCTCTTTCGGTTGCGGGCCTGGTCGGCCTTCTCCGGGATAGTGCGGCGAATGCCGCGTCGGCGCAGGTGGGCACGGTTTCTGCGGGAGGCGTACGCCTTGTCGGCCGCACGCGATCGGGGCGGACGGGTGGCCGGCCCGGTCCGACGCGGGCACGCGAATCTTCTCCCCCGCTTTGAACTGCGGCGAGTCTCCACGCTGCCCGGCCGTCACTACGATCACTTCTGCCCCTGCTCAACGGCCAGGTGCAGCTTGGTGGTGAACCCACCGCGCGAACGCCCCAGCCCGTGATCACCAGGCTCGGTGAAGACACCACCCGGTGACTCCTTCTGCAGGTCACCCCGCTTGGGGGTCCCGGCCGCGTGCTCGTGGGCACGGCACACCGTGGAGTCGACGCTCAGGTCCCACGTGATCGCACCCTTCGCGTCGGCCAGGGACTGGAGGTGGGTGAGGATCCGGTGCCAGGCGCCATCCCGTTGCCACCGGCGGAACAGGTCGTAGCTCCGGCCCCACGGCCCGTGCTCGACGGGTACGTCCCGCCACGGAACACCGGTCCGGACCCGGAACCGTATGCCGTCGATCAACTGCCGCCGAGGCCAGACAGGCGGCCGACCTGTCTTCACGCCCTTCGGCAGCAACGGCTCCAGCGCTGCCCACTGCTTGTCCGTGAGATCTCCCCGTCCCATGAACGGTGATCATTCACTGCCTCAAGATCCACTTTCGACACACGGCCTAGCTTAGCTAGTGCCGTATCAGGCAACGTTCGCCTCGTCGTGACGTGTCGCCCGGTTGCTGAGCCGGGCGACACCGGACCGACAGAATGATCACGTGGCTGAACGTGTGCAGGTCCGTGAGATCGATGACGACGAGGGCAGACGGCTGTTGCGGATCGTCCGCCGGGGCGCCGGGTCGGTGGTGACCTGGCGCCGGGCCCAGATGGTGCTGCTGTCCGCCCAGCGCATGCCCGAGGGCCTGGACCTGCGGCAGCGGGTCTACGACATTGCCGCGGCCGACGCCCGCGCGAAGGTCACCCCAGGCGCAGCGCGTGATCATTCTGGATTCGAGTGCCGTGTCCGCGCTGGCCGCCGGTCATCGGCGTCTGCACCGGATTGTGGACTCGGCGATGAAGAGCCCGTTCCAGCACCTGCTGGTGCCGGTGCTGTGTCTGGTGGAGGCCGAGATCAAGGACGAGAGTGCCGCGCAGGCGGTGCCGGCGCTGCCCTCGCTGGTGTTCAAGGCGCTCGCCGCGACCACCGCCATGGTGGTGGCCGCGATGGTGCGGGACGGGTTCGGGGGGCAGGGTTCGGCGCATGCGATCGCGGCGAGTCTCCCGACCCCGGTGCGTCCGCAGCCGCACCTGATCCTGACGGCCGATCCGGAGCTCTACCCGCCCGGGATCGTCGTCGCCGTCGACATCGACGACCCCCGCCTGGAGCCGTAGGTCGGCCACTCCACCGATTCCCGGAAGCAGCGCCCGCACCGGTTGCACGCACGTCGGCCGCAGGCCCACCCCGTCATGACGCGGCTTCGGACCGGAAAACGGCGGTGCGGGCTCGCGCATGACCCCGGGCCCGCGCGGGCGGAGCGCGGCTTTCACCGGTCGGCCAGGAGTGCCGTTTCCGGGGTCTTCACCGGCGCGAGCCCCTCGTGCCGGCCGGGGCCTGGCACCGTGGCCGTCAGCGTCACCCCGCGCCCCGGGCACCCTCGCGGTGGATGACCGGGCAACACCTCTCAGGGCAAGGGGCGTTCGCAGCGAGGGGGCCGGGCGGGTACCTCACTCCCGGCCCCCAAGCCGCGTCTGGCGGCCGGCCCGACATCCCTCCTGGTGCTGGGACGAGCGTGCGGTGGGAAGGCGGTCAGCGGTGCAGGATGTCGGAGTGCCGGGTGAACTGGCCTGCGAGCCGCACCGTGACGAAGGCGATCGCATACCCCGCGGTGAACAGCACCACCGGCCGCACGACGAGCGGCAGGTGGGTGGGTCCCATGTCCAGCAGCAGCGGGCTGAGCAGGGGCGGCCCGGCAAGGACCGCTGTGGCCAGGGCAGCCTGCCCGACCGCGCGTGCGGTGCAGGCGATGGCGACTCCGGTGACCACCGGGGCGACGAAGTCGAACGCCGTGTGGAGGGCCCGTTCCCCGAAGAAGCTCCCGGCCACGCTCAAGGCGATCTCCCCGGCCATGATCGAGAGGGCCACCGCCCACGGGACAGCGCGGCTCGGGTGCGATGTGCGATCCGGCGGGGCGACCAGCACGACAGCGGCGTTGAACACGAGCAGGACGGCCTGGTAGTCGCGCAGGAGCGGCTGGAAGAGCACCGGGAGCAGGGAGGCAGCCACGACGGCCACCAGGGCCAGGCACCTAGCGGCCGTCCAGCGTCCGGCCAGCACCGCCACCGCCATCAGTGCGGCGGGGGCGAGCATCAGCGCCGTGACGGCGACGACGCGGGCACCGGAGGGCCCGTACCAGTCGAGCCCTTCACCGTGAATGACCTGGGCGATCGACCACAGGTGCCAGGCCGCGTACGTGCCGGCGAGCACCGCGGCGAGCGGAGCCGCCGTGGCCAGCGCCTGACCCGGCGGCCGGTGGGGAACCAGGCCCAGCCGGACCCGGGCGCCGTACCCGGCCACGTCCGCGACCTCGCGCAGCCCGGCAAGCCGGCCCGTGCCGGCGATGTGCTGTCCGGCGTGGTGGGCGATCTCGGCCCGTGCGCCGTCACCGTAGGAAGCCGGGTAGAGCGAGAGTGCCCAGTGCAGCAGTCGGGCGTTCGCCGGGAGCCGGTCCGCAGTCATGCCGCACCTCCCGCGAACCGGGGCCGGGAGGCCGCGAGACGCCGGTCGGCCTCGCGCAGGGCGGCGCGCATCCGCTCGCTCTCGTCCGTGAGCGCCGTGGTACCGGCCGAGGTGAGGGCGAAGACGCGGCGCGGGCGCCCGTCGACCGTCTCCTCCCGCTCGACCCGGATCAGCCCTTCCGCCAGCAGCCGGTCCAGAGTCCCGTACAGCGAGCCGGCACCGAGGCGCACCCGACCGTCGGAGATCGCTGCCACCTCGTCGCCGAGCGCGTAGCCGTGCCGGGGCCGGTCCGCGAGGGCTGTTAACAGCAGGAAGGTGGGCTCCTGCATGGAGCGCTTCTTCGTCATGCCCGCCATCATAGTACGGTCACCGTAGTGTGCGGCAGGGTGAAGACCCGATCGGCCGTCAACATCGCCATCGCGCCGGCCTGGTGACCCTGGCCGGCCACCTGCCGAGCCCGGCACGCCCCAGGAGGTCATCGAACTGCCGCTGGATTCCAGCACGAATCCACCGAGCCCCGTAACAGCTGCCCCGCACCGCCACACCGCCTCCTGACAACAGCCCGCAACGGGCGAAATCCGGCGCTCGTAGCGCGCCACCCGTCGGTGGCGAAGACGTGCAGGCGTCGCCACCGAACAGACTGGTGCGGGTGAGCCGGTGAGCCCGCCGGTGTGGAGCAGGAGGATCTCGCCGGGAAGAAGTCGAGCGCACGATCAATCGCCTGAAGCACTTCCGCGCCGTTGCGACGCGCTTCGACAAAGGCGCCTACGTCTTCCACGGGACAGTCAGCGTTGCGTCGATCCGGCTCTGGCTCCGGTGAGTAGATCAAGTATCCCAAGATCCGGACGTGTCTGTCACCGCCCTCCGGGAGGATATTTTGTCGTGTTTTGCACACCTAGGGTTGCGGATGACCAGCGAGAACTTCGATCTGACGTGGAGTCGGGATGGCATCTGACATTGCCGCAGTGGCTGCGGAACTCAACATGATGGTTGCGGCAGATCACCAGGCCGCGCGCAATGCGAACAGCGATGACCCGGCGGAGCAGTTGGCGTGGCGGCGCTTGACCGCGCGGCACGCGGACCGTCTTAGCGAGATCATGGACGCGCACGGATGGCCGACCGCGGAGCTGGTCGGTGAGGACGCGGCCCGGGCCGCGTGGCTGATCGCGCAGCACGCCGACCGGCAGCTCGACGTTCAGCGGCGCGCGCTGCGGCTGATGGAGCAGGCGGTGGCCGACGACACTGCTAGCCCGCGAGATCTGGCCTTCCTGCGGGATCGCACCCTTGTGAACGAAGGGAGGAAGCAGATCTACGGCACGCAGATCGCCGGCGTGAAGGACGGCTCGCCGATCCCGTGGCCCTGCGAGGAACCCGAGCGCATGGACGAGCGCCGTGCAGAGGCGGGAATCCCGCCGTTCGCCGAGTACATCGCTCAGTTCTCTATCGCCTGACGCCCTTGCATCCGGCGGATCACGCTCACGCGTGATCCGCCGGACAGGCTCTAGGGCGTGTTTCGAAAGTGCTGGTCACAGCCACTCGTTGATGGCTGCGACCAGCACGGTCGCTTCTCTCGCCGACGGGTGAAAACTGACCGCTGAACGGCGGACCAACGGTGACCCACCTCGCGATCGTCTGATCATCCTGATCTTCATTGAGGGTCAGG
>NZ_JBITTM010000037.1:0-100345 GCF_044541955.1 Kitasatospora sp. NPDC085464
ACCTCCGCCGCGAACGGAGCGATCTTCGCCTCAGCCAGCGAACGCACCGCCTCACGGAGCATCTCGTGCTCCTCGGAGACACGGAAGAGATCGAAGTCAGCCGCCCCTGCGCTGCCCGCCATGTGATGCCTGCCTCGTCGTCCAGTGACCGAAGTCCAGTGACCGAAGTCGGATCCGGTCCGCTCGATCCGGTCCGATCGACGTCGAATCCGGGGTTAACTACCGTTCAGTAGAGATCCTAGGGCTCCGACCTGCGGCTGCCTAGCGCCCCGGGCGTGCGGGCGGCCCCTGCACGCCCGGACCGGACGGATAGCATCAGGGGCATCGGTACCGGTCGGATCCGCATCCTGACCGGTCGAGTCCGCCTCCAGGGAGAACCCGTGACCCTCCGCATCTCCGTGATCGGCACCGGCTACCTCGGCGCCACGCATGCCGCCGCCATGGCCGAGTTCGGCTTCGAGGTGCTGGGTCTGGACATCGACCCGGACAAGATCGCCATGCTCACCGCCGGCCGCGTCCCGATGTACGAGCCGGGCCTGTCCGAGCTGCTGCTCAAGCACGTGGCCGGGCACGAGGGTTCGACCGGGCGACTGCGCTTCACCACCTCCGTCGAGGAGGTCGCCGAGTTCGCCGACGTGCACTTCGTCTGCGTCAACACCCCGCAGCGCAAGGGCGAGTTCGCCGCCGACATGTCGTACGTGGACACCGTGATCGACGAGCTGGCGCCGCACCTGACCCGGCCCGCGCTGGTGGTCGGCAAGTCCACCGTCCCGGTCGGCTCGGCGGCCCGACTGGCCGAGCGGCTGACCGCCCTGGCGCCGGTCGGCGAGGCCGCCGAGCTCGCCTGGAACCCGGAGTTCCTGCGCGAGGGCTTCGCCGTCCAGGACACCCTGCGGCCGGACCGCATCGTGGTCGGCGCCCAGAGCGAGCGGGCCGAGCGGCTGCTGCGCGAGGTGTACGCCGAGCCGATCGCGGCCGGGGTGCCGTTCCTGGTCACCGACTACGCGACCGCCGAGCTGGTCAAGGCCGCCGCCAACTCCTTCCTTGCCACCAAGATCTCCTTCATCAACGCGATGGCCGAGGTCTGCGAGGCGGCCGGTGCGGACGTCACCCTGCTCTCCACGGCACTCGGCCACGACGAGCGGATCGGCCGCAAGTTCCTCAACTCCGGCCTCGGCTTCGGCGGCGGCTGCCTGCCCAAGGACATCCGCGCGTTCATGGCCCGGGCCGGCGAGCTCGGCGCCGACCAGGCGCTGACCTTCCTGCGCGAGGTCGACTCGATCAACATGCGGCGCCGCTCCCGGATGGTCGAGCTGGCCCGCGAGCAGTGCGGCGGCGGCTTCCTGGGCCGCCGGGTCGCCGTCCTCGGTGCGGCCTTCAAGCCCAACTCGGACGACATCCGGGACTCCCCCGCCCTGAACGTGGCCGCCCAGATCCAGCTCCAGGGCGCCCAGGTCACCGTCTACGACCCGAAGGCCGTGGACAACGCCCGCAAGATGTTCCCCTCGCTCGCGTACGCCGACTCCGCCCTGGAGGCCGCCGAGGGCGCCCACGTCGTCCTCCACCTCACCGAGTGGGCCGAGTTCCGCGAGCTGGACCCGGCCGAGCTGGGCGCGGTGGTCGCCGAGCGCCGCCTCCTCGACGGCCGCAACGTCCTGGACGCCGACGCCTGGCGCGCCGCCGGCTGGACCTACCGCGCCCTGGGCCGCCCCAGCTGATCCCCGCTTCCGGCGCCCGTCCCCGACCCCGGGGGCGGGCGCTTCCGTTTGCCCCGAAGCGATGATTTGAACGCGTTCAAGTCATGTGCGAGGATCCGGGTGCACCGGCGGTCGTGCCGGTACGGGGAGACCGGGGGGTTCTTCATGCACGCCGAACGCGTCGACCGGCACGCCGGACGGCACAGGTGGGTCACCTGGCTGTCGCTCGCCTTCCTGGGGGTCGTCCTGATCGCGCCGCTCGCCTTCCTCGGCTTCTGCGCACTCCTGCTGACCGAGGGCGGCAAGCCCCACGCGGTCGGCTGCTCGGAGGCGATGGAGTTCGCGGGCGGCTCGATGCCCGCCCAGGCCACCGGGGCCGTCTGCACGGACGACGGGGGCTGGCAGGACCGCGGCTACACCGTGGAGTTCCGGATGCCCCGGGACGAACTGGCCCAGCGGCTGACCGCCGCCTTCCCGCGGGTGAGGCCCGGGACCGACAACGCCTCCGGCCTGAGCTTCGGGAACGCCGACGCCTCCCGCCCCGACGGGCAGGCCATGTTCGTCCACCTGGACGCCACCTACGAGGCCGACGGCACCGCCCGCGTCAAGCTCCGCGCCTTCGACACCTGAGCCGGGCCGGAATCCCGCCGAGCCCGGGCCGGAATCCCGCGCCCGCGACCGTCGTTGGTACCGGCATGACGAGCTACGGCGACGACGCGACGGTCCGCGAGATCCTCACCGACACCGGAGACACCTGGGCCGTGGTCGGCCTCTCCACCAACACGGCCAGGGCCGCGTACGGGGTGGCCCGGGTCCTGCAGCGCTACGGCAAGCGCGTCGTGCCGGTGCACCCGAAGGCCGAGACGGTCCTCGGCGAGCAGGGCTACGCCTCGCTCGCCGAGATCCCGTTCCAGGTCGACGTGGTGGACGTGTTCGTACACAGCGCGCTGGCCGGCGAGGTGGCAGACGAGGCCGTCGAGGTCGGGGCGAAGGCGGTCTGGTTCCAGCTGGGGGTGGTGGACGAGGCCGCGTACGCGCGCACCCGGGAGGCCGGGCTGGCGATGGTGATGGACAAGTGCCCGGCCATCGAGATCCCGCTGCTGGACTAGGAGCCCGGACCAGGAGTTCAGCGGTTCAGGAGCGCTCGCCGTCCAGCTGCGCGATGGCCGCGATGGACGGCCGGCGGCTCGCCCGCAGCGTGGCGGCGACGGACTCGGCGTCGCGCAGCACGCGGACGGCGTTGTGCCAGGTGAGCTTGGCCAGGTCGGCCTCCGACCAGTGCCGGCGCAGGAGTTCGGCGACCAGGTTGGGGTAGCCGGCCACCGAGTCCAGGCCGTCCGGCAGGAAGGCGGTGCCGTCGAAGTCGCCGCCGATGCCGATGTGGTCGATACCGGCGACCTCGCGCATGTGGTCGAGGTGGTCGGCGACGGTGGCGGGGGTGGCGATCGGGCGCGGGTGCTCGGCCTCGAAGGCGCGCTGGCGCTCCATGGCCGGCGGGGTGGTGTCCAGTGGGTGGAAGCCGTGGGCGCTCATGTTCGCGTCGGCGGCGAGGGTCCACTCGATGGCGGCGGGCAGGATGAACTTGGGCACGAAGGTGGCCATCGCCACGCCGCCGTTGGCGGGCAGCTGGGCGAGCACGTCGTCCGGGATGTTGCGCGGGTGGTCGCAGACCGCGCGGGCGGAGGAGTGCGAGAAGACCACCGGCGCCTCGGTGACCCGCAGGGCGTCCCGCATGGTGTCGGCGGAGACGTGCGAGAGGTCGACCAGCATGCCGAGCCGGTTCATCTCCCGGACGACCTCCTCGCCGAAGCGGGTCAGCCCACCGGCGACCGGCTCGTCGGTCGCGGAGTCGGCCCACGGCACGTTGTCGTTGTGGGTGAGCGTCAGGTAGCGCACGCCCAGCTCGTACAGGGCGCGCAGGGTGGCGAGCGAGCAGTCGATGGAGTGGCCGCCCTCGGCGCCCATCAGGGACGCGATCCGGCCCTCCGCGCGGGCGGCCTCCATGTCGGCGGCGGTACGGGCGAGGCGGAGCCGGTCGGGGTAGCGCTCGACCAGGGTGTGGACGAAGTCGACCTGCTCCAGGGTGGCGCTCACCGCGTGGTCGCCGGCCAGCGAGGCGGGGACGTAGACGGACCAGAACTGCGCGCCGACCCCGCCCTCCGCGAGGCGGGCGAGGTCGGTGTGCAGGCGGTCGCTCTGGTCGGCGGCGAGGTCGAGCGCGCCGAGGTCGTACCCGGCCTGCTCGCGCATCGCCCACGGGAGGTCGTTGTGGCCGTCCACCACGGGGGCGGTGCGCAGCAGGGCGCGGGCGCGGTCCAGCGGGGCGGGGGAGTCCGTCGGAGAAGTCATACGGCCTGTTCTACCCCCACCCCACCAGCGGGATTACTTGCCGAAGCCGAAGGAGCCGGAACCGGCCACCTTGGCCCGGAGCTTCTTGCCCTTCTCGGTGGCCTGGCTGTTCAGCTCGGCCTGGAAGTCGGTCATCTTCTCGGCGAGTTCGGCGTCGAAGGCGGCGAGCATCCGCACCGCGAGCAGGCCCGCGTTGCGCGCGCCGGCCACCGAGACGGTCGCCACCGGGACACCGGCGGGCATCTGGACGATCGACAGCAGGCTGTCCATGCCGTCCAGGTAGCGCAGCGGCACCGGCACGCCGATGACCGGCAGCGGGGTGACGGAGGCCAGCATGCCCGGCAGGTGGGCCGCGCCGCCGGCGCCGGCGATGATCGCCTTGAGTCCGCGCTTGTGGGCGTTCTCGCCGTACGCGACCATCTCGCGCGGCATCCGGTGGGCGGAGACGACGTCCACCTCGTACGGGATCTCGAACTCGTCCAGGGCCTGGGCGGCGGCCTCCATGACGGGCCAGTCGGAGTCCGAGCCCATGACGATGCCAACGACTGGAGAGGTCATTCGGTGATCGTTCCTCGCAGGTAGGCGGCCGCGTGGCGGGCGCGCTCGCGGACGTCTTCGAGGTCGTCCCCGAAGACGTTGACGTGACCGACCTTGCGGCCGGGCTTCACGTCCTTCCCGTACATGTGGATCCGCAGCCCGGGGTCGCGGGCCATGCAGTGCAGGAAGGCGTGGTACATGTCCGGGTAGTCGCCGCCGAGGACGTTGACCATGACGGTCCACTTGGCGCGCGGCCGGGGGTCGCCGAGCGGGAGGTCGAGGACGGCCCGCAGGTGGTTCTCGAACTGCGAGGTGACGGCGCCGTCCTGGGTCCAGTGCCCGGAATTGTGCGGGCGCATGGCCAGCTCGTTGACCAGGATCCGGCCGTCGCGGGTCTGGAACAGCTCGACGGCGAGGTGGCCGGTGATGCCGAGCTCGCCGGCGATCCGCAGGGCGAGCTGCTGGGCCTCGTCGGACAGCGCCGGGTCGAGGCCGGGCGCCGGGGCGGTGACCTCGGCGCAGACGCCGTTCTCCTGGACGCTCTCCACGACCGGGTAGGCGACGGCCTGGCCGCTGGGCGAGCGGACGACGCTGGCGGCCAGCTCGCGGACGAAGTCGACCTTCTCCTCGGCCAGCACGGGGACGCCGGCCAGGAACGGGGCCTGGGCCTCCTGCTCGTCGTCGACGACCCAGACGCCCTTGCCGTCGTAGCCGCCGCGGACGGTCTTCAGGACGACCGGGTAGCCGGAGCCCTCCTCGGCGAACGCGGTGACGTCGGCCGGGTCGGCGACGATCCGGTGCCGGGGGCAGGGCACCCCGATGGAGTCCAGCTTGGCCCGCATCACGCCCTTGTCCTGGGCGTTGACCAGCGCCTCCGGGCCGGGGCGGACGGCGATGCCGTCGGCCTCCAGGGCCCGCAGGTGCTCGGTGGGGACGTGCTCGTGGTCGAAGGTGATCACGTCGCAGCCGGCGGCGAAGCGCCGCAGGGTGTCGAGGTCGCGGTAGTCACCGAGGACGACGTCGGAGACCACCTGTGCGGCGGAGTCCTGGGGCGTGTCGGCGAGGAGTTTGAACCTGACCCCGAGCGGGATGCCCGCCTGGTGTGCCATGCGGGCCAGCTGCCCGCCGCCGATCATGCCCACCACTGGAAAATTCACATTGCCCGGGGAAGTCACCCCGCCAGGATATCCGGGCCGGTGGGGGGTGGTGGAGCCGCCGGCGGACCTCGGGGAGCGGACGCGCGTAGATGTCAAGTGGGGGGCCTCGCGGCTGAGCCGTCCGGTGGAAGCGGGTAGCCTGGACGGCCAGGTCCTGGTCTACGCGGTCCGATCATGTGCGTGCACGCAGGGCTCAAGGGGCGGCCGCACAGTCGCGTCAGGCCCTTTCGTCCCGCAGGCACATGGAGGCAGTCCGGTATGGCGACGACCGCAGCTTCGAACTCCTCGCTCGCGCAGAAACTGCGCGGGCTCCAGGGCGAAGTCGTGAAGTTCGGCATCGTCGGCCTGAGCGGCGTGGTGGTCAACTTCGCCGTCTTCTGGGTCTGCATCAACGGCCTGGGGCTGGCCTCGGTGCGGTCGAACATCGCGGCGACGGTGATCGCGATCGCGACCAACTACCTGGGCTACCGCTACTGGCTGTACCGCGACCGCGACGCCGCCTCCCGCAAGCGGGAGATCACCCTCTTCCTCGTCTACAGCGGCATCGGCATGCTGATCGAGACCGGCGTGCTCGGCTTCTCGGTGTACGTGCTGAAGCTGGACTCGCACTACGAGCAGCTGGGCGCCAAGGTGATCGGCCTCGCGGTGGCCACCGTGTTCCGCTTCGTCTCGTACCGGACCTGGGTGTTCAAGGCCGACCCGGCGCCGGTCGAGCTGCCGGCCCAGCAGCCGGTGGGCGCCGCCGACGGCCAGGACCTGGCCGCCCAGGCCGAGCTGATGCTCGCCACCGAGCAGATCCGCTACGCGAAGGCCGAGTAGCCCCCTCCCCCGCGTACCACCGCAGCCCCGGCAGGCCGACCCGGCCGCCGGGGTTCGCCGTTTCCCGGGCTTGCCGCCCCCGCCACCGCCGGAGGAGAGTGGTTACCGAAGGCGAGCGCGGTCGGCGAACGATCACGGCCGAGGGGGGTCCAGGAGGCTCGCCATGACGTTCGTCCAGATCATCGACTGCAAGACCGACAGGCTCGACGACCTCAACCGGCTGATGGACACCTGGGTCGAGGCGACCAGGGGCAAGCGGACCGCCTCCCACGCGGTGGTGGGGACCGACCGTTCCGACACCAGGCACGTGGTGGAGATCGTGGAGTTCCCCTCCTACGACGAGGCGATGAAGAACTCCCGCCTGCCCGAGACCGACCGGATCTTCCGCGAGATGGTGGCGCTCTGCGACATGCCGCCGACCTTCACCGACCTCGACGTGACCCGCGATCTCGGTTTCGACAAGGCCACCGCGAGCCGGGTCCTGGAGGAGCTGTCCCGCGGCAACCTCGACGTCATCGACGAGTGCATGACCGCCGACTACCGCGACCACGACTACGGCAGCGAGAGCGACGCCGTCGGCCCGGCCGCGTTCCGGGAGCGCTGCAGCGGCTACCTGGGCGCCTTCGACTTCCGCTTCGACACCGAGGGCCAGATCGCCGAGGGCGACGAGGTGGCCACCCGGTGGACCTGGCACGCCACCCAGAAGGCCGACTTCATGGGCGTGCCGAACACCGGCAAGTCGGTGGTCGGCCGCGGCACGACCACCTTCCGCTTCGAGGACGGGAAGATCTGCGAGGGCTGGTGGCAGTGGGACGTGATGGGCCTGATGCGCCAGCTCGGCGTGCTCCCCGGCGCCTGACCCCGTCGGGGCCCGTCGGCACGGGCCGGAGGACGGGCCGGTGGCCCGTCAGTCCTCCTGGCTGCGCCCGAGGAAGAGCGCGAACACCGGGGGCTTCAGCGAGAGCAGTTCGAGCCGCCCGCCGTCCGCCTCCGCGAGGTCGCGGGCGACGGCGAGGCCGATGCCGGTGGAGTTGCGGCCGCTGACCGCGCGCTCGAACACCCGGTTGCCGAGGTCCGGCGGCACCCCGGCGCCCTGGTCCTGCACCTCGACCACCACCGAGGTGCCGGACGGCCGGACCCGCAGGGTGATCGTCCCGGCGCCGTGCATCAGCGAGTTCTCGATCAGGGTGGCCAGCACCTGGGCGACCGTCCCCGGGGTGCCGACCGCGGTGACCCCGTGCAGGCCCTCCAGGGACAGCACCCGGCCGGTCTCGCGGAGCGACGGCCCCCACTCCTCCACCTGCTGCTTGATGACCTCGTCCAGGTCGAAGGCGACGGCGGTGGGGCTGCGCGGGTCGCGCTGGGTGGTGAGCAGCCGCTGGACGACGTCGGTGAGCCGCTCGACCTGCTGGAGGGCGATGGTCGCCTCCTCCTTGACCGTCTCCGGGTCCTCGGCGAGGGCGATGATCTCCTCCAGCCGCATGGAGAGCGCGGTGAGCGGGGTGCGCAGCTGGTGCGAGGCGTCGGCGGCGAGCCGGCGCTCGGCGGTGAGCATCCGGGCGATCCGCTCGGCGCTGGTGTCCAGCACCTCGGCGACCCGGTCGAGTTCGGGCACCCCGTAGCGGCGGTCGCGCGGGCGCGGGTCACCGGAGCCGAGCCGTTCGGCGGTCTCGGCGAGGTCGGTGAGCGGCCGGGCGAGCCGCTTGGCCTGCCAGACCGCGAGCGCCACGGCGGCCTGGACGGCCAGCAGGGCGACCACGCCGAGCAGCAGCAGGTTGTTGGCGATCTCGTGGTCGACGTCCGCGCGGGACTGCTCGACGGTGACGGTCTCGCCGCTGTTGCCGCGCTCGACGGCCTTCAGCAGGTGGTCGCCGGCCGGGCGCTGACCGGCCGAGAGGACCGGCTGGCCGGGGACCTGCACCTCGACGTAGCTGCCCTCGGTGACCTGGCTCTCGAAGGCCCGCTCGTTGGTGACCGACTCGCCCGCCGCGATCCGGCTCTCGACCAGGGCGAGCACCCGGACGGCGGCTGCGTCGACCCGGTCCTGGGCCGAGTTGACGATGGTGCGCTTCTCCACCAGGGCGAGCGGCACGCAGAACACCACGACCACCACCAGGACGACGCCCAGCAGCGAGTTGATCATCCGGCGTTTCACGCTGCCGCTCCCCGAGGTCTTCCGCTTCACCGGCCGTGGCCCGGTCCTGGTGTCCGTACGGGGCTAATTCTTCTCGAACCGGAACCCCACCCCGCGCACGGTGGCGATGTAGCGGGGGTTCGCCGCATCGTCGCCGAGCTTCTTGCGGAGCCAGGAGATGTGCATGTCCAGGGTCTTGGTCGAGGTCCACCAGGTGGTGTCCCAGACCTGCCGCATGATCTCCTCGCGGGTGACCACCCGGCCGGCGTCCCGGACCAGGACGCGCAGCAGCTCGAACTCCTTGGCGGAGAGGGTGAGCTCCTCGTCGCCGAGCCAGGCGCGGTGCGACTCGATGTCGATCTTCACCCCGTGCGCGCCGGTGGTGAGCTGGTCGACGTTGCCGCGCCGGAGCAGCGCCCGGACGCGGGCCAGCAGTTCGGCCAGGCGGAAGGGCTTGGTGACGTAGTCGTCGGCGCCGGCGTCCAGGCCGACCACGGTGTCCACCTCGTCGGCGCGGGCGGTGAGCACCAGGACGGGGCAGCTCTTGCCGTCGGCGCGCAGCCGGCGGCAGACCTCAAGGCCGTCCATCTCGGGCAGCCCGAGGTCGAGGACGACGAGGTCGACCTCCTCGGTGAGGCCGGCGGCCAGTGCGGTCGGACCGTCCTCGCGGACGAGCACCTCATAGCCCTCGCGTCGCAGGGCCCGGGCGAGCGGTTCGGAGATCGCCGGATCGTCCTCGGCGAGCAGCACACAGGTCATGTGGTGATGGTAGTCCGCCGGGGTATGCCCGGACGCCCTGTGAGGTAGTTCACAGAGCGTGATCGTTATACAAGCATTCAAGTGATCTCAACAGGGCGTTGCAGTCCGCCGGTTCGGCGCAGATTCCCCTTCTCGATCTTGAATCCGAAGGAAGAGAACCCCATCTACCATGGATCGATCGGGAAGATCCGTTGATCCCTTTGCCATCGGCATACCTAATCCATGCCTTTTGTCATCTGATAGAGCCAAATATCGCCACGTAGAGTGGTTTCGTCCACGTCCGCCGCCACCCCCCTAGGCGGACGCTGTCAGGCAAGGAACCACTACACATGGCGTCTACCACCCGGGCTGCCGACCTCGCGTCGACCTCCCCCAGCGGCAAGACCTTCCTCGGGCACCCCCGAGGCCTCGCCACGCTGTTCATGACCGAGATGTGGGAGCGCTTCTCCTACTACGGCATGCGCGCCCTGCTCATCTACTACCTGGTCTCCGGCGGTGCCGACGCGGCAGCCGGCAGCCAGGGCGGCGGCCTCGCCATGAAGGCGACGATGGCGACGGCGATCTACTCCGTCTACGTCTCCATGGTCTACCTCATGGCCTACCCCGGCGGCTGGTTCGGCGACCGGGTCTGGGGTGCCCGCAAGACCGTCACCGTCGCCGGTTTCGTGATCATGGCCGGCCACCTCGCGCTGGCCGTCCCGGGCCAGGCGGCGTTCTTCGCCGGCCTGCTCCTGGTCGCGCTCGGCTCCGGGCTGCTGAAGGCCAACATCTCCACGATGGTCGGCCACCTGTACAACGGCCCCGAGGACCCGCGCCGCGACGGTGGTTTCACCGTCTTCTACATGAGCATCAACCTCGGTGCCTTCGCCGCCCCGTTCATCATCGGAACGGTCGGCAAGGAGTACAACTGGCACCTCGGCTTCGCCCTGGCCGCCGTCGGCATGGGTCTCGGCCTGCTGCAGTTCCTGCTGGGCACCCGCCACCTGAGCCCCAAGAGCAGCCTGGTCCCCAACCCGCTCATGCCCGCCGAGCGCAAGAGCCTGCTGCTGAAGGCCGGTGCGACCGTCCTCGCGATCGCCGTCTTCTACGGCGCCGTCGTCGCCCTGGGCGTCTACACGCTGAACTGGGCCCTGGTGCCGCTGACCATCGCCGGTCTGCTCATCCCGGTCGTCGTCCTGACCCGCATAAAGCGCGACAAGGACCTGAGCGCCGGCGAGCAGTCCAAGATGTCCGCGTACATCTGGTTCTTCGCCGCGGCCGCCATCTTCTGGATGATCTACGACCAGGGCGGCTCGACGCTCTCGCTGTTCGCGGACGGCAAGACCGCCGACACCCTGCTCGGCTTCGGCTTCTCGGCCACCTGGTACCAGTCGCTGAACCCGCTGTTCGTGATGGCGCTCGCGCCGGTCTTCGCCTGGCTGTGGCTGTGGCTGTCCCGCCGGAACAAGGAGCCCAACACCATCGTGAAGTTCGCGATGGGCCTGGTCCTGATCGGCGCCTCGTTCTTCATCTTCATCGTCCCGATGAACATGGCGGGCGACGGCAAGGTCTCCCCGATGTGGCTCGTCTCGATCTACATGATCCAGACCATCGGCGAGCTGTGCCTCTCCCCGGTCGGCCTCTCGGTCACCACCAAGATGGCGCCGCAGAAGTACGCCTCCCAGATGATGGGCGTCTGGTTCCTCGCCGTCACCGCCGGTGACTGCACCACCAGCCTGCTCTCGCTGGCCGGCGTCAACCTGGACGGCACCGGGATCATCGCGCTGCAGGCAGCGCTCGCTGCCCTGGCCGGCGTCGCGGTCTTCATGGGCCGCAAGCGCGTCCAGGCCCTCATGGGCGGCGTCCACTGACGCCCGCCTGACCGGCCCACCGCTTCCGGGGCCGCCGTGGATTCCTGAGATCCACGGCGGCCCCGGTCGTTCTTCCGCCCACGGTGCCGCGTGCGGCGGCGGGGCTCGGAGAACAATGGGCCGCGAACAGGTCTCGAAGAAGAACGGGCCCCGCGAACGGCGGGGGCCCGGGAACGGCGAAAGGCCCCCGCGAACAGCGGGGGCCCGAAGACGACGAAAGGCCCCCGCGCCCGCCACCCCGGGGGCGCGGGGGCCTCCCGCAGACCGTCGGTCAGACCTCGCGGACGCCCGCTCGCCAGACCGCGGCCGTCAGCGGCACGCCCGGCCGGTAGGCCAGGTGGACGTGCGAGGGTGCGTCGAGCAGCAGCAGGTCGGCGCGGGCGCCGGGCGCGACCACGCCGACGTCGGTGCGCCGCAGCGCCTGGGCGCCGCCCGCGGTGGCCGCCCGGACCGCCTCGTCCGGCGTCATCCCCATCTCCCGCACCGCCACCGCGATGCAGAACGCCATCGAGCTCGTGAAGCTGGAGCCCGGGTTGCAGTCGGTGGACAGCGCCACGACCGCCCCCGCGTCCAGCAGCCGGCGCCCGCTCGGGTACTCGGCCCGGGTGGAGAACTCCGCCCCCGGCAGCAGGGTCGCGACCGTCCCCGAGCCGGCCAGCGCCGCCACGTCCTCGTCCGTCAGGTGGGTGCAGTGGTCCGCCGAGGCGGCCCCCAGCTCGACGGCGAGCTGCACGCCGGGCCCGTACGAGAGCTGGTTGGCGTGGACCCGGGGGGTGAGGCCGCGCTCGATGCCGGCGGTCAGGATCGCCCGCGCCTGGTCGCCGTCGAAGGCGCCCTTCTCGCAGAACACGTCCACCCAGCGGGCGTGCGGGGCGCAGGCGTCCAGCATCTCGCCGGTGACCAGGTCGACGTACCCGGCCGGGTCCTCGGCGTACTCGGGCGCCACCACGTGCGCGCCGAGGTAGGTGGTCTCCGGGGTGTGCCGGGAGGCGATCCGCAGCGCCCGGGCCTCGTCCGCCACCGTCAGCCCGTAGCCGGACTTGCACTCGATGGTGGTGGTGCCCTGGCGCAGCGCCTCCCGGACGAACCGGTCCAGGTTGGCCTCCAGTTCGGCGTCGCTCGCGGCGCGGGTGGCCGCCACGGTGGTGCGGATCCCGCCCGCCGTGTACGCCTGCCCGGACATCCGGGCGTTGAACTCGGCGGTGCGGTCGCCGGCGAACACCAGGTGGGCGTGCGAGTCGACGAAGCCGGGCAGCAGGGCCCGGCCCTCGGCGTCGAAGCGCTCGTCCGCCGCCGGGGCCTGTGCCGCCGGGCCGACCCAGGCGACGGTGGCGCCGTCCAGCACCACGGCTGCGTCGGTCAGCAGGCCGAGCGGCCCGCTGCCCTGTCCGGGGTCGTTGGTGACCAGGCTGCCGATGCCCGTGATCAAGGTGGTCCTGGTGCTCAAGACAAGGCCTTCCGGAGGGAGGTGGACTGGGGTTCCAGCAGCGGACGGGGTTCGGCGGGGCGTTCGACGGGGGTTCAGCAGTCCAGCGCGCCGATGGCGGACCGCAGCGCGCCGGGCACGTCGGCCACCAGCTGGTGCACGCCGTCCCGCACGACGTGCCGGCCGCCGACCACCACGTGCCGCACGTCCGCCGCCGAGGCGGCGAAGACCGCGATCTCGGCGCCGAGCCGGGGCGGCGGGCCCGCGGTGCGGACCGAGTCCAGCGCGATCACCGTGAAGTCGGCGAGCGCCCCGGCCTCGACCCGGCCGGCCTCCGGCCAGCCCAGCGAGGCGTGGCCGTCCTCGGTGCCGGCCCGCAGCAGCGCGTTGGCCGTCCAGTGGCCGCGGGTCCGGGTGCGCAGCCGCTCGTCCAGCTCCAGCGCGCGGGCCTCCTCGAACGGGTCGATGACCGCGTGGCTGTCGCTGCCCAGGGTGATCGGGCAGCCCGCCGAGGCGAGCCGGCGGGCCGGGCCGATGCCGTCCGCGAGGTCCCGTTCGGTGGTGGGGCACATGCAGACGGTCGTGGAGGAGTCGGTGAGGAGCTTGACGTCCTCGTCGGTGAGGTGGGTGGCGTGCACGACCGAGGTGCGCGGGCCGAGCGCGCCGTGGTCGGCGAGCAGCCGGGTCGGGGTGACGCCGTGCGCGGTCAGGCAGGCGTCGTTCTCGGCGGTCTGCTCGGACAGGTGGACGTGCAGCGGCGCCTTGCGCATCGCCGCCCAGTGCGCGACGATGCCCAGCTGCTCGGCCGGGACGGCCCGGACCGAGTGGATGGCGGCGCCGATCCGGGCGTGCTCACGGGGCTTGAGCGCGTCCACGCGCTCGGCCCAGGCCTGCGCGTCGCCGTCGCTGAACCGCTGCTGCGGCTTGGTGGGCTCGGCGCCGAAGCCGGCCGACAGGTAGCAGGTGTCCAGCAGGGTGATCCGGATGCCGGCCCGGGCGGCGGCCTCGATCAGCGCCTCGCCCATCGCGTTCGGGTCGGTGTAGCGGGCCCCGCCGGGCGCGTGGTGCAGGTAGTGGAACTCGCCGACGGCGGTGATCCCGGCCAGCGCCATCTCGGCGTAGACGGCGGTGGCGAGCTCCAGGTAGGCGTCCGGGTCCAGCGCGCCGGCGAAGCGGTACATGGTGTCGCGCCAGGTCCAGAAGGTGCCGGAGCCGACCTGCACGTGCCCGCGCAGCGCCCGGTGGAAGGCGTGCGAGTGGGCGTTCGCCTGCCCGGGCAGCAGCAGCCCTTCGAGCCGGACGGCGCCGGGCGGGCAGGGCCCGCTGTCCGGCGTCACCGAGGTGGTCCGGCCGTCGGGGCCGGTGGCGATCAGCACGTCCCGCTCGACCACCGGCCCGTTGGGGTGCGGCAGCCAGGCGTACTGGGCCCAGTAGCTCACTGCGGTCACTGACACGCGAGGTCCTCCAGTACGTCGGCGAGGGCGGTGACCCCGGCCAGGCAGTCGGCCACCTCGGCGTGTTCGGCCGGGGAGTGGGAGACGCCGCTGGGGTTGCGCACGAACAGCATGGCGGTCGGGATCGCGGACGCCAGGATCCCGGCGTCGTGTCCCGCCCCGGTGGGCAGCACCGGGGCGTCCAGCAGCTTGGCGAGCCGGTCGCGCAGCGGCCCGTCGAAGTCCACCACCGGGGTGTAGGACTCGCGGGTCAGCTCGACCCGGACGCCGTCGCGCTCGCCGCGCTCGGCGGCGGCCTGCTCGATCTCGGCGACCAGCGCGGTGAGGGTGCGCTCGTCGGCCGCCCGGGAGTCCAGCCAGCCGCGCACCAGCGAGGCGATCGCGTTGGTGCCGTTGGGCTCGACCGCGACCTTGCCGAAGGTGGCCAGCGCGCCCGCCAGCTTCGCCTTCTTGCGGGCGGCGAGCACGGTGTTGGCGTAGGTCAGCATCGGGTCGCGGCGGTCCTCGATCCGGGTGGTGCCGGCGTGGTTGGCCTCGCCGTGGAAGTCGAACCGCCAGCGGCCGTGCGGCCAGATCGCGCCGGCCACCCCGACCGGCTGCCCCTCGGCGAGGTAGCGGCCCTGCTCGACGTGGAGTTCGACGAAGGCGCCGATCCGGGCCAGCCGGTCGTCGTCCGCACCGATCCCGGTCGGGTCGTAGCCGGCCTTCTCCATCGCGTCGGGCAGCCGGACGCCGGCGGCGTCGCGCAGCTCGTACGCGGCCTCCTGGGAGAGCACGCCGGCGGTCAGCCGGGAGCCGATGCAGGCCACGCCGAACCGGGCGCCCTCCTCGTCCCCGAAGTTGACGATCGCCAGCGGCCGGGTGAACTCCGTTCCCCGGGCGCGGAGTTCGTCCAGCGCGGCGAAGGAGGAGACCACCCCGAGCGGGCCGTCGAAGGCGCCGCCGTCCGGGACGGAGTCCAGGTGGGAACCGGTGACGACGGCGCCGCCGGCCTGCGGATCGCCCAGCCAGGCCCACTGGTTGCCGTTGCGGTCCAGCTCGTACGCCAGACCGCGGTCGCGGGCCTGCTGCTCGAACCAGGCGCGGCACTCGGCGTCGGCGGAGTTCCAGGCGAAGCGGCGGTAGCCGCCGGTGGAGGCGGAGCGGCCCACGGGGAGCAGCTCCGCCCACATCTCCTCGAAGGACGGGACCGTCACAGTTCACCCATCGGGACGCGCACGCCACGCTCGGCGGCGACCTCGTCGGCGCGGTCGTAGCCGGCGTCCACGTGCCGGATGACGCCCATGCCCGGGTCGTTGGTGAGCACCCGGCGGATCTTCTCCCCGGCCAGCGCGGTGCCGTCGGCGACGGTGACCTGGCCGGCGTGGATCGAGCGGCCGATGCCGACGCCGCCGCCGTGGTGGATGGAGACCCAGGAGGCGCCGGAGGCGACGTTGACCATGGCGTTGAGCAGCGGCCAGTCGGCGATGGCGTCCGAGCCGTCCAGCATCGCCTCGGTCTCCCGGTACGGGGAGGCGACCGAGCCGCAGTCCAGGTGGTCACGGCCGATGACGATCGGCGCGGACAGCTCGCCCGAGGCGACCATGTCGTTGAAGCGCTCGCCGGCCTTGTCGCGCTCGCCGTAGCCGAGCCAGCAGATGCGCGCGGGCAGGCCCTGGAAGTGCACCTTCTCCTGGGCCATCTTGATCCAGCGGTGCAGCGACTCGTTCTCCGGGAAGAGGTCGAGGACGGCCTTGTCGGTCTTGTGGATGTCCTGCGGGTCGCCGGACAGCGCGGCCCAGCGGAACGGGCCCTTGCCCTCGCAGAACAGCGGGCGGATGTACGCGGGGACGAAGCCGGGGAAGGCGAAGGCGCGGTCGTAGCCGGCCAGCTGGGCCTCGCCGCGGATCGAGTTGCCGTAGTCGAAGACCTCGGCGCCGCGGTCCATGAAGCCGACCATGGCCTCGACGTGCTTGGCCATCGACTCGCGGGAGCGCTGGGTGAACTCGGCGGGCTTCTCGGCCGCGTAGGTCGCCATGTCGTCGAAGGCGACGCCGACCGGCAGGTAGCTCAGCGGGTCGTGGGCGCTGGTCTGGTCGGTGACGATGTCGATCGGCGCGTCCATCGCGAGCAGCTGCGGGAAGAGCTCGGCGGCGTTGCCCAGCAGGCCGATGGAGAGCGGCTGCTTCTTGTCGCGGGCGGCGGTGGCCAGCTCCAGCGCGTGGCTGAGGTCCTTGGCCTCGACGTCCAGGTAGCGGTGCTCGATCCGGCGGGAGATGCGGGACGGGTCGCAGTCGATGCAGATCGCCACGCCGCCGTTCATGGTGACGGCCAGCGGCTGGGCGCCGCCCATGCCGCCGAGGCCGGCGGTGAGGGTGATGGTGCCCTCCAGCGTGCCGTTGAACCGCTTGTTGGCGACGGCGGCGAAGGTCTCGTAGGTGCCCTGGAGGATGCCCTGGGTGCCGATGTAGATCCACGAGCCGGCGGTCATCTGGCCGTACATGGTGAGCCCGAGGCTCTCCAGTCGGCGGAACTCCTCCCAGTTGGCCCAGTCGCCGACCAGGTTGGAGTTGGCGATCAGCACGCGCGGCGCCCACTCGTGGGTCTGCATCACGCCGACCGGGCGGCCGGACTGGACCAGCATGGTCTCGTCCTGCTTCAGGCCCTGCAGCGTCTTCACCATGGCGTCGAAGGAGCGCCAGTCCCGCGCGGCCTTGCCGGTGCCGCCGTACACGACCAGCTTCGACGGGTGCTCGGCCACCTCGGGGTCGAGGTTGTTCATCAGCATCCGCAGGGCGGCCTCCTGCTGCCACCCCTGCGTCGTGAGCCCCGTGCCACGCGCCGCGCGCACCTCGCGCGGCCCGCTCGCCTGCTGCTGCACCATAGTCCCGGCCTCCCTGCGGATGGATTCATTCAAGCTCTGTTCGACTGAATATAACTAAACAAGCGGGTTTCGACCAGACCCCGGAACAATCCGATCAAGGCGTGAGACAACACGGCCGCCCGCCATACGCTGGGGCCCCGAACACCAGCCACTCGGCCCATCAGAGGACCTCATGGCAACCACCCCCGTGCGCCCCGGCGCCCTGCGCCGAGCAGCGGAAGAGATCGAGCGCAGCACGGAGCTGCGAGTCGAGATCATCGGAGGCGCCCTGCTGATGTCTCCGCCCCGCCGAGGCAAGCACGCCGGAACCGTGCGACGACTCCGCGAACGGATCGGCTCACGACTGGCCGGAGGACTCGGCGTCTACGAGTCGGCGCCCGTCGGCCCGCCGGACGCCGAGGACGACTACGCGACTCCCGACCTGCTCGCACTGCCCATCGAGTGGGAGAACAACGACGCCTGGTTGGCCGAACCTCGCCGCACCGCCCTCGCCGTCGAGGTGGTTCCCACCCTGTCGCCCGTCAGCCACCTCGCGACCAAGACCAGCTGGTACGCCGTCGCGGGCGTGCCGACGCTCCTCGCGCTCGACCCGCGCGACGGCACCTGGACGCTCTACACCCACCCCCGCGACGGTGCCTACCAGGGCATCCTGCACGGCAAGTACGGCGAGCCCGTTCCGCTGCCCGCGCCGCTGCCCGCCGCCCTGGACACCTCCGACCTCCCGCTCTACGCGCCCCGCAGCTGAGTCAGGCCGCCGCGTCGCCGTCCCAGTCGATGCCGATCTCGGCGAGCCAGCGGCGGTCGTCGGCGTCCGGGGTGGGCGGGGACGGCGGGCGGGGGATGTTCTGGACGGGGCCGAGGCCGTACTTCTCGGCGGCCACGGCAGCGCGGGCGTCGGGTTCGATGACGCCGACGTGGACGGCGGACTCGTCGCCCGGGTCGAGGACGGTCAGTTCGGGTTCGGGCAGGCGCCGCAGGGTGACTCGGCGCCCGCAGGTGGGGCAGGACCATTCGTCGGCACCCGAGGCCAGGCGGGCGACGAACTTCATCTCATGGATCACGCGCATGGGTGACACCCCCTGCAGGAGGGGATGCCCGGGTTTGTGACGGCTACTCCCCCGCCGCTGCTCCAGGCCGCGTCCGTTCCGGGCTGCGGCTATTCCAAGAAGAGCCCGCGCGCCGCCGCCGACTGCTCGATCGCCTCCAACCGGGCTTCCGCGCCCGGGAGTTCGTCGCACATGGCCTGCAGCAGCACCCGGCCGAGCATCATCGGCGCGCACGCGGTGTCGAAGACCAGCCCGGTGCCGACGGCGGCCGGCAGCATCAGGTCGGAGAGCTTGGCGACCGGCGCGAAGGCGCTGTCGGCGACGGTGAGCACGGTCAGCCCGCACTCCCGGGCCACCGCCAGGGCGTCCATCAACTCCCGCGGGTAGCGCGGCAGCGCGAAGCAGAGCAGCGCGGTGGCCCCGGCCGCGGCGGCCTGTTCGAGGCGGTCGGCGAGCATGCTGCCGCCCTCGTCCAGGAGCCGGATGTCCGGGTGCACCTTGGCGGCGAAGTAGGCGAAGCCACGGGCCTGCGCCGAGGCGGCCCGCAGGCCGAGCACGGGCAGCGGGCGGGAGGCGGCGAGCAGCCGGGCAGCCCGGATGATCGGCTCCGGATCGGCGAGGAGTTCGGCGAGGTGGCGCAGGTGCGCGATCTCGGCGAGCACGGCCTGCTGGTGCTCGTTGCGCACCGCGTCGTCCGGGGTCTCCGGCGCGGCCGGCTCTCCCCCGCCGAGTTCGCGCAGCTGCTTGCGCAGCGCCGGGTAGCCGTCGTACCCGAGGGCGACCGCGAAGCGGGTGACGGAGGGCTGGCTGACGCCCGCGAGTTCGGCGACCTCGACGCTGGACAGGAACGGCGCCTCGGTGGCGTGCCGCACCAGGGAGTGCGCGATCCGGCGCTGGGTCGGCGTCAGCCGGTGGCCCTCGAAGAGCTGGAGCAGCCGGGCGGAGGGGCCGACGCTGCCGGTCTCGTCGGTGGCGGTCATCAGCGGTACCTCCGGGTGCGAGCGGTTCGGACGACGACTGTGCAGCAGCGGGCCGCGCCTGGCAAA
Source organism: Kitasatospora sp. NPDC085464 (assembly GCF_044541955.1). Lineage (NCBI taxonomy): Bacteria > Bacillati > Actinomycetota > Actinomycetes > Kitasatosporales > Streptomycetaceae > Kitasatospora > Kitasatospora sp. NPDC085464. The sequence goes on from NZ_JBITTM010000037.1 coordinate 19,138, forward strand.
GACGTCTCGTACGGCGGGACGCAACGTGAGACGTCCCGCGGATCGGACCGGATCGAACGGTATCCGGACACTTCCGAGCCGGGCCCGGACGGTCGCCGGGTCCGGCTCGGGGTAACCCTGATTTGTCCCTGAGCCCGCCCGGATTCCCCCCGCGAACGGATGGACCGGGCGTCACCGCGGGGCCAGGCTGGACCCCATGGACACTCGCCAGGACGATCTGCGGCGCGACCTCGACGCCACCCTGCAGGCCCGCAAGGAGCTCGGCAAGGAGTACGAGGACGAGCTCGTCGACTCCTTCATGAAGCGCCTCGACGCCCGCCTGGACGCGCGGGTCGAGCGCTCCGTGGCGCAGCGGATGGACGACCACGAGCCGGGTCCGTACCGCGACCGCCACCACCGGTCCCGCCGCCAGGGCTGGACCAAGCGCTCCGGCAGCGGGCTCGCGGTGGTCTCGATGGCCTTCGGCATCCCGTTGACCGCGATCGCCGGCAACCCCACGAACGGCGGCTTCGCCGGTCTGCTGGTCTGCTGGGCGGGCATCGTCGGGGTCAACTTCGCCGCCGCGTTCGGCGAGCGCCGCAACCGCGAGGACCGTCGGCCGCGGAGCGACTGGGACTGAGCCCCGGCCGCCCCGCGCCGGCGGTGCGTCAGGCCAGCGGGCCGGTGACCTCTTCGACCGCGCGCACCAGGTCGCCGGAGGCGACCAGCGCCGCGGCCGCCTCCAGGTCCGGCGAGAGGAAGCGGTCGCGGCCGGCGCCGCCGACCCCCGCCTCCCGGGCGACGGCCAGCGCGGCCGCGGAGGCCGGGGCGATCCGGCCGGCCGAGTCGGCCTGCTGACGGATCTCCAGCGCGCGGGCGGCGGCGGTGAGTTCGACGGCGAGGATCCGGCCGAGGTTGTCGACGGCCTGGCGCAGCTTGCGCGCGGCCGACCAGCCCATCGACACGTGGTCCTCCTGCATCGCGGAGGACGGGATCGAGTCGACCGAGGCCGGGACGGCGAGCCGCTTGTTCTCGCTGACCAGCGCCGCCTGGGTGTACTGGGCGATCATCAGGCCGGAGTCCACGCCCGGGTCGTCGGCCAGGAAGGCCGGCAGGCCGTGCGAGCGGGCCTTGTCGAGCAGCCGGTCGGTGCGGCGCTCGGAGATCGAGCCGAGGTCGGCGGCGGCGATGGCGAGGAAGTCCAGCACGTACGCGACCGGGGCGCCGTGGAAGTTTCCGTTGGACTCCACCCGGCCGTCCGGCAGCACCACCGGGTTGTCCACCGAGGCGGCGAGCTCGCGGGAGGCGACCAGCTGGGCGTGCGCCAGGGTGTCGCGGCCGGCGCCGGCCACCTGCGGGGCGCAGCGGATCGAGTACGCGTCCTGGACGCGCGGCGCGTCGTCCTGGTGGTGGCCGGTGAGGCCGGAGTCCTTGAGGACGGCCAGCATGTTGGCGGCGCTGAGCGCCTGGCCCGGGTGCGGGCGGATCGGGGCGTGCAGCTCGGGGGCGAGCACCTTGTCGGTGCCGAGCAGCGCCTCCAGGCTCATGGCGGCGGTGATGTCAGCAGTGGTGAACAGGCGCTGCAGGTCGGAGATGGCCATGACCAGCATGCCGAGCATGCCGTCGGTGCCGTTGATGAGGGCCAGTCCCTCCTTCTCCAGCAGCTCGACCGGCTCGATGCCGGCGGCGGCGAGCAGCTCGGCGACGGGCTTCTCCTCGCCGTCCGGGCCGGTGGCGGTGCCCTCGCCCATCAGGACCAGCGCGCAGTGCGACAGCGGCGCGAGGTCACCGGAGCAGCCGAGCGAGCCGAACTCCCGGACCACCGGGGTGATGCCGGCGTTGAGCAGGGCGGCCATGGTCTGCGCGACCAGCGGACGCACCCCGGTACGGCCGGAGGCCAGCGTCTTCATCCGCAGGAACATCAGCGCGCGGACCACCTCGCGCTCGACGGCCGGGCCCATGCCCGCGGCGTGCGAGCGCACCAGCGACCGCTGCAGCTGGGCGCGCAGCTCGGGGCTGATGTGCCGCACGGCGAGCGCGCCGAAGCCGGTCGACACGCCGTAGACGGGGCGCGGCTCGGCCGCGAGGGCGTCGATCCGCGCACGGGCGGCCGCCATCTCGGCGAGCGCGTCGGGACCGATCTCGACCCGGGCGTTGCCCCGGGCGACGGCCAGAACGTCCTCGGCGCTGACGTCGGCCTTGCCGACCAGGACCAGCGGAGCGTCGGGGGCCACAGCACTGTGCATATCCATATACACCATCACATCAGGTGAATGAAGATATGACAACAGGTGCTCGCCATTCGGATTCTCCGACCTCGGCGTCCACAGCGCACCCCGCAGCCCCCTCGCACCCCCGCCACCCCCACCGCCCCGCCGGTACTCCCCTACGACCCGAGCTCCGCCTCGATCAGGTCGACCGCCCGGCCGGTGCCGCCCTCGGCCCGTCCGGCGGCGGACAGCTCGCGCAGCCGCTCGGCCACCGCAGGGTCCCCGACCAGCTCCAGCAGCGCCACCCGCAGCGCCTCCGGGGTGGCCGCGTCGGTGTCCAGCCGGCGGGCGACGCCGAGACCCACCAGCGCGTCCGCCTTGGCGAACTGGTCGACGGCCTGCGGCACCGCGATCATCGGCACCGCGTGGAACAGCCCCTCGGTACCGCACCCGCCTGCTGGACCCCCTGCTGGAGATCACCCGCGACCGCCTCCGCAGCGCCCGCGAGGCCGGCCAGCTCGCCCCCGACGCCGACCTCGACCTGGCCCTCGAACTCCTCTACGGCCCGCTGCACTACCGCTGGCAGTACCGGCTCGGCCCGCTCGGCCACGACCACGCCGAACGCCTGGTCGACGCCGCACTGCGCGCCCTCGGACCGCGGCCCGCGGACCGCTAGCGGCGGTTCGAGCGCCTGACCCAGAGGACGACCAGGACCGTCACCAGCAGGGCGATCAGCAGCGCCGTGGTCAGCCACCCGAGGAAGCCGTGGAAGAACCCGTGGAAGAAGCCGCGCTTCACCTTCTTCTTCGTCTTCGACTTCGACTTGGACCCGGCGAGCCGGGCGATCCGGTGCGCCCCGGCCCCGTCCCGCGCCTGCGGCACCTGCTCCGGCGCCGTACGCGCCGCTCCCGCCGCCCCCGCCGTCCGCACCACCGGCACCGCCGACGCCGGAGCGGCCACCGCCACCCCGCTGCCGAGCACCAGCACCCCGGCCACCGCCGCACCCGCCAACCGTCTGCCCACGCCACGCCCCCCGTTACCGCTCGACCGGCCACCCACCATCCCACCGCCGCGCCCCCGGTGACAGCCCCGGCCCCCGACCGCGACCCACCCGCGACACACCGGTCACCGAACCGGAACACGCCCGGGAGCACCCGGCGTCCGGGCCCCTTGCACCCCGCACCCGACGGAAGCAGTGGGCCGGGTCCGGGTCGAGGCAATCCCGGCCCCCGGCGACCGCCGCGCGGATATGCTGCAACGGCGGAGTCCGGGGCCGGAACCGGCAAGCCGGGGGAACCGCGCAGAACGGTCGTCCGGGGGGCCTGTGTCGAACGAAGAAGCAGTCAAAACCGCCTGGCAGATCCATGGTTCGCTGACAGAGGTGACCGGAAGGGTCGATTCCAAGGCATCCTTCGCGCTCACCATCGAGTCCGCCGCGCTCGGCGCGATCGTCGCCCTGTCCGGCACCGGTACCACCCTCGGCCGCACCTCGGGAGCGCTGCCCGCAACGGCCTTCTGGCTCGGGGTGGCCATCCTCGCCCTGGCAGCGATCGCCGCCGTGTCGGTGGTCGTACCGCGCGGCGGGGGCAAGCACGAGAGCGACGCTCCGAACTTCGTCTACTACGGCCAGCTCCGGCACTGGACGCCCGACCGGCTCGCCACCGAGCTGGACGGCGCGGACCTGCTCCCCCTGCTCAGCAGGCAGTTGGTGGAAATGAGCCGGATCATCTGGATCAAGGACCGCCGGGTACGGCAGTCTCTTCTGCTCGCCATCGCCGGTTGCTGCCTGGTCGCGCTGGCGGGGCTGCTGGGATGAGACCCGCCGGATCGGCGTCGGGCGGACGCGTTCCGTTCTGGCACCTGCTGGACGCCCCGGCCCGGGCGGAACTGGCCGCCGTCGCCCGCCGGGTCCACTACCCGGCGGGCGACTCACTGCTCCAGCAGCACGAGCTCTCCGACCACCTGCTGGTGGTCGAGCGCGGCTGCGTCAAGGTCCTGGTCGAGTCGGGGGCCGGCTACCGCGCGATCCTCGCCATCCGGGGCGACGGCGACCTGCTCGGCGAACAGGCGGGCCTCGACGGCGGCTCCCGGTCGGCCACCCTCCACGCGCTGACCGACGTCATCGCGCTGCACATCCCGCTCAGCCGGTTCGGCCCCATCAAGCGGGACAACCCCGTCGTCGCGCAGGCCCTTCAGCAGGTGCTCTCCGGCCGGCTGCGGGAGGCCGACCAGCAGCGGGCGGCCACCGGCTCCGGCGTCGTCCGCACCCGCCTGGCCGCCCTCCTGCTGGAACTCGCCGAACGCTACGGAGATTCGACACCCACCGGCGAGGTCAAGATCTCGCTGCCGCTTTCCCAGGACGACCTGGCCGGCCTGGTGCTCAGCTCCCGACGAACCGTCAACCGGCTGCTGGAGGAGTGGCGGGACGCCGGGTGGCTGCGAACCGGGCGCCGGGTGATCGAACTGAACCGGCCGGAGGAGCTGGCGGAGCTGGCCCGCCCCGAGGGCCGGATCCCCCCTTAGCAGTCGGGGTTCAGATGGCGTCCGGGTCGCAGCGGGCCAGCCCGTAACGGTCCGCCACCGGGTTCCACGCCTCGGCGAAGGCCTTCTTGGCGGCGGTCGCCACCTGACTCTGACCGTATCCCTCGTCCCAGTCCGCAGTGTGCGGCGCGTTGCCGTCGCATCCGGCCACGTCGTCCGCCCACCTCGCGAACGCCCGGTCGGCTGCCGCGGAGGCCTTCCAGGCCGAGGACAGCTGGGCCGCCAGGGTCGCGCCACCGGGCAGTGCCGAGGTGTCGACGGCCTGCAGCCGGTTGACCAACGAGTCCCGGCCGACCGCCGCCTGGCGGAGCTGGGACGCCCGGTACCTCACGTCCGCCGCGCTCCCGCAGCCGTCCGCGGCCTGGACCGCGGACGTGACGACCTTGCGCGTGCCGTCGTTCCGGTTCAGCAGGGCGTCAATGGCCTTCGCCTGGTCCGCGGAGGTGCCCACGGACGTCCCGCTACCGCCGGTCGCACCTCCTGTGATGCCGTAGCTCCCGTTCGGCGTCGTCCCGTCCATGGGCGCGACAGCCGGCCACGACTGCCCGGTCGACGCGGAGTCGGTTCCGGAGCGGTCCCCGAGCACGGACACCCCCTTGATGCCCGCCCACACGAGCAGGCCCGCCACCAGCATCGCCAGCAACACCCGGCCCGGGCCGGGCGGGGTGGCGGAGGGCGGAGTGGCGGGCACCGTGGCGGACACCGTGGAGACATCCGGCCTCCGCCGGGCGGACGGCCCCGGCCCGGCCGTCGGCGGCGCCCGCAGCTCCTCGATCGCCCGGAGCAACGGCCTTTCCCAGTCGGCCAGTTCGGGCCGCCGCCGGGGGTCCGTGCCGAGCGCCGTCGCGGCTAGCCGGCCGAGGTCCGCCGAGAGCATCGCGACCACTCCGGTGTCCCGGCTGTCCTGCTCTCCGGCGAGCAGACGGACCACCAGCAGGCCGAACTTGTAAGAGTCCCCACGTCCGGTCGCCAGCGGTTCGCCCTCCGGCAGGCTCCAGTCCGGGGTCTCCCGCTGGTCGAGCGCGTCCCGGCCGTCGACCCGCATCGCGTCGCAGTCGATCAGGAAGCAGCTCGGCTCCGTTCCCAACCTGAACAGCACGTTCTTGGGCGAGAGGTCGCCCACCACCACGCCCAACCGGTGCAGGCCCGCGAGTGTCCGGGAGAGGTCGAGCAGCAGCTGCAGCCGCTGCTCGTCGCTGATCGAGATCCCGACCCGGCGCAGGTAGCCCTCGTCGTTCAACAGGAACTGGAAGCCCGCGAGGTTCCGCCCCGCCTGTGGCGAGGTGATGAAGAAGCTGTCCGGCACCAGGCGCATCAGGATGCCGCAACGGCCCTGGCCGTCAGACACGACGGCGGCCGGCCAGGCCAGCCGCTCGCACAGCCAGAGGCCGGTCTCGGTGGGCAGCCCGGGCACGAACTCCACCATCGCGTCCAGGGCCGGGCCGTCCAGTTCGTTCCGGCAGGCTGCGGAGTACTCCTTGTACGCCACCGGCCATTCGCCGTTGATCTTCCGGTCGGGCAGCGCCCAGACCGTGCCCTGGCCACCCTGGCCGAGCTTGTCACCCCTGGTCAGTCGTTCGACCCGGACCTTCGTCACGGTTGTGCCTCCACGGCGGAGGCGGGCCAGACCACGAGCAGGGTGCGGTCGTCGTCGAAGGTCTCCCGGGAGAAGTCCAGCAGGTGGGCGAGCCCGCGGGGCTCCAGGGAGGGCGCCAGGTGCTCGGCGAACAACCGGCCGACCGGGCCCGTACCGTCGCCCAGCGGGCCTCCGAAGCCGTCCGTGCCGACCAGCAGCCGGTCCGAACCCGACACGAGCGCGGAGTGCGATCGGACGTCGCCGGGCACCCGGGGCAGTGCCACCACTGCCGAGGAGGCCACCGGCCCGCCGCTGACCGGTTCGCGGATCACCGACATGAACCGGCGGCCCCCCGACAGCAGCCAGGCCCCCGAGTCCCCGACGGACACCAGGTGGACGTCCAGCCCCAGCGAGGAGGGCACCACCACACCCGTCACGAGCGTGGTGGCCATCAGGCGCTCGGCCGCCGCCGCGTCCTCCCGGGACAGGCCGAGGATCTTCGCCGTTTGCGCGACCAGTTGGTAGGCGGCGTGGTTGAGCACCTCGGCCCAGGCGAGTTCGTCCGGGCGGCGGCCCTCGTCCAGCTGCCTGGTCACCGTGTCCACTGCCGTCCGACAGGCGAGGGTGGCTCCCAGGTGCGACTGCGCGGCGCCGGAGACGCCGTCCGCGACCGCGAAGACCAACGCCCCGGATCCGTGCAGCCCCACCGCGACGTCGTCCTCGCGGGGCCGCCCGTTACCCCGGTGCGCGTACCCCCGGACGGAGGCGAGCCGGACCCGTACGTGCTCGCTGGACCAGCCGTCGAAGATCGTGTCCGGCCGGTACGAGGAACCCGACGGCGGCTTGGGCTCGAACCGGTCCACCGGACGGTCCAGTTCGACGGGCGCCCACCGAGAGGGGGGCGCCGCGTACACCGAGTCGCCGACCGGGCGACCGGGCTCCGCCGGCGGGTGCGACGGCCTGGCCGGGGCGGGCAGGAAGCCGGCCGGACCCGTCCGCGACGGCCCTGCGGCCCGCGGTACGAACGGCGGTACGGTCGGCGGCGCGGCCCGGCCGTCGGGGCCGGCCGCGCGGTGCTCGGGGCTCATCGTCACACCACGTCGATCGCCATGCGGAAGCCCTCCGGCTTGTCCACCACCAACTCCGCGTTCCCCGCCGCGAGTGACATCCCGGACGCGACGATGCTCGTCGTCAGCGCCGAGCAGAACTTGGTGATCGCCGCGCCGATGTCGGCGCCCGGGATCTGCACGAAGGCGTAATTCCGGTCGGTGGCGACGTTCAGGATCGTGGCGGCATCGGCGGCGCCGATGCCGAACGCCGCGATGTTCGGCGCCACGCCCCGGGACCGGTCGGTCAGCTGCCGGTGCACGCTCGCCCAGTCCTCGTTGCTGTTGGGCTGGCCGTCGCTGAGGAAGAACACCGCGGGCCGGTAGACCGTGTACCCGGCGCTCTTCAGCTCCTGCACGTCCTGCGGGATGCGGGTGAGCAGCGCCGTGAACGCTGCCCGGTAACTCGTCCCGCCGCCGGTGCTGGACAGGACCGGCAGCTCGTCCTCGTGCCGCAGGTCGGCCAGGCTCATCCGTACGTCGACCCCGTTCGAGAAGCCGAGCACGGAGAATCTGACTTTCGCCGCCGCCATCGGTTCGGCCAGCAGCGCACGGTGCAGCGAGGCCAGTCCGGCGTTGAGTTCGCCGAGGACGGGTGTCATCGAGCCGGACTCGTCCGCCACCACGTACATCGGGATCAGGTTGCCGCGGTTGTCGGCCATGGTCGGAAATGCCTTTCGGTTCCGGCGCCGTGGGCGCCTCGTCGGGATGGGTCGGGGGTGGCTCAGCCGGTGCCGCCGAGCCGACGCAGGCCGGGCGGGCACTCGATGAACAGGTCCAGTCGGCCGCCGGCCAGGCCGCGGCTCAGGTAGAGCACGGAGTCGCGCAGCAGCGAGGCGAAACGCTCGGCGGCGGTGGCCAGGTCAAGTCCGGGCTCGGCCAGGAACGCGAGTTCCGGGTAGCGGGCGATCGCTCGGATCTCGGCCTCGTCGGCCCGGCCGATGCCCACCGAGATGACCGTCGGATAACGGGGGTTGGTCGCCGGGTCGGTCAGCGCCCTGACCGCTTCCCGCCATCGCACGCCCTCCTCGCAGACCCCGCCGAACAGCACGAACAGCACCGGGCGGTGGACCACCGGGTGCTCGGCCTTGAGCCTCGCCAGGTCCTCCGGGAGCTGCTTGCCCAGACGCTCGAACGCCAGGTCGTGCCGCGCGCCCGCGCGCACCGTCAGCTCCGGCATCACGGTGGTCCACTCGACCGCCGACATCGGCAGGTGCGCCGTGGTCTGCCCGGCCGCGCCGAGCACCGCGATGCGCAGTCCGGTGGCCGTCTCGGGCGGGGTCAGCAAGGCCGAGTGCAGGCCGCGCAGCGCGTTGTTGAGGCCGTCGAGGCAGCCGGCGACGGCCGCCGACTCGTCGATCAGGAGGTAGACCGGGAGCACCCCGCTCGCCGGGCCGCTCCCCTGCGCGTCCGCGACCACCGTCCCCACCAGTGCGGACGGCGCGGACGGGCCCGCCGGGCCGGCCGGACCGCCCCACCGTACGGGCCGCAGCGCCGTGGCCGCCCCGCCCGCGAGCGTCGAGCCCTGGACCCTGTTCAGCGCCTGCTGCCGGATCACCTCGACATCGGCCGGCTGGATGAGGTCGTTCGCGACCATGAACTTGAAGACCTCGACCGAGCGTTCGTCGAACTGCTCCTGTCGGCCGACCAGTGCCGTCTCCCAACGGCTGCGCATCTCGACCGCCTCGGCGATCCGGTCCGGGTGCTCCAGCACGAACAGCCGGATCAGGCCGCCGATGTCGAGGTCGCCCTCGCCCAGGAGCCTGCGCCGCTCCGTCTGCAGCTCCAGCTTCGCCGTCTGTTCCAGCTTCTCCCGGGCGATCCGGCCGTCCAGCTTGATCCGGTCGACCACTTGCTCGCCCCGGGCCTCGGCCTCGGCCCGCACCTGCGCCGATTCGGCCAGCCGCAGCTCCCGGTCCGCCCTGGTCAGACTCGTGATGTACTCGCGCGCCGCCTCGTCGGGGCGCAGGTCGACCACGCAGCGGTAAATGGTGATGCCCTCCGGCAGCACCATCTCGTGGTCGCAGTCCTGGTTCATCCGGTGCTCGGCCAGGGCCGCCTGGTGGATCGGGAAGCCGCGGGCGATCCCCCGGAGCACGGCGGCGATGTGCCCGTAGACCACGATCAGGGCGTCGGTCACGTTCCGGCGGACCACCTCGACCGGGTCGTGGACCCGGAAGCCCACGTCCACGACCGCATCGAAGCAGTGGGCCTGGTCCTGGGAGGGCAGCGGCCAGCTCTTCAGGTGCGCGGTGCGTCGGTGGTCGCTGAGGTCCACCTCGTACCTGGTGCGGTACTTGCCGAGGAACTGCTGCGACCAGCTCAGCGGCTTTCCCTGGAACCACGCGAGTTCGCCATCGTAGGAGGCGTACACCGCAGCGGCGCTCGGCTTCAGTGCCTTCACCGGGCCGGACAGTCCCCGTGGCACCGGCTCCTCGCTGATGATCAGCGGCAGGGTGGGGGTCATCTCGGATTCTCCAGTCGGTCCAGTTCGGCCGCGACCGCGGCGGCGGTCCTCGGCAGTGGGGCGATGCTGTGGGCGCCCGACCAGTCGGCGGCCTGGCGGCGCAGGATGGTGGCGGTCCGCGGGTCGCCGTCCGCCAGCGCACCGGCCATCCGTACGAAGATCACCCGCAGTCCGGGGTCCCCCTCGGCCAGCCGGGCCCACAACTGGAGGACGTACTCGGAGGCCGATCGCTGGACGGCCTCGTTCAGCGCCGCGCGCCACAGCTCGACGAACGGGGCGCGCAGCACCGGCTCCCGGTCCGTCCGTACCAGCAGGGCAGGCCAGTTCGGCATCACGGCCGGCTCCGCGAGCGTCTCCGTCTCCACCACCAGCTGGGCGCCCACGGCCAGGAAGGCCAGCAGGACCGAGGGACGGGCCCGGTGGTCGGCCAACGCCGTGCACAGCCTGCCGAGCACCACGGCGGTCAGCCGGTCGTCGTCGGCGAGGATGTCGGCCAGACTGTCGCCGACCGCGATGGCGACCTGGATGTGGTCGACCACGCAGAGTCGGGCCAGGGCGTCGACAGCGCCCAGCGGCCCGGCGCCGCTGAGGCTCAGCGCGAACACCCGGGCCGCGGTCGCCTGGACCAGCGGGCGGGCGGTGTCGCCGAGCCAGCCGGCCGCCAGGGTCCTGACCATGCCGCTCAGTTCGGGGTTCTTCGCGCTCACCGACAGGGCGTGAGCCACCGCGGTCCGCCGACGACGGTCCGGGCTGGCCGCCCAGGAGTGGAGGACGTGGTCCAGCACGTACTGGAAGGACTGGTCGGCGAGCACTCCGAGGGCCACCCCTGCGTGTGTGCGGACCTGTTCCGACGGGTCGGCGACCAGCTCGCCGAGCCAGTCCAGCAGCACCTCGTGCAGCGGGTACTCCGTCCAGACGTGCTGGATCAGCCGCCGCGGGTAGCCCGGGTCCTTGTACTCCAGGGCCTCCGCGGGTACCCGCCCGGTGGCGCTGAAGAACCGCACCGGCACCGTCCGGGCGCGCAGCTGGGCGAGCCGCCGCCGACGCGGCACCTGGTACGGCTCGCGCACCCGCGGCAGGTGACCGTCCGCGGCGGCCAGCACGGTGTAGTCCTCCGTGCCCAGGCGGCGGTGGAGCGCCCGGGCCGCCGCGACGACGTCCTCCTGCGGGAGGCCGTTGAGCACCGCCAGGGCGACGGCGTAGCAGCGCAGGAAGGGCTCGTCCAAGTTCTCGGCCCAGATCTCGAAGTCCTCGACGCCGCGCCGGGCCAGCTTCTCCCGGACCGCCGCGAGGTCGGGCAGCCCGGTGGCCGAGGACTCCGCGGACTCGCCCAGCGCGGAGGCGAGTCCGGCCGCCGCCGAACACGCGCCGTCCGCGCCGAGGCACTCAGCGAGGAACGCCGGTACGCCCGATCGCTTGAGCAGCAGCGTGGCGGCCGGCTCGCCGAGCCGCCAGTCCAGGTGGTGGCGGACGATCCGGGAGGGCTCCGGCGGGCCGGACAGCTCGATGACGTGGCCGAGGACCTCGGAGTCGACCAGCCCGCTCTCTTGGCCGACCGTCAGGACCAGACGGGCCCCGGCGCGGTGGAGGGCGCCGTCCAGACCCTGGAGGAACGGGCCGTCCAGGATGGAGCAGTCGTCCGGCTGGTCGACCAGGAAGCCGACCGGCTCGCCCGGGCCCTCCTGGGCGTCGGCCTCCAGCCGCTCGACGAGCGCTCCGAGATCGGAGGTGCGGTCCAGGCGGTAGATCCGGTCGACCGAGCGGCCGAGCAGGAGCCGCAGCGCGGCCGTGGTCTTGCCGGAACCGCTCGGGCCACGCAGGATCGCGAGGTTCCGCTTGCCGAAGTCGGCCCGCAGCTCGTCCCAGCCGACCGGATCCGCGAAGGCGCTGCGCACCTGCTCCAGGACCAGCGGGGAGACCAGGCGCAGCGGCGCCCGGCCGCCGCCGACCAGGAAGACGTTCTTGTCCCCGGCGACCATGTCGCCGTCGATGCTCGCCAGCGCGTGGCGGACGGTGTCCCGGCGCAGCATGCCCTGGGCGAACTGGGTGGCCTCCGCGCTCTCCCGGGCCGCTCCGCTGCGGGCGGAGCCGCCCTCCGGCGGCTCCCCGCCGACATCGCCGGACGACCCGCCGTCGGCACCCTCGCCGGCCGGCGGGCCGTCCGCGGGAGGCACGTCCGGCCCGGCCCCGGGCGGTGCCGCCGGGCCGGACGAGCCCCCTCCCCCGTCGGCCGGCGGAACCCCCGTCACCGCCGGCCCCGCGTCCCCGGGCGTGGTCATCGACGACCCGGGGCGTTCGGCGCGTGGTACACGTTCTTGTCACCGGCCACTTGGTCCCCGTGCACCACCCCCGCGTGGAACACCACACCGCCCTTCGGACCGGTGTCCGGGCCGCCCTTCGGCCCGCCGACAGGACCGGAGGCGGGGCCGGGTCCGGCATCGGGACCGGGGCCGGCGACCAGCCCGGGCGGAGCCGGATAGCCGGGCACGGTGATCCATCCCCGCGCGGCGATCCCGTGCTTGGCCTCGAAGTCGACGGGCAGGTAGGCCGCCGGGTCGACGGTGCGGTACTCGTGACGGACCACGGCCTGGTAGACCTCGTCGGAGACGATGAACGCCAGGTTGGCCCTGGCCGCCCGGGCCAGCACCTCGCGCAGCGGCACGGCGTCGACCAGCCGGAAGGTCCAGTTCACCGCGTCCCCGGACCAGCCGTCCGGGTCGCGGCTGACCAGCCCCTGGTGCAACGCCACCCTGAAGCGCAGGGCGTGCGCCTCGTTGAAGATCCGCGCCTTCTCCGCGAGGCAGTCCTCCAGCGCCCGGACGAGCGCCCCGGCCAGCAGCACCGGCGAGACGTGTGGCTGCACCAGGAGCAGCACGCCGTCCCCGCGGTCCTCGGTGGCGACGGCCGCGCCCGGCAGGCCGGTCTCCGCCAGCGCCTCCCGGAGCACGTCGTACATCGCTTCGCGCAGCGACCGCTGGACGGGGTTCGGCCGCGCGCTGAACCCCTCGATGTCGAGCACCACGATCCAGTGGTGCACGGCCGCCAGTGTCATCCCGGCTCCTCCCGGCTCGACGTCGACCACGACCCCATTGGTACGCCGCCTGGAGGCGCGCTTCTGCGCCAAATGGCGCACAGCACAAACTTTCTGACTTCTGGACAGGCGGCAGGTCGCGGGCATCGGCCAGGGTACGAAGGGCGTCCGGGCACCGGCTCGGCGTTGTCCGGATCGTTACTCCGGCCCCTCCGTACGCGCCTGCGAATGCGCCCCCGCGTGCGCCCCACCGCGCGCAGGAACCGCCGTCCGCGCGCTCACACCACCGGGGGCGAGGCCGCGCCCGCCAGGGCGACGGCGGCCAGCGCGCGCATCGCGCAGGCGGCCTGGCCGAGGGGGAGGGTGGCGTCGTCGGCGAAGAGTTCGACGAGCCAGCCGCCGGCCGCGTTCTGGCCGCCGGCCGCGACCATGCCGCGGTAGCCGGAGACGACGAGCATGGCCTCCTCCGCCGGGTCGTTGCCGGCGGCGCCGGCCCGCAGGGCGAAGGCGCCGCCGCGGACGGCGCGGCGGGTCATCGGGTAGTGGCGCAGGTCGAAGACGGCGTCGGGGGCCTCGATCTGGGCGCGCTGGGTCTCGGCGCGGGTGCTGCTGGGGCCGCTGGTCATCCGGTAGACGGCGTGCTGGGCGGTGCGCATGAGGTGGGAGCCGGGCGGGACGTACGAGACCCACCAGCCGACGGCGTCGAGCAGCCGGGCCGAGGTCTCGGCGACGACGACGAGCTTGCCGAGGGTGTCGGCCGGGTGGACGGCCCGCGCCGCGGCGGCCTGGTCGAGGGCGGCGAGGACGGCGGTGAGCAGCTGGCCCGGGTCGGCGCTGTGGGCGGCGCCGCGGAACCGCCGCCGGTCGCCCGTGCCGGCCCGGCCGTTCGGCCCGCGCCGCCCGTCGGCCCGGTGGTGCGGGTCGGCGGCGTCGGCGAGCAGCACGGTGGGGTCGGGCGAGAAGCCGGGGCCGTGGCTGCGCCCGGCGACCACCGGGTGGGCGGCGCGGGCGGCCTTGGCCCGGTACTGGGCGGCGTCGGCGAGCCGGAAGAGCCGGTCGGGGGTGGTGACCGGACCGATGGAGTCCCCGGTGGAGGCGACGCCGCAGGCCACGCCCTCGCCCTCGGACAGCGCGAGCGCCCGGGCGCACAGCTCCTCGGCGACGGCGACCACCTCGTCGGCCTTCTGCCCCTCCACCAGCAGGCAGAACTCGTCGCCGCCGAGCCGGGCGGCGAGGCTGCCGGGAAGCTTGGCGGCGGCCAGTGAGAGCTGGTGGGCGAACCGTTCCAGCAGCCGGTCGCCCATCTCGTGGCCGAGCTGGTCGTTGACCCGCTTCAGCCCGTTGACGTCGCAGACGACCAGCGAGACCACGGTGTTGTGCCGGTTGTGCGCCTCCAGCGCGCTCTCCAGCCGGGCGTCGACGGCGCGCCGGTTGGCGAGGCCGGTGAGCGGGTCGGAGAAGGCGAGCTTGCGCAGGTCGGCGAGGCGTTCGGTCTGGGCGAGCCCGGCGGAGACCTGGGCGGCGAGCAGGGTCGCGTAGTCGGCGTCGGCCTCGGTGAACTCGGGCATCCCGACCGACCGGGCGAGGTACAGCTCACCCCAGGCCTGCCCGTGCAGCACGATCGGCGCGACCACGCAGCAGGCCCGTCCGCGCCGGCGCAGCGCCGCGGCGCGTTCCCGGCAGTACGCGCCGGCGGTCGGGTGGGTGTGACCGGCGTGCGGTTCGGTGTTCTCGGCGCTCTGCAGCCAGGCGCGCGGCAGCCGCCCGGTGGTCCAGCGCTCCTCCAGATAGGTGACGATCTCGGGGAAGTCGGCGACCGGGTACGACTCGTCCTCGGGCAGTTCCTCCTCGCCCGGGGCGAGGTCGCCGTGGTTGACCAGCACCCGCAGCCGGCCGGACTCGCGGTCCCAGACCGAGACGGCCGCCATGGTGGCGCCGAGCGCCTCGGTGGCCCGGGTGGCGGCGGCCCGGACGGCCTCCAGGGGGGTGAGTGCGCCGGCCATGTCCTGGGCCAGCTCGACCACGGACTGCAGCCTCAGGTCGGGCAGCGGGTCGCGGTGCCGCGAGCCGCCGCAGTCGCAGCCGCGGTCCGTCATGATCGCCTCACTGCTCACCGGCTCGCCTCGCTCCCTGTGCTCGGTCCTGCCAGACCCCCGTCGCCCGGTCGCACCCGACCGGCCGCTTGCACCAAGACTATGGCGGTTTCGTTCGGTTATGCCCCGTTTGCCCGGATGGACCATCTCAGAACCGTACGGGTTTCAACCGTTCGACACCCGCAGAACAGCAGCCGAACCCCTCCCGTCGCCGCCCACTCCGTCCTCCCGGCGCCGTGCCGCACAGCGCGCCGCCGCTACTCCGGCTTCAGCCGCCGGGTGAGCAGCCACGGCTCCACCAGTCCGAGCCCCCGCACCGGCCGCCGCCACATCGGCTGCAGGTGGAAGCGGGCGCCGGCGTCCGGCCCCGGCATCGGCAGCCCGGAGGCGGGCATCCCGGCGGCGGCCGACAGCGCCTCGGCCAGGCCCGGCCCCTCCGAGTCGGCCGGGGCGACGCTGCCGTTCTGCTCCAGCGCGGCGGCGAACTCGCCGTCGATCAGCACCGCGTCCTTGGGCGCGATCGACGTGAGCCGGCTGGCCAGGTTGACGGTGGTGCCGAAGACGTCGCCCATCCGTGAGGTGACCGTGCCGAAGGCCATGCCGACCCGCAGCGGCGGGATGGCGTCGTCCCCGGCCAGTGCCTCGATCAGGCTGAGCGCGATCTCGGCGGCGGTCGCCGGGTCCTCCGAGACGTAGAGGATCTCGTCGCCGAGGGTCTTGATCACCCGGCCGCCCTGCCCGGCGATCAGGTCGGAGCAGGTGTTCTCGAAGGTCTCGACGAGCTCGCCGAGCTCCTCCTCCTCCAGCCGCCGGGACAGCCGGGTGAAGCCGACCAGGTCGGCGAAGCCGACGGCGAGCCGTCCGCTGGTGATCTCGTGGTCCTCGGCGGCCTGCACCACCCGGCCGGTGACGGCGGCCAGCTGGCGCCGCCAGACGTACACCAGGAACTGCTCCAGCTCCGGCAGCAGCAGCTCGACCAGCGGGTAGGCCACGTCGGCGCGGGTCAGCCCGGGTTCGACGGACTGGGTGAGGTTCTCCAGGAAGGTGTCCATCTGCCAGCCGGCCAGCCGGGCCGTGGTCTGGCCGGTGGAGCGGGCCACCTGGATCGCCATGGACTCGCTCAGCAGTCCGGACTCGACCAGGCCGGCGAGGCGCCGCAGCGCGATCACGTCGCCGTCGGTGAGCGCCCTGGACTGGCCGATGTCGGGGAAGCCCATGGCCCGCCAGAAGCGGGTGGCCAGCTCCATCGGGACGTCGGCGGCGCGCGCGGCCTGGTACGGCGTGTAACGGCGCGGCGCGTCCAGGATCAGGCGTTCCAGTTCGAGCGCGACCGTGGGGTCGTGGCTGCCCGCCGTCGTGCCGCTGCTGCCGTCCTCTGCCACCGGTCCGTCCCCGTGCGGTCGCCGCACTCGCCTCGTGTCCTACCTGTCCGGGCGCACCGCCCGCCACCCAGGCGGGCAGTGGCGCGCCTCACACCGCTGCCAGGTGGAATGTTCGCACGGAATCGCCGGATCCGGGGCATCAGCCCGGGTCAAGGAGAGGTGAAGACTGCCGTTCAGCGGGGCTCGGGGCGCACGTGGACGACGTCGCCCGCGCCGACCGCCCGGCGTGCGCCGTCGGGCGTACGAACCACCAGCCGCCCGTCGCCGTCCACCGCCACCGCCTCGCCGGCCAGCTCGGTGTCGCCGGGCAGGTGGACCTTCACCTGGCGGCCGAGCGTGGTGCAGCGGTCCACGTAGGCGCGCAGCAGGTCACTGGCGTGCGGGTCGCCGGCGGCGGCCGTCCACTCGCGGTACAGCTCGGCGAGTTCGCGCAGCAGGGCCCGCAGCAGGGTGCCGCGGTCGGTGGTGGCGGCGCCGGCCAGCGCGAGCGAGGCGGCGGTGGGGACGGGCAGCTCCTCGGCGCGCAGCGAGACGTTGAGGCCGAGGCCGACCACCACGGCGCCGCCGGCCAGCTCGGTGAGGATGCCGCCGACCTTGCGCTCCGCGCCGTCGATCTCCACCTGCAGGTCGTTGGGCCACTTCAGCCCGACCTCGACCTCGGCGATCCGGCCGAGCGTGCTGGCCGCGGCCACCCCGACCAGGATCGGCAGCCAGCCGTAGCGCTCGACCGGCACCTCCTCGGGGCGCAGCAGGACGGACAGGAACAGCCCGGAGCGGGCCGGGGCGGTCCACTGCCGGTCCAGCCGGCCGCGCGCGGCGCTCTGCGCCTCGGCCACCAGCACCGCGCCCTGGGCCGCGCCGGCCTTGGCCCGGGCGGCGAGGTCGCTGTTGGTGGAGCCGGTCTCGGTGACGACGTCCAGGGAGGTCCAGAGCTCGCCCGGCACGAGCAGGTCGTGGCGCAGCGCCTCCTCGTCGAGCGGCGGACGGTCCAGGTCGGTCCACGGCGACGGTCCGGTGTGGCCGAAGCCGCGCAGTCCGCTGCGGCGGGGGGTGTCGGAGGCGTTCATGCGGGAAACCCTAGGGCGTGAGCGCAGCCGGGGGGCGTAGGCCGCCCCATCGTCCCGCAGAACGGCCGTCAACAAAACTGTGTCGATGGCCATAACGCCAGGACGTGCCGGATCGCCCTCTGCGCTGGCTACGCTACCCAGCGGTAGTTCGTAGCGCCGCCCTGCCCTCATGCGCGGGCCCCATCCACCCGGTCCGCGCGCACTCGAACAGGTCGCGGCCATGGATCAGGGAGAGCCACCGGATGACCGAGGCGCCGTACGACCCCCACACGACCGCCGGCAAGCTCGCCGACCTGCGGCGCAGGCTCGACGAGGCGGTGCACTCCGGCTCGGCCAAGGCCGTGGAGAAGCAGCACGCCAAGGGCAAGCTGACCGCCCGCGAGCGGGTCGTGGAGCTGCTGGACGAGGACTCCTTCGTGGAGTTCGACGAATTCGCCCGGCACCGCTCGACCAACTTCGGCCAGGAGAGGAACCGCCCGTACGGCGACGGCGTGGTGACCGGCTACGGCACCGTCGACGGCCGCCAGGTCGCGGTCTTCGCCCAGGACTTCACCGTCTTCGGCGGTTCCCTCGGCGAGGTCTTCGGCGAGAAGATCGTCAAGGTGATGGACTTCGCGCTGAAGACCGGCTGCCCGGTCATCGGCATCAACGACTCCGGCGGCGCCCGGATCCAGGAGGGCGTGGTCTCGCTCGGCCTGTACGGCGAGATCTTCCGCCGCAACGTGCACGCCTCGGGCGTCATCCCGCAGATCTCGCTGATCATGGGCCCCTGCGCCGGCGGCGCGGTGTACTCCCCCGCGATCACCGACTTCGTGGTGATGGCCGACAAGACCTCGCACATGTTCATCACCGGCCCGGACGTGATCAAGACCGTCACCGGCGAGGACGTGGGCATGGAGGAGCTGGGCGGCGCGCGCACCCACAACACCAAGTCCGGCAACGCGCACTACCTGGCCGCGGACGAGAAGGAGGCGGTCGAGTACGTCAAGAGCCTGCTCTCGTACCTGCCCTCCAACAACCTGAGCGACCCGCCGTCCTACGCCGAGCAGGCCGACCTGTCGGTCACCGACGAGGACCTCGAACTCGACACGATCGTGCCGGACTCGGCGAACCAGCCGTACGACATGCGCAAGGTCATCGAGCACATCGTCGACGACGGCGAGTTCCTGGAGACCCAGCCGCTGTACGCCGGCAACATCATCACCGGCTTCGGCCGGGTCGAGGGCCAGTCGGTCGGCATCGTCGGCAACCAGCCGATGGACCTGGCCGGCTGCCTGGACATCAACGCCAGCGAGAAGGCCGCCCGCTTCATCCGCACCTGCGACTCGTTCAACATCCCGGTGCTGACCTTCGTGGACGTGCCCGGCTTCCTGCCCGGCACCGAGCAGGAGTGGGACGGCATCATCCGCCGCGGCGCCAAGCTGATCTACGCCTACGCCGAGGCCACCGTCCCGCTGATCACCGTGATCACCCGCAAGGCCTTCGGCGGCGCCTACGACGTCATGGGCTCCAAGCACCTGGGCGCCGACCTCAACCTGGCCTGGCCGACCGCCCAGATCGCCGTCATGGGCGCGCAGGGCGCGGTCAACATCCTGCACCGCCGGGAGATCGCCGAGGCCGAGGCGGCCGGGAACGTCGAGGAGAAGCGGGCCGAGCTGATCGCCTCGTACGAGGACACCCTGCTGAACCCGTACCTGGCGGCCGAGCGCGGCTACGTCGACGCGGTCATCGCGCCGAGCGAGACCCGCCGGCACATCGTCCGGGGCCTGCGGGCGCTGCGCGGCAAGCGCGAGGTGCTGCCGCCGAAGAAGCACGGCAACATCCCCCTGTAGGCCCCATCCCTGTCGGGAGAGAACCAGCCATGTCCCCGATCCACGTGCTGCACGGGCAGCCGACCCCCGAGGAGCTGGCCACCGTCCTGGCGGTGGTCCAGGCCCGGGCCGCCGCCGCGCAGGCCGCCGCCGAGGCGGCGCGTCAGGCCGGCGCCGGCCCGGCCTCCCCCTGGAACGACCGCTCGCGCCTGCTCCGCCCCGCCCTCCGCCCGGGCGTCAACGCCTGGCGGACGTCGGGCTGGGCGCACTGAGCCGAACCGACCGCACGCGGAGCAGGAAGTCGGCCCGTCCGACGTCCTGCTCCGCCGTCGTCGACCGTCCGTCCACCCCCGGCGCGCCGGAGCGGAGGGGCGCGCCGGGGGCAGCAGGCGCACCGGGGCAGCGCGCACGCCGGAGCGCGAGGCGCGTCCGGGCGGCGGATGCGCCCGGACGGCCGTCAACCTGAGTACGGATACTCAGGCGTCCGGGCCCGGCGCGGCGCACTCTGGACGGGTGCTCTGGTCAGACCCCCGTGACGAGCCCTCGCCCGAGGCCCGTCGAATGCAGGAACGGATGCAGCGGGCCGGCAGGGTGCTCGCCGCCATCGTGCTGGTGGGCTCCGTCCTGATCATGATCGCCCGACTGTTCACCTGAACGGCGGACACCGGCACCCCCGGAACGGCACCCCCTACGCTGGTGGCCATGACCGACCAGCGCACCCTCGTCCTCGCCTCCGCCTCCCCCGCCCGCCTCGGGCTGCTGCGCCAGGCGGGTCTCGACCCGCGCGTGGTGGTCAGCGGCGTCGACGAGGACGCGATCAGCGCCGCCTCGCCCGCCGAGCTCGCGCTCGTCCTGGCCGAGGCCAAGGCGAAGGCCGTCGCCGCCGACCTCGCCGGCGGCGAGCTGGTGATCGGCTGCGACTCCGTCCTGGAGCTGGACGGCCGGGCGCTCGGCAAGCCCGCCGACGCCGCCGAGGCGGTGGCCCGCTGGCAGTCGATGCGCGGCCGCGCCGGGGTGCTGCGCACCGGCCACTGCGTGATCGACACCGTCACCGGCCGGCAGTCCTCGGCCGCCGCCTCCACCACCGTCCGCTTCGGCACCCCGGACGACGACGAGATCGCCGCCTACGTGGCCTCCGGCGAGCCGCTGCACGTGGCCGGGGCGTTCACCCTGGACGGCCGCTCGGCGCCCTTCGTCGAGGGCATCGACGGCGACCCGGGCAACGTCATCGGCCTCTCGCTGCCGCTGCTGCGCCGCCTGCTCGCCGACCTCGACGTCCGGATCATCGATCTGTGGACCAACTGACCTGCCGCATCAGGCCGTCGGACCTCTAAGCTGACCGCCGTCCGGACGGGGAGGGAACGCGGCGATGACCGACAGCGTGCTCAACGTGGTGCTCGGACTGGTGGCCAGTGCCATCAGCGCCGGGCTGGGCTGGCTCGCGCAGAACCTGCGGCGGAGACGGCGGGTCGAGCGGGTGCGGGAGTTCCTCGGACTGCCCGCCGACAGCGAGTGCCTGATCGTGGTGCCGCGCAGCATCGGCGCGGGCTCGCACGCGCAGACCGTGACCCGCCGGGACGCCTACGCCCTGATGTGGCTGGCCGGGCTGGTCGAGGAATGCGGGGCGCGGCCCGAGCTGGTCGCGCACGACGCCGCGCACCGGGGCCTGGGCGCCAAGACCGAGCTCTGCCTGGGCGGACCGGTCAGCAACGAGCGGATGGCCGCCCACCTGGCCTGGGGCCTGCCGGGCGTGCTGGTCACCTCCGGCCCGGGCCCGGGCAGCAACGTGCTCGTGGTGGGCGAGCGGGACTACACCGCGGACCAGGACCAGGCGCACACCCTGCTGGCCCGGATCGCCACCCCGGACGGCGGACGCCCGGTGTTCCTGATCTCCGGCCAGACCGGCACCGCCAATCAGGCCGGGGTGCGCTACCTGGTGTCCCACCACCGCGAACTCGCCCGCCGGCACGGCCGCAACGGCACCTTCGCGCTGGTCCTGCGGGTGGTCAATCCGGAGGCGTACGGGCCGGACATGGTGGAGCTGGTGGCGGACGTGACGGCCCAGGCGGTCCAGCGGCCCGCCGCCCGCTCAGGCGTCGCTTGAGCGGTCCGGGCGAGAGTGTGGCCCATGCCACCGTCCCGCCACGCCGCCGCCCCGTCACCCCCCGTGGCCCCCGGCGCTCCGGCCCCACCCGGCGCGACCTGCGGAGTCTCCGTACCGGCCGGTATCCGGGGGTCGAAACCCATCACCGAGCGTGTGGGATAGTTCACAACCCGGGGCTACTCGCCGGTACTGCCCAGGAATCCATAAACTCATCGAGGTTCAAGAAGGGAGCCACAGTGCGCAAGGTGCTCATCGCCAACCGCGGGGAAATCGCCGTCCGCGTCGCCCGGGCCTGCTCGGACGCCGGTATCGCCAGCGTCGCCGTCTACGCCGAGCCGGACCGGGATGCGCTGCACGTCCGCGCGGCCGACGAGGCTTACGCGCTGGGCGGTGACACCCCCGCTACCAGCTACCTGGACATCGCCAAGGTCCTGAAGGCGGCCGCCGACTCCGGCGCCGACGCCGTCCACCCCGGCTACGGGTTCCTGTCGGAGAACGCCGACTTCGCCCAGGCCGTCCTCGACGCGGGTCTGATCTGGATCGGCCCGCCGCCGCAGGCCATCCGCGACCTCGGCGACAAGGTGACCGCCCGGCACGTGGCGCAGCGCGCCGGTGCCCCGCTGGTCGCCGGTACGCCGGACCCGGTCGCGGGCGCCGACGAGGTCGTCGACTTCGCCCGGGAGCACGGCCTGCCGGTCGCCATCAAGGCGGCCTTCGGCGGCGGCGGTCGCGGCCTCAAGGTCGCCCGCACCCTGGAGGAGATCCCGGAGCTGTACGAGTCCGCCGTGCGCGAGGCGGTCGCCGCCTTCGGTCGCGGCGAGTGCTTCGTCGAGCGCTACCTGGACAACCCGCGGCACGTCGAGACCCAGTGCCTCGCCGACAAGCACGGCAACGTGGTGGTCGTCTCCACCCGTGACTGCTCGCTGCAGCGCCGCCACCAGAAGCTGGTCGAGGAGGCGCCCGCGCCGTTCCTGACCCCCGAGCAGAACGCCGAGCTGTACCGGGCGTCCAAGGCCATCCTGAAGGAGGCCGGCTACGAGGGCGCCGGGACCTGCGAGTTCCTGGTCGCGCTGGACGGCACGATCTCCTTCCTGGAGGTCAACACCCGTCTGCAGGTCGAGCACCCGGTCACCGAGGAGGTCACCGGCCTCGACCTGGTCCGCGAGATGTTCCGGATCGCCGACGGCGAGGAGCTCGGCTACGGCGACCCGGAGGTGCGCGGCCACTCCTTCGAGTTCCGCATCAACGGCGAGGACCCGGGCCGCAACTTCCTGCCCGCGCCCGGCACCGTGACGCTGTTCGCCCCGCCGTCCGGCCCGGGCGTGCGCCTGGACTCCGGCGTGGAGACCGGCTCGGTCATCGGCCCGGCCTGGGACTCCCTGCTGGCCAAGCTGATCGTCACCGGCCGCGACCGCAAGCAGGCCCTGGAGCGGGCCCGCCGCGCGCTGACCGAGTTCAAGGTGGAGGGCATGGCCACCGCCATCCCGTTCCACCAGGCGGTCGTCACCGACCCGGCGTTCGCGCCCGAGGTGCACGGCAGCGACGAGCCGTTCAAGATCTTCACCCGGTGGATCGAGACCGAGTTCGAGAACACCATCCCGCCGTTCGCCGGTGCGGCCGGCGAGGGCGAGGAGGCCGAGGGCCGCGAGACCGTCGTGGTCGAGGTCGGCGGCAAGCGGATCGAGGTCTCGCTGCCGTCCTCGCTGGGCGTCTCGACGGCCCCGGCGGCCGGTGCGGCGGGTGCCGCCAAGGCCAAGCGCCGGGTGGGCGCCAAGAAGGCCGGTTCGGCCGTCAGTGGTGACACCCTCGCCTCGCCGATGCAGGGCACCATCGTCAAGGTCGCCGTGGAGGAGGGCCAGGTCGTCGCCGAGGGCGAGCTGATCGTGGTCCTGGAGGCGATGAAGATGGAGCAGCCGCTGAACGCCCACAAGGCGGGCACCGTCGTCGGCCTCAAGGCCGAGGTGGGCGCGAGCGTCAGCAGCGGCGCCGCGCTCTGCGAGATCAAGGACTGACCCTGATCGAGGTCTTACCCGCCCTGTCGGGCCACGACCGGTCCGTACGCCCCTCGGGGTGTGCGGACCGGTCGCTTTCCGTACGCGGCCCGGCCGGGCCGCTCAGCGCCCGCGCGGCAGGCCCATTTCGGCCAGCCGGACCGGCATCCCGCCGGGGCCGACCGGGCCGCCGTGGGCACCGGGGCGGCGCTGGCCGGGCAGCGGGGCGCCGCCGGGCGGCGGGCCGGCGCGGCGGGCCATCGGTCCGGGCTGGGTCTGGTGGACCGGGCCGCTGCCGGTGCCGTGCACCGGGGCGTCGCCACTCGGGGCCGCCCCGATCGGTGCGAGGTCGATCTGCACCCCGCAGTCGGCGAGCGCGTCCAGTTCGCGGGCGGTGGCGTCGTCCGCGGTGGCCTGCTCGTCGGTGACCAGGCGGGTGATCGTCTCGGTGGCGACGGTCTGGAACATGCCGGCCGCGCCGAGCTTGGTGTGGTCGGCGAGGACGATGACCTCGGCGGCCGCCAGCACCATGGCCCGGTCCACGCTCGCGGACAGCATGTTCGCGGTCGACAGCCCCCGGTCGGCAGTCAGCCCGCTGCCGGAGATGAAGGCCTTGGTGACCCGCAGCCCCTGCAGCGACTGCTCGGCACCGCTGCCCACCAGGGCGTAGTTGGAGCCGCGCAGGGTGCCGCCGGTCATCACCACCTCGACCCGGTTGGCGTGCGCCAGCGCCTGGGCGACCAGCAGCGAGTTGGTGACCACCGTCAGACCGGGCACCCGCGCCAGGCGGCGGGCCAGCTCCTGGGTGGTGGTTCCGGCCCCCACCACGACCGCGTCGCCCTCCTCCACCAGGCCGGCGGCGAGGTCCGCGATGGCGCTCTTCTCCGCCGCGGACAGGTGGGTCTTCTGCGGGTAGCCGGGTTCGCGGCTGAAGCCGCCGGGGAGCACCGCGCCGCCGTGCCGGCGGTCGAGGAGCCCTTCTGCCTCCAGCGCCCGCACGTCACGGCGCACGGTCACTTCGGAGGTCTGGACGACGCGGGCCAACTCCCGGAGCGAGACGGCTCCGTTGGCGCGCACCATTTCGAGGATCAACTGGCGACGTTCTGCAGCAAACACAGAACCGACGGTAACCTGCGTGACCGTCTGCTTTCAGGCGTTTGCAGCTAGTAGCGGGAATTGCTCGCGCACGAGCGGCGCGTGACCGTACAATACGCGCCGTCAATAGCCCGGGACTGCGCCCGCCGTCCGGGTGACGGTCGATCATGCGCGAGGGGCGGTCGCCGATCGGCGACCGCCCCTCAACTGTGCGCCGGACGCTCAGGATTCGCCGTCGGCCCGCTTGCGGATGTGCAGCTGCCGGGCGGCCTCGGCGGTCGAGCCGGAGACGGACGGGTAGACGGTGAAGGCGCTGGCCACCTGTTCGACCGTCAGATTGGCGTCCACCGCGAGCGAGATCGGGTGGATCAGCTCGCTGGCGCGCGGGGCGACGACCACACCGCCGACCACGATGCCGGTGCCCGGACGGCAGAACAGCTTCACGAAGCCGTCCCGGATGCCCTGCATCTTCGCCCGCGGGTTGCCGCGCAGCGGGAGCTTGACCACGACGGCGTCCATCTTGCCGCACTCCACGTCGGCCGCCGTGTAGCCGACGGTGGCGATCTCCGGGTCGGTGAAGACGTTGGAGGCCACGGTCTTGAGGTTCAGCGGCTGCACCGCGTCACCGAGCGCGTGGTACATGGCGATCCGGCCCTGCATGGCCGCCACCGAGGCGAGCATGAAGACGCCGGTGCAGTCGCCGGCCGCGTAGACGCCGGGGGCGGTGGTGCGGGAGACCCGGTCGACCTGGATCTGACCCCAGTCGTTGAGCTTGACCCCGGCCTCCTCCAGGCCCATCTCGGCGGTGTTGGGGATCGAGCCGACCGCCATCAGGCAGTGCGAGCCCTCGATCACCTTGCCGTCGGCCAGGGTCACCTCGACCCGGTCGCCGATCCATCCCTCCTCGCCCGCCTCCGGCGAGGAGGGTCCCTGCGCGCCTTCTGTCCGTGCGGAAATCCTCTTGACCGTTTCGGCCCGCGAACGGCTCATGACGTTCATGCCGCGCCGGCGGAAGACGTCCTCCAGCACCTCGGCGGCGTCGGGGTCCTCGCCCGGCAGCACGCGGTCGCGGCTGGAGACCAGGGTGACCTTGGAGCCGAGCGCCTGGTACGCACCGGCGAACTCGGCGCCGGTCACACCGGAGCCGACCACGATCAGCTCGCGGGGCAGCTCCTCCAGGTCGTACACCTGGGTCCAGGTCAGGATCCGCTCGCCGTCCGGCTGGGCGTCCGGCAGCTCGCGCGGGTGGGCGCCGGTGGCGATCAGCACGGCGTCGGCGCGCAGCGAGTGCACGGTGCCGTCGGGCGCGTCCACCAGGACCTCGCGGGAGCCGTCCACGGCCTGCCCGCCGGTGCCGAGCCGGCCGCGGCCGCGCAGCACGGTGACGCCGGCCCGGGTGACGGACTGGGTGATGTCGTGGGACTGCGCGATCGCCAGGCGCTTCACACGGCGGTTGACCTTGCCCAGGTCCACGCCGACGACCCTGGCGGCCTGCTCGTCGGGGGGCGTGTCGTCGGCGACGATGATGCCGAGTTCCTCGTACGAGCTGTCGAAGGTGGTCATCACCTCCGCGGTCGCGATCAGCGTCTTCGACGGAACGCAGTCCGTGAGCACCGCCGATCCGCCCAGACCGTCGCGGTCGACGACGGTCACCTCCGCGCCGAGCTGTGCGGCGACCAGAGCCGCCTCGTAGCCGCCGGGTCCGCCACCGATGATCACGATCCGAGTCACGCTCACCATTGTCCCGCACGCCGGGAGCGCCGCCACGCCGGGGTCCGGGCTTCCGTACCTTCGTCCAGTAGCCCGGTCCGGGCGCCGCCCCGGCTACGCTGGCCCCCATGCCCCTTTACGCCGCGTATGCCACCAACCTCGATGCCCGGCAGATGACCCGCCGAGCCCCGCACTCCCCGCTGCGCGGCACGGGGTGGCTGGACGGCTGGCGGCTCACCTTCGGCGGCGAGCAGCTCG
Source organism: Kitasatospora sp. NPDC085464 (assembly GCF_044541955.1). Taxonomy (NCBI): domain Bacteria; kingdom Bacillati; phylum Actinomycetota; class Actinomycetes; order Kitasatosporales; family Streptomycetaceae; genus Kitasatospora; species Kitasatospora sp. NPDC085464. The sequence goes on from NZ_JBITTM010000037.1 coordinate 45,559, forward strand.
GCTGGGAGGGCTCGCTGGCCACCGTCGTCGAGGACGAGAAGGACCAGGTCTTCGTCTCGCTGTACGACGTCTCGCCGATGGACGAGGACGGCCTGGACCGCTGGGAGGGCGTCCAGCTCGGCATCTACCGCAAGATCAAGCTGCGCGCGCAGACCCTGGACGGCTCCATCCCGGTCTGGACGTACGTGCTCAACGACTACGAGGGCGGCCTGCCCGCGGCCCGCTACCTCGGCCTGATCGCCGACGCCGCCGAGAGCGCCGGCGCCCCGCACGACTACGTCATGGACCTGCGCCGCCGCCCCTGTTAGAGCTGCGGTCGAGGGTCCGAAGAGGGGCCCCGCAGAACTCCTGGGGGTCCGTCAGGGCTTCGCGCCCCAGCTGCGCGCGGTCTCGGCCAGCACCCCGGCCACCGCCGCGCGGCGGGCCGGCTCGGTGCGCAGCCCGTTGCCCAGCTCGACGTGCAGCCACGGCACCCCGACGCCGGACGCGAACCGGCCCTCGACGTTGGTGGTGCCCTCCAGCTGCCCGCACCTGTCCCGCCAGGCCCGGCAGACCGCGTACCCGGCCCGGCCCAGGCCGGCGGCGGTGAGCTCGGCGGCCGGTCCGGCCTGCCCGGCGCCGCTGGAGACCACCGCGTCCTGGCCGGGCAGGCTGCCCTCGTCGAAGCCGTGCACCTGGATGCCGGGCAGCCCGCGGCCGGTGAGCGCCTCGACCACGGCGGCGAAGACGGTGTCGGAGCGGTGCGCGACATCCGAGGAGCCGTCCGCCCCGGCCCGGCGGTGCGCCCCGGCGAGCACCAGCACGCCGCCCGGCGCGGCCCGGAACAGCTCCACGCCGAGCGCCTCGGTCCGGGCGTCCGACACCGGGTGGGGCACCTGCACCGTCCAGTTCGGCCGGGCCGAGAGGTCCAGGTAGATCCGGCCCCAGCCGCGGGTCCCGTCCGCGGTGCCGTCGGCGATCTCGGCGACCCGGCGGCCGGTCGCGGCCTCGGTGAACTCGGTGAGCCGGTAGCCGACCCGGGCCAGCGCCCGGCCGGCCTGCTCGGACTGGCCGTCCAACTCGCCGAGCACGCCGTCGGCCACCGCGCGGCGCTGTGCCGCGTCCGGCGCGGTGTACGGACCGTCCGAGGTGAACTCGGCGGTGTACTCGTCCACCCGGGCCGCCAGGTCGACCGGCGCCGGGCCGGAGGGCCCCGACCGGACCGCCCGCGGCTGCCCGGCATCGCCGCGCGCGGCGAGGGTCAGCACCCCCGCGAGCACCGCCAGTACCAGCAGCACTGCCGCCGGCAGCAGCAGTGAGCGTCGCGAACCCCGAGTCTCCATGGCGGACGAACCTACCGTGCCCGCCACCGCGGCCATGATCCACGCCGGGACCGGCCGGATCGACACCCAAGCGGCACCGGATCGACACCGATACGTGACAGGTTTCGGTGAACCGCTTCGTACGCTGGTTCGGCTTGACCTGTTCTTGATCATTGCTTGACCGGGAAGGCCTGCCGCCGCCTCCCGGAGCCGGCACGGCGAGCCGGAGGAGAACGAGGCCCCTCGTGAGCACGGCACCCAACCCGCCGCGGCAGCACCGCTACCGCCGCCGGGCCGACATGCCGCTGCTCGGGGGCATCCGCCCGCCCATCGTGCTGCTGCTGCTCCTGCTGCTCGCGGTCGCCGCGATCACCGCCCTGGCCGTCGGCGGACTGCGCGTCGACGACACCCCGCAGGCCGTCCGCGAGTCCCACCAGTACGCCGCCGAGGACACCGCCGCCTCGCTGCGGGCCGGACTGCACGAGAGCGCCACCGACCTGCGCCGGGCCGCCGCCCGGTACGAGAGCACGCCCGCCGAGCCCGCGGCCGTGCTGACCGCGCTCGGCCAGGCGTACCACAAGTGGCGCGGCACGGTGGTGGTCCGCCCCGACACCGGCCGGCTGCTGGCCGCCCGCGGCGAGACCGTCCCGCTGGCCGGCCTGGACCTCACCAAGGTCACCGACACGGCGCCCGCGCCCGTCCTGGTGCCCTCCACCGCCGGCACCCGGCTGCTCACCTTCGCGCTGGTCGCCACCAAGGCCGACGGACGCGCCCTGCTGGTCGCCTCCGACAACCTGCGACTGCCCGGCATCGCCACCCGCAAGGAACAGACCATCCAGGTCCTCGACGCCGGCGGCGCCGTCCTGGACACCACCGGCGCGGCGCTCACCGCGGACGGCGACCGCAAGCTGGTCACCGCCGCCCGCGAGCGCGCCGCCCGCCGGCACCCGGCCCCCGGCGAGACGGCCTCCGGCAGCCTGGCCGGCAGCCCGGACGCCAAGGGCGAGCGCCGGGTCGCCGGCTGGGCCGCCGTCGCCACCCCCGGCGGGCACGATCCGGCCACCCCGCTCGGCCTGACCGTGGTGTCCACCAGCACCGTCGACGGCAAGCCCGGCAACCTGCGCCACCCCATGCTCGGCCTGGCCGCCGCCGGCGCCCTGATCGGCCTGGCCCTGCTGCTCGCCTGGTACCTGAACCGCAGCCTCCAGCGCCCGCTGCTGGGCCTGTTCCTGGAGTCCCGCCGGCTCACCCGCGGCGACCGGCTGGAGCAGCCGGTCCGCGGCCCGAAGCGGGGCGAGGCCGGCCGGATCGCCCGCGCCCTGGAGGAGCTCCGGCTCCAGCTCCTGGACCCGGCCCGCCCGCCGGCCGACGCCCCCGCCCGCGGACGCCGCCCCGGCACCGCGCTGCCGCTCGCGCTCTGCGCCGTCCTGGTGCTCGGCTGGTCCGGCCCGCTGCTGTTCCTCGGCGGCAACGACCCGACCGTACGGGTGCCCACCCAGGTCGTGGCCGGTCAGCGCGACCGCACCGACACCGCCGCCGACCGGATCCGCCAGGCGCTCAACGAGGGCTACGCGGACCTGCGTTCGATCGCCCCCTCGCTCACCGAGGCGTCCGTCGGCAAGGCCGAGACCCAGCTGCGCGACACCCTCGCCGAGCACGACCGCTACCGCTCGCTCTACGTCCTCGGCGCGAACGGCGAACTCCTCGCCCACGCCGGCGAGACCCCGCACCGCACCGGCCCGCAGGCCCTCGGCCCGAGCGGCGTGCTGCTGCTCAACAGCTCCGGCAAGGAGCCCCGGATCGCCGCCCGCGCGGCCCTCACCGCCGCCCCGGCCGACGCCGAGGCGGAGGGCGCACCCGAGCCCAAGGGCCCCGTCCTGGTCGGCGAGTTCAAGACCGACTTCCTCAGCGGCCTGCTGGTCCGCCCCGGCCTCGGCCGGGTCTGGCTGGTCGACGACCGGCAGCGGGTGCTCGCCGCCAACGAGGGCTACAGCTCCTTCGGCGAGCTGCCCGACGGCCGCGGCCGGACGATCCTCGACGGCGCCAAGAAGTCCGCCGCCGCCGACGTGCTCCGCGACGGCGGCGACCCGGCCCTGCTCGCCGCCGCCCCGCTCGGCGGCAACGGCAGCGTCGCCAAGCTCGGCTGGTCCGTCGTCACCGCCAACCCGGTGGCCTGGCTGCACCTCGACCAGAACCGGGCCGACCGGCGGGCGATCCTGGCCGGCATGCTCGGCCTGGCCGCCGCCGCGCTCTGCCTCGGCTGGCTGTACATCGCCGTCGGCCTGCCGCTGCGCCGCCTCGCCGCGAGCGCCGAGGCGCTGGCCGCCGGGGACCGCCGCACCGTGCTCTACCCCGTCCACCACGACGAGGTCGGCGCCGTCGCCCGCAGCCTGGAGCTGATCCGCCAGGAACTGGTGCGCGCCGAACTCGCCGAGCGCGCCGTCCGCCGCACCCCCGCAACCGCTCGCTGAGCCCCGCCCGAAGGACCTCCCGTGCTCTTCCTCTACGTCGTGCTGCTGGTGTGCTGCACCGTGCTGCTGGTGGCCGGCATCGTCGAGCAGCGCCGGCACTTCACCGCGCTGGAGCAGATCCCGACCCGGGTCCTGGTCAACGGCATCCGCGGCAAGAGCTCGATCACCCGCCTGTGCGCGGGCGCGCTGCGCGGCGGCGGGCTGGTGACGGTCGCCAAGACCACCGGCACCGCGGCCCGGTTCATCCACCCGGACGCCACCGAGGAGCCGGTCTACCGCAAGTTCGGCATCGCCAACGTGGTGGAGCAGATCGGCATCGTCCGCCGCGCCGCCACCTACCGGCCGGACGCCCTGGTGATCGAGTGCATGGCCGTCATGCCGGCGCTCCAGGAGGTCAACCAGACCAAGCTGATCCGTTCCACCATCGGCGTGCTGTGCAACGTCCGCGAGGACCACCTGGCCGAGATGGGCCCGACCCTGGACGACGTCGCGCGCTCGCTCTCCCGCTCGATGCCGGTCGGCGGGGTGTGCGTCACCGCCGAGCAGGAGCGCGCGCACATCCTGCGCGAGGAGGCGGCCAAGCGGGACTGCCGGCTGATCGTGGTGGACCCGGAGACGGTCACCGACGAGGAGCTGCGCGGGTTCAGCTGGTTCACCTTCAAGGAGAACGTGGCGATCGCCCTCGCCGTCGCCGAACTCCTCGGCGTGGAACGGCAGACCGCGCTGCAGGGCATGTGGGCGGCCCCGCCGGACCCGGGCGTGCTGTCGGTCGAGCGCTACCGCACGGCGGACGGCAAGCGGCTGCGCTTCGCCAACGTCTTCGCCGCCAACGACCCCGAGTCCACGCTGATGAACGTCCGCCAGCTGGAGGACCTCGGCGCGATCCACCGCCCGCTCAACGTGGTGATCAACTGCCGACCGGACCGGGTCGAGCGCAACGGCCAGATGGGCCAGATCGTCCCGGACCTCGACCCGGACACGGTCTTCCTGATCGGCCACCCCACCAAGAGCGCCCGCGACGGGATCCCGGCCGGCTGGTCGGGCCGCGTCGTCGACCTCGGCGGCGACAAGCGGGACCCGGAGCGGCTCACCGCCGAGCTGCTGGCCGAACTCGGGCCGGACTCCTCGCTGGTGGCGGTCGGCAACATCCACGGCCAGGGCGAGCTGTTCCTGGAGGAGCTCGCCCGGCTCGACGCCGACGCGGCCCCGGACGCGCCGGAGACCCCGGAGTACGCGTACCACGAGCCCGAGCCGCTCTACCCGGAGCCGGACTACCCCGAGCCCGCGTACGACGCCGACCCGGAGCCGTACCCGCACCCGTACCCGCACCAGCACCAGCACCAGCACCAGCACCAGCACCAGCACCAGCACCACTACCAAGGCCAGTACGCCGACCCGGAGCCGTACGCCGACCCGGACCCGTACGCCGACCGGCACGCCTACCCGGCCCGGGCCCCGCGCACCGAGCCGGTCTACCGCCCCGAACCGCTCCCCGACTCCTGGTACGACACCCACCACCGCACCACCGCCCCCTACGGAGACCAGCAGTGATCCCCACCGAGCTCACCCCCGAGATCGCCGCCATCGGCATCGCGCTCGGCCTGGTCTTCTCCCTGGTCTGCTACCTGACCACCAACCTCTCCCCCGGCGGCATGATCACCCCCGGCTGGCTGGCCCTCACCCTGGTCGAGTCCCTCCAGCGGGTGGCCATCGTGATCGGCGTGACGGTGCTGACCTACCTCGCCATCCGGGTCGTCCAGAAGCTGGTGATCCTGTACGGCAAGCGGCTGTTCGCCGCCGTGGTGCTGATCGGCGTGCTGCTGCAGGCCACCGTGATGCTGGTCCTGCAGCGCGAGCTGCCCACCCTGTACGCCAACCAGACGCTCGGCTTCATCGTCCCCGGCCTGATCGCCTACCAGCTGGTCCGCCAGCCCCGGGCGGCCACCCTGATGGCCACCAGCACGGTGACGCTCGCCAACTACGTCGTCCTCACCGCCGGCGTCCTGCTCGGCGCCCTGCCCGGCACCTGATCCTGACGGGAACCCCCATGCCAGTGACCCGCAAGTCCCTGCTCAGCGGCGGCCTCGCCGTGACGCTGCTGGCCGCCAGCGGCTACCTCACCGTCCAGTTGCGGGACCGCGACCGGCAGCCGGCGGCCGGCAGCAACGCGCCGCTGATCACCGCCGCCGTGCCGTCCCCCACGGCGGACGCCGGCACCGCCAGGGCCGCCGCCGCCCAGTACCGATACGAGCGGCTGGCCGGTCCGGACCGCACGGTGGTCCGGGACGCCCGCGGCGGCGTGGTCGCCACGCTGACCGACAGCGCCCGCACCGCCGTCCTGGCCGGCCCCAGCCGCACCTTCGCCGAGCCGGGCACCACCGCCGCGACCGTGGTGACGGACAGCTGGGTCCGCCTGATGCCGCAGGCCTGGAAGCAGGGTGCCGAGCAGGAGGCCTGGTTCCGCACCTGGTTCCAGCAGGCGCTCGGCTCCACCGCCGACGACGTCCTGGCCGCGGCCGGCCAGTACGTCGCCGGGGCGCCGGCCGAGAAGGACGCCAAGGGCGTGCGCTTCAAGGGCGACGCCTCCTTCGGCCCGCTCAACCCCAGCGGTTCGGTCGGCAACGACCTTCGGCTGGAGCAGACCGACTTCTTCGACTACCTCGGCGTGCCGTACACGTTCGCCGACAAGGTCACCCGGCAGCCCGACAAGACCCGCTACGGCTCCTTCGACTGCTCCGGCTTCGTCCGGATGGTCTACGGCTACCGCTCCGGCTACCCGCTGCTCTCCAAGGACGCGGCCGGACCGGGCCTGCCGCGCACCGCCAACGGCCTGGCCCGGCTCGGCCCCGGTGTCCCGGTGATCCCGCTGACCACCGCCGCCGGTTCGGAGACCACCCTGCGCCCGGCCTCGATCGACCCGCTGCAACCCGGCGACCTGGTGTTCTTCGAGATCGACGCCCGCACCGGCGCCCGCCTCGACCACACCGGCATCTACCTGGGCCTGGACACCGACGGCCACCCCCGGTACATCTCCAGCCGGGAGGAGGCGGACGGCCCGACCTTCGGCGACAAGGGCGGCACGGCACGGCTGGACGACAACGGCATGTACGCGAAGGGACTGCGCAGCGCGAAGCGGCTCTGATCGGCCGTGTGTGTGGAAATCGACAAGGGGCGTCACCCGGACAGCCCCACCCAGCTGTGCTTTCGGGTCAACCGGGTAACGATCCGGCATGCCGCGCCGGATTTTCTACGCGCGTAGTCGATTCCCGTCTATCCTCGGACCCGTGAACGCTTCTCCTCAGTCGGTCGTCTCCACCGACCCCTATGCCGCCGCCCAGGCCGCCGCCGAGCGCCTGCGCGAGCTGACCGGTGCCGAGCGGCACGACGTCGCCCTGGTGATGGGCTCCGGCTGGGTGCCGGCCGCCGACGCCCTGGGCGAGACCGTGGCCGAGTTCCCGGTCACCGACCTGCCCGGCTTCCCCGCGCCCGCCGTCGCCGGCCACGCCGGCAAGATCCGCTCGGTGAAGATCGGCGACAAGCGCGCCCTGATCTTCCTCGGCCGCAACCACTACTACGAGGGCCACGGCGTGGCCACCGTCGTCCACGGCGTGCGCACCGCCGCCGCGGCCGGCTGCGGCATCATCGTGCTGACCAACGGCTGCGGCGGCCTGCGCCAGGGCTGGACCCCGGGTCAGCCGGTCCTGATCAGCGACCACATCAACCTGACCGCGGACTCCCCGATCGTCGGCGCCAACTTCGTCGACCTGACGGACCTGTACTCCAAGCGCCTGCGCACGCTGTGCCGCGAGGTCGACCCGACGCTGGACGAGGCCGTCTACGTCCAGTTCCGCGGCCCGCACTACGAGACCCCGGCCGAGGTCAACATGGCCCGGGTGATCGGCGGCGAGCTGGTCGGCATGTCCACCACGCTGGAGGCCATCGCCGCCCGCGAGGCCGGCTCCGAGGTGCTCGGCATCTCCCTGGTCACCAACCTGGCCGCCGGCATGACCGGCGAGCCGCTCAACCACGAAGAGGTGCTGGAGGCCGGCAAGGCCTCCGCCGAGCGCATGGGCGAGCTGCTGGCGAAGGTCCTTGAGCGGATCTGACGCCCACCAGGCGCAGAATCATGAGTGACGGGGCCCGCAGGCGGTCGTGATCCGCTGATCACACCCGCCTGCGGGCCCCGTCCGCATGTGCACACCTCTTCTCCCTTCGCGCGGAACCATCCGGCCGACACACCGACGCACTTCCCGATGGAGCAGGCACTATGACGCAGGCACCCACCACCGACCTCCTCGCCCGGGCCCGGACCTGGCTGGCCGAGGACCCCGACCCGCAGACCCGCGAGGAGCTCGCCGCGCTGCTGGCCCGCGCCGAGGGCCCGGAGGCCGAGTCGGACAGCAAGCTCGCCTGGGCGGAGCTGGCCGAGCGCTTCGCCGACCGCCTCCAGTTCGGCACCGCCGGCCTGCGCGGCGAACTCGGTGCCGGCCCGATGCGGATGAACCGCGCCGTGGTGATCCGGGCCGCCGCCGGCCTGGTCTCCTACGTCAAGCAGCAGGGCCTGGGCGACCTCGTCGTCATCGGCTACGACGCCCGCCACAAGTCGTACGACTTCGCCCGCGACACCGCCGCCGTGGTGGTCGGCGCCGGCCTGCGCGCCGCGCTGCTGCCGCGCCCGCTGCCGACCCCGGTGCTCGCGTTCGCCGTCCGCCACCTGGGCGCGGCCGCCGGCGTCACCGTCACGGCCAGCCACAACCCGCCGCAGGACAACGGCTACAAGGTCTACCTGGGCGACGGCTCGCAGATCGTGCCGCCGGCCGACGCCGGGATCGCCGCCGAGATCGACGCGATCGGCTCGCTGGACGACGTCCCGCGCGCCGAGGACGGCTGGGAGGTGCTCGGCGAGGACGTCGTCGAGGCCTACCTGGCCCGCGCCGTGTCCATCGTGGACCCGCACAGCCCGCGCGATCTCGACGTCGTCTACACCCCGATGCACGGCGTCGGCCGCGACACCCTGGTCGCCGCCTTCCGGCAGGCCGGCTTCCCCGCGCCCACCGTCGTCGCCGAGCAGGCCGAGCCCGACCCGGACTTCCCGACCGTGGTCTTCCCCAACCCGGAGGAGCCGGGGGCGATGGACCTCGCCTTCCGCACCGCCGCCTCGGTCGGCCCGGACATCGTGATCGCCAACGACCCGGACGCCGACCGCTGCGCGGTGGCCGTGCCCACCAACGGCAACGCGGCCGGCAGCGGCAGCGACGCCGTCGGCTGGCGGATGCTGCGCGGCGACGAGGTCGGCGCGCTGCTCGGCTCGGCCCTGGTCGCGAAGAAGGCCGAGGGCACCTTCGCCACCACCATCGTCTCCGCCACGCTGCTCGGCCGGATCGCCGAAGCGGCGGGCCTGGGCTACGCCGAGACGCTGACCGGCTTCAAGTGGATCTCCCGCGCCGAGGGCCTGCGCTACGGCTACGAGGAGGCGCTCGGCTACTGCGTCGACCCGCAGGGCGTCCGCGACAAGGACGGCATCACCGCCGCCCTGCTGGTCGCCGAGCTCGCCGCCACCCTCAAGAAGTCCGGCCGCACCCTGTCCGACCTGCTGGACGACCTGGCGCTGGAGCACGGCCTGCACGCCACCGACCAGCTGTCCGTCCGGGTCCAGGACCTCTCGCTGATCGCCGACGCCATGCGCCGCCTGCGCGAGCAGCCGCCGACCGTCCTGGCCGGCCTGACCGTCACCCGCGCCGACGACCTCGCGGCCGGCTCGGCCGAGCTGCCGCCCACCGACGGCCTGCGCTACTACCTGGCGGGCGAGGCCGTCCGCTCGGCCCGCATCGTGGTCCGCCCCTCCGGCACCGAGCCCAAGATCAAGTGCTACCTGGAGGTCGTCCTCCCGGTCGGCTCGGCCGCCGACCTCGCCGCCGCCCGGGAGCGCGCCGCCGGCCTCCTCGCCGGCATCAAGCAGGACCTCGCCGCAGCCGCCGGCATCTGATCGCGGCACACGCGAACGGGCCCACCGGTCAACCGACCGGCGGGCCCGTCGTCGTACGGGGGTGCGGGCTCAGGCCGCGCGGGGGTGCGGGCTCAGGCCGCGCGGGGGTGCGGGCTCAGGCCGCGCGGGGGTGCGGGCTCAGGCCGCGCGGGGGTGCGGGCTCAGGCCGCGATGACCGCGACCAGCGCCACCAGGCCGACCACGGCGGGGGCGATCACCCACCAGCACCAGCGCACCTCGATCGGGCCGGCGGCCTCGGGCCGGCGGGCGTTGCGCTCGGCCATCTGGGTCAGCACGTCGGTCACCTGGTCGGACCAGGCGCGGGTGGGGTCCGGGGAGCCCTGGACGACCGGGTTGGTCCGGCTCGCGAGGCCCATCCCCAGTCCGGTCCGGGAGGCGTGCTCGGCGTTGCTGCGGCTCTGGGCGCGGTTCGCGCGCTTGCGCTGGCGCAGCGACACCGGCACCGCCCAGACCTGGTACTTCTTGTCGCCCGCGAGCAGTTCGACCGAGTACCCGGCGCGCAGCGCGTCCACCGAGGCCCACGGCGCGGTGATGGTCCGCCACGGGTTGCGCACCACCAGCCGGCTGCTCGACGCGCGCACCACCGGGCGCAGTGTGTAGGCGATCACCGGGAAGGCGAACACCGGGAGGGCGGCGAGGGCGACGTACGGGGTCTTCCCGGTACCGGTCACCGCCGCGTCGCCGATCAGCCAGGTGGCGAGGGCGAGCAGGAACACGCCGGAGATCACGCCGGGGACGGAGCGGTACACGCGGTCCGCGTACTCGGGTTCCCCGTCGGGGGCGGCCGGGCCCCGGTGGGGCGTACCGTCGGAATCGGTCATGGCGTCGATTCTGCCCCATGCCCCGTGCGCCGAGGTCTCGGTCCGGCCACGAAAGGTGGCCGCTCTGGCGCACTACTACGCGCGTAGATATGCTGGTCTGGTGACTATGTCCACTGTTGCAGCCAATGCCCTCGGCGTTGCGGGCAGCGGCCTTCAGGACGTTGCGGCGTCCGAGGCCTCGCTCCGCCGCTTTCTGCACGGCCTGCCCGGCGTCGACCAGGTCGGCCTGGAGGCGCGTGCCGCCACCCTCGGTACCCGCTCGATCAAGACCACGGCGAAGGCGTACGCCATCGACCTGGCGATCTCCATGATCGACCTGACCACGCTGGAAGGCGCGGACACGGTCGGCAAGGTGCGCGCGCTGTGCGCGAAGGGCAGGACCCCCGACCCGACCGACCCGAGCACCCCGCGCGTCGCCGCCATCTGTGTCTACCCGGACATGGTCGCCACCGCGAAGGACGCCCTGCGGGGCACCGACATCCAGGTCGCCTCGGTGGCCACCGCCTTCCCGGCCGGCCGTGCCGCCCTCCCGGTCAAGCTCGCCGACACCGCCGACGCGGTCGCCGCGGGCGCCGACGAGATCGACATGGTGATCGACCGCGGCGCCTTCCTCTCGGGCCGCTACTTCGACGTCTACAACGAGATCGTCGCCGTCAAGGAGGCGTGCAAGCGCGCCGACGGCAGCTACGCCCACCTCAAGGTGATCTTCGAGACCGGCGAGCTGCAGACCTACGACAACGTCCGCCGGGTGTCCTGGCTGGCGATGCTGGCCGGTGCCGACTTCATCAAGACCTCCACCGGCAAGGTCACCGTCAACGCGACCCCGCCGGTCACCCTGCTGATGCTGGAGGCGGTCCGCGACTTCCGCGCGGCCACCGGCGTCCAGGTCGGCGTGAAGCCCGCGGGCGGCATCAAGACCACCAAGGACGCCATGAAGTACCTGGTGATGGTCAACGAGACGCTCGGCGACGACTGGCTGACCCCGCACTGGTTCCGCTTCGGCGCCTCCAGCCTGCTCAACGACCTGCTGATGCAGCGCCAGAAGCTGGCCACCGGCCGCTACTCCGGCCCCGACTACGTGACGGTGGACTGATCACCATGGCCAAGAAGAAGAACATCGAGGAGCCCACGGCCAAGCCCGCCGGCGGCCTCTTCACGTACGCTCCGGCCCCCGAGTCCCCCGCCGCCGCGGGCGACATCGCCACCTCCTACGGCCACTTCATCGGCGGCGAGTTCGTCGACTCCTCCGGCAGCGAGGCCCTGAAGACCGTCAACCCGGCCACCGAGCAGGTGCTCGCCGAGTTCGCCCAGGGCACCGACGAGGACGTGGACCGCGCGGTCGCCGCCGCCCGCAAGGCCTTCGCCGACTGGTCGGCGCTGCCGGGCAGCGAGCGCGCCAAGTACCTCTTCCGGATCGCCCGGATCATCCAGGAGCGCGGCCGCGAGCTGGCCGTGCTGGAGTCGATCGACAACGGCAAGCCGATCCGCGAGACCCGCGACTTCGACATCCCGACCGTCGCCGCCTGGTTCTTCTACTACGCGGGCTGGGCGGACAAGCTGGACTACGCGGGCTTCGGCCGCAACCCGCGCCCGCTGGGCGTGGCCGGTCAGGTCATCCCGTGGAACTTCCCGCTGATGATGCTGGCCTGGAAGATCGCGCCCGCGCTGGCGACCGGCAACACGGTCGTCCTGAAGCCGGCCGAGACCACCCCGCTGACCGCGCTGCGCTTCGCCGAGATCTGCCGCCAGGCCGGTCTGCCGAAGGGCGTCGTCAACATCGTCACCGGTGACGGCCGCACCGGCGCCGCGCTGACCGCCCACCCGGACGTCAACAAGGTCGCCTTCACCGGCTCCACCCCGGTCGGCCGGGCGATCGCCAAGCAGCTGGCCGGCAGCCGCAAGAAGCTGTCGCTGGAGCTGGGCGGCAAGGCCGCCAACATCGTCTTCGACGACGCGCCGATCGACCAGGCGGTCGAGGGCATCGTCAACGGCATCTTCTTCAACCAGGGCCACGTCTGCTGCGCGGGCTCGCGCCTGCTGGTCCAGGAGTCGATCCAGGACGAGCTGCTGGACGCCCTGAAGCGCCGGATGTCCACCCTGCGGGTCGGCGACCCGCTGGACAAGAACACCGACATCGGCGCCATCAACTCGGCCGCGCAGCTGGCCCGGATCACCGAGCTGACCGACGCCGGCGAGGCCGAGGGCGCGGACCGCTGGTCCCCCGAGTGCGAACTCCCGGGCACCGGCTTCTGGTTCAAGCCGACCATCTTCACCGGCGTCAGCCAGGCCCACCGGATCGCCCAGGAGGAGATCTTCGGCCCGGTCCTGTCGGTGCTGTCCTTCCGCACCCCCGACGAGGCGGTCGCGAAGGCCAACAACACCCCGTTCGGCCTCTCCGCCGGCATCTGGACGGAGAAGGGCTCGCGCATCCTCTGGACGGCGAACCGGCTCAAGGCCGGCGTGGTCTGGGCCAACACCTTCAACAAGTTCGACCCGACCTCGCCGTTCGGCGGCTACAAGGAGTCGGGCTACGGCCGCGAGGGTGGCCGCCACGGTCTGGAGCCCTACCTGAATGTCGAGGCCTGAGATGTCTGACACGACCTTCGCGCGTCTTGACGTCCTCAAGACCTACAAGCTGTACGTCGGCGGGAAGTTCCCGCGGTCCGAGAGCGGGCGGGTGTACGAGGTGACGGACTCGAAGGGCGACTGGCTCGCCAACGCCCCGCTGGGCACCCGCAAGGACACCCGGGACGCCGTCCTGGCCGCCCGCGCCGCGGTCAAGGGCTGGGCCGGCACCACCGCGTACAACCGCGGCCAGGTGCTGTACCGGGTGGCCGAGATGCTGCAGGGCCGCCGCGAGCAGTTCGCCGCCGAGGTCGCCCTCTCCGAGGGCATCGGCCCGAAGAAGGCCGCCGCGCTGGTGGACGCCGCGATCGACCGCTGGGTCTGGTACGCGGGCTGGACCGACAAGGTCGCCCAGATCTCGGGCGGCGCCAACCCGGTCGCCGGTCCGTACTTCAACCTGTCGACCCCGGAGCCGACCGGCGTGGTCGGGATCGTCGCGCCGCAGGCCGGCTACGGGCACTCGCTGCTCGGCCTGGTCTCGGTGATCGCCCCGGCGATCGCCACCGGCAACACGGTCGTGGTCGCGGCCGCCGCGGACGCCCCGCTGCCCGCGCTGTCGCTGGGCGAGGTGCTCGCCACCTCGGACGTCCCGGGCGGCGTGGTCAACATCATCTCGGGCCGGACCGCCGACATCGCCCCGACCCTGGCCTCGCACCAGGACGTCAACGCGCTGGACCTCACCGGAGCCATCGCCTCCGACGGCCCCGGCGCGGCGCAGGCGCTGGAAGCGTCCGCCGCGGATACCCTGAAGCGGGTGGTCCGTCCGGAGCTGGACCCGTTCGCCCAGGACTGGACCAATGCGCCCGGTACGGAGCGGCTACTCTCCTTCCTGGAGACGAAGACGGTCTGGCACCCGATGGGTATCTGACCCACCCCGCCCCTCGGGGCGACAACTCCACAGACTGGCCGTCCCCAGTGCCCTCTCCCCCCCAGGGCCCGGACGGTCATTGGACGGACCCGCGCCTCTCCCCCCCTGGCGCGGGTCCGTCGGTGTTCCGGCACCCCTCCGCCGCCGTTCCGTCGACTTTCGTCACCCGCGCCGCCGACTTTCGGCGCTCCCGCGCACCCGTCCGGTCCGGCGAGGATCGCCGTGACGGGGCGATCGAGGGGGGCGCATGGGCGAGTTCATCGGCGAGCTGACGGCACTGTTCGCGGACGGCCTGTACCGCAGGTACCACGTGGCCCGCACCACGCGCCGGCTGGCCGCAGGGCGGCCGGTCCGGCTGCCCTGCTCGGCGCGGACCGGCCGACGGACCGAGTACGTCGACGGCACCCTGCACCTCACGCCCGGGGCCGACACCGCGGCATTCGTCCCGCGCGGCGCCGACCGGCTCGAACTGCCCACCGGGGGAACCTTCCACGAGCCCGAGCCCGACACCTGGCACAGCCAGGACTGGGCCGCCACCGCCTATCTGCCGCCCTGCGCCGAGGACCCGGTCCACCTCCAGGTCGACAGCCGCTACCTGCCGGTGGTCCACGTCGCCCTCGCCGGCCCGAAGTCGCAGCAGAAGGTCTGAACCGACCGGTTTCGGCAACGGGCCGGGATGCGTCAGACTGGTGTCCCGTGAGTGACTCCCCCATGAACCCCGCACCGGCCGCGCATGCCCGGGTGATCCTGCTCTCCGGACCCTCCGGGTCGGGGAAGTCCTCGCTCGCCGAGCGCAGCGGACTGCCCGTGCTCCAGCTCGACGACTTCTACAAGGACGGGGACGACCCCACGCTGCCGCGGCTGCCGGACGGCGCCGTCGACTGGGACTCCCCGCTGGCCTGGCACCGCGGCCAGGCCGTCGCCGCCATCCGCGCCCTGTACGAGCGCGGCCGCACGGACGTCCCGGTGTACTCGATCCCGGACAACGGCCGGGTCGGCACCCGCACCCTGGACCTGGACGGCGCCGGCGCGTTCATCGCGGAGGGCATCTTCGCCGCCGAGATCACCACCGAGTGCGCCGAGGAGGGCCTGCTCGGCGACGCCCTGTGCCTGCGCAACGGCGCGCTCACCACGGCCTGGCGCCGGCTGCGCCGGGACGTCCGGGAGGGCCGCAAGTCGCTGCCGGTGCTGCTGCGCCGCGGCTTCCGGCTGATGCGGGCCGAGCGGTCCATCGTCGGGCGGCAGGTCGCCCTCGGCTCGTACGCCTGCGCCGGACCGGAGGCCGAGCGGCGGATCCGCACCGCGGCCCGGCCGGCCGAGCTCTCCGCCGCCTGAGCCGGACCGCAGCCGCCGCCGCGGCGGCACGGACAGCACGACGACGGGCCCGGTGCGTCTCCCCCGCACCGGGCCCGTCGCCTTTCCGAACGGTCCTCGGCTCCCCCACGGACATGCTCCCCCGAGCCGCTGTCCCCGGACCGTGACCGTCCGATTCCCGTCCCCCGACGGGAGTCCTCGTTACGCGACCAGCTCGCCGAACGCCCGGACGGTGTCGCCCGACTTGTTCAGGTGCTCGTCGTCGCGCAGCCGGCGCAGGGCGCGCCAGATGCTGCTCTTGACGGTGCCGACGCTGATCCCCAGCACGTCGGCGATCTCCGGGTCCGTCTTGCCCTCGTAGTACCGCAGCACCAGCATGGTGCGCTGGTTCTCCGGCAGCTTCGCCAGCGCCTGCCAGAGCACGGTGCGCAGCTCGGTGCCGCCCATCGCGTCGGTGTCGCCGGCCGTCTCCGGCAGCTCCTCGGTCGGGTACTCGTTGACCTTGCGGCGCCGCCAGGCGGAGATGTGCAGGTTGGTCATGGTGCGGCGGAGGTAACCCCCGACCGCGGCCTTGTCGGTGATCCGGCCCCAGGCCCGGTAGGTGCTGAAGAGCGCGCTCTGCAGCAGGTCCTCGGCCTCGTAGCGGTCACCGGTGAGGTGGTACGCCGTGGCGTACAGGGAGGCGCGGCGCTCGCGCACGTACGCGGTGAACTCCGTGATGTGGTCCTCCGCGGCGGCCGAGTGCTCCCCCTGCGCGCCTCCCTGTCCGGCCTCGGTGGTGCGGGCCGCGGCGGGGTTCAACCGCAGCAGCGTCGCACCGGCGGCCTCGCGACCCGCCGACTCCCCCGAGCCGACCGTCCGCAGACCGTTCCCCCCGGCCCCCCGGTTCCCCCCGGGGGCCTCCGTGCCCTCGACGCGGACGGGGAGGATCCCCCGCAGCGTCAGGGTGGTGCCGGAGTCGACCGAACTCCCCAGTCGGCCGATCCCGTACAGCTCCCCCGTCCTGCCTCCGCCGCTCACCCGGCGGGCGACAGGGTTTCCACCGGTGCTGTGCGCGCACCCCCGTACGGTCACGGCACCGGAGTTCTCGTCGGTCCTGACCTCGTACCGGGTCCGGTGGGTGGTCGCTGACGAACGCGCGGTGCGGACAGCCGGGTTGGTCCGGGTCTGAAGCATGGCGGTCATCGTGCGCCCCCTTGGATCGGTACGAGCGGTTCCGGTAGCCGCCCTCCAGCCGGCCTTCCGGCCCGCTGTCCTGCGGCGACATGGAAAATCCTGCCCGCCGGTTGTGATGGCGCTGTCCGCCGACTGTCACAGGGGTGTCACAGGCGGGGGTCTTTCGTCCCGGTCCGCCTCCCTCCGTACCGGACGCCGGTGGCGGTCCTTCCGGTTCCCGTACGGTCCGTGAGCGGTCCGGGGGGTGATTCGGGGCTGCGGGTGGGCCAAAATGGGGCCGTGCCTTTCCTCCTACTCATCGAGGACGACGACGCCATCCGGACCGGCCTCGAACTCGCCCTCACCCGCCAGGGCCACCGCGTGGCCACCGCCGCCTCCGGTGAGGACGGTCTGAGGCTCTTCAAGGAGCAGCGGCCCGACCTGATCGTGCTGGACGTCATGTTGCCCGGGATCGACGGCTTCGAGGTGTGCCGCCGGATCCGGCGCACCGACCAGCTGCCGATCATCCTGCTGACCGCACGCTCGGACGACATCGACGTGGTGGTGGGCCTGGAGTCCGGCGCGGACGACTACGTGGTCAAACCGGTGCAGCCACGCGTGCTGGACGCCCGGATCCGGGCGGTGCTGCGGCGCGGCGAGCGGGAGAGTTCGGACTCCTCCGCGTACGGCAGCGTGGTGATCGACCGCGCGGCGATGACCGTCACCAAGGACGGACAGGACCTCCAGCTCACCCCGACCGAGCTGCGGCTGCTGCTGGAGCTCAGCCGCCGCCCCGGGCAGGCGCTCTCCCGCCAGCAGCTGCTGCGGCTGGTCTGGGAGCACGACTACCTCGGCGACTCGCGCCTGGTGGACGCCTGCGTGCAGCGGCTGCGGGCCAAGGTCGAGGACGTGCCGTCCGCGCCGACGCTGATCCGCACCGTGCGCGGGGTGGGCTACCGGCTGGACCCGCCGGCCTGAGCCCTCCCCTTCCCCTGCCCTCCGACCGCTGACCTCCCGTACCACGACAGGCTCTTGTGACTGACCATCAGACGACTGCCCGGCGTTTCCCGGCGGGCCGGTGGCGACGGCTGCGCTCCCTGCGCGTACGGCTGATCGCGGTGTTCGCGGCGGTCGCGCTGCTCGCCGCCGTTTCGGCCTCCGGCATCGCGTACTGGCTGAACCGCGACGCGGTGCTCAAGCGTGCCCAGGACACCGCGCTGAACGACTTCCGGGTCTCGCTCAGCCGCAACGTCTCCGAGCTGCCGCTGAACGCGGCCTGCCCGGAGCTGGCCACGCTGGCCTCCAACGTGGCCAGCTCCGGGCTCAGTTACGACGTGGTGGTGGTCGACCCGGCGCACCCGGAGTGCCCCGCGGCCTCCTCCGACCCGACGCGCTTCACGCTGGCCGACGTGCCGACCGCGCTGCAGTCCACGGTCGCCAAGCCGCGCGAGGTCACCGAGAGCAACCCGTACCCGTACCACCTGTACTGGCAGCGGCAGAACCTGGAGGGCCGGCCGTTCGTGATCGGCGGCACCAAGGTGGTGCCGAACGGCCCGACGGCGTACATGTTCAAGTCGCTGGAGAACGAGCGGGCCGACCTGAACACGCTGGGCTGGTCGCTGGCGATCGCCACCCTGCTCGCGCTGATCGGCTCGGCGCTGCTCGCCCAGGCCGCCTCGGCCACCGTGCTGCGGCCGGTCAAGCGGCTCGGCGACGCGGCCCGGCGGCTCGGCGAGGGGCACCTGGACACCCGGCTCGAAGTCGACGGCGCGGACGAACTCGCCGATCTGGCGCGGACCTTCAACCGGACCGCGGAGCAGCTCCACGAGCAGGTCGAGGAGCTGAGCGCGCGCGAGGCACAGAGCCGGCGGTTCGTCGCCGACATGTCGCACGAGCTGCGCACCCCGCTGACCGCGATGACCGCCGTCACCGACATCCTGGAGGACGAGGCCGAGTCGCTGGACCCGATGATCGAGCCGGCCGTCCGGCTGGTGGTCAGCGAGACCCGGCGACTGTCCGACCTGGTGGAGAACCTGATGGAGGTGACCCGCTTCGACGCCGGCACCGCCAAGCTGGTCGCCGACGAGATGGACATCTCCGACCTGATCATGTCCTGCATCGACGGGCGTGCCTGGTACGACGCGGTCGAGGTGGACGCCCCGCGCGGCATCCTGGCCGTGGTCGACCCGCGCCGGCTCGACGTGGTCTTCGCCAACCTGATCGGCAACGCGCTCAAGCACGGCGGCTCGCCGGTGCGGGTCAGGGTCCGGCAGTCCGAGGACTCGGTGGTGGTCGAGGTCAGCGACAGCGGCCCGGGCATCCCGGAGGACGTGCTGCCGCACGTCTTCGACCGCTTCTACAAGGCGGACCGGGGGCGGGCCCGCTCGGAGGGCAGCGGCCTGGGGCTGTCGATCGCGATGGCCAACGCGCAGATACACGGGGGGACGATCACGGCGGCGAACGGGGAGGTCGGCGCGGTGTTCACCCTGACACTGCCGCTGACGCCACCGCCTCCGCCGTCCGCGGGCGGGGCCGAGAACGGCCCTGCGCGCGACGCCGTCGAGGACAAGGACGCCACGTGACCGCCCCCACCCGCACCGCCCTGCGCCGCACCGCCGGCGCGCTGCTCCTGCTCGCGCTGGCCTCCGGCTGCGGCATCCGGCCGACCGCCGTACCGGTCGACGCCGGCGCCCCGGCCAGCCGGACGGCGTGCCCGACCACCCCGCACATACCCACCGCGCTGGCCACCCCGACCGGCCCCGCACCGGCCGTGACCGCCGCTCGCGGCGCCAAGGGCGCCGCGAGCCCGAGCCCGTCGCCCACGCCGGTGGTGCCCGGCAGCCCGCCGCCGGACAACGCGTTCAGCGCGGTGCCGACGGCCTCGCCCTGCAAGTAGCGGAGGGCGCCGGGGGCGCGTTCGGGAATGTTCACGCCCGACGTGGAACCGCCGCGCCACCGGCTCACGTCCTTCCTCCCGTGCAGCGACATGGCACCAGGACACGCGAGGAGCGTTCCGGCGCGGGGACCGAGAGCAGCCCGGCGGCGGCCGTCCACCGTTCCCTCCGGCCGGCCGGACTGACGGGCCTGGCCCTGTACCTGGCGCTGGTGCTCTGGGTGGTGCTGAGACCGCTTCCGGTGGCGTGGGTGTACGACGCCAACCTGACGCCGCTGGCCTCGCTGCGCTCCTCCACCGGCTGGCAGGTGGTCGGCGAGCTGCTGCTGCTGGCCCCGCTCGGCGTCCTGCTGCCGCTGGCCGGCGGACGCCTGCGGGCCCCCTGGCTGCCGTCCTTCCTGCGCACCACCGGCGTCTCCGCGCTGCTGGCGACCGGGCTGGAGTTCCTGTCCTCCTGGACGCCGGGGCACGTCCTCAACGTGGACCACATCCTGTTCGCCGTGATCGGTGTGGCCACCACGCACGTCGCGCTGGTCCCCGGCCTGCGGCACCTGCTGCGGGAGCGTCGGCCGCGGGCGCCCCGGGTGTCCGTCCTGGCCGTCCCGCCGGTGACCGCGCGCGGCCGGGTGGCCGCCGTCGCGCCCGCCCCCCGGCCGTCCGTCGCCCGTCCGCGGGCCTACGCGGAGCCGACGCCGCCCGTCCGCTGAACCGGCGCCACCCGACCGCCCACCTCGACCAGTCCGCCCGGGCGCAACCCGGTCGGCAGCTGCGAGCCCCGGCCCTGGGTCACGGTCAGCGCCCGGCCGAGCCGGGCGGTCAGCAGCAGGGCGGCCGCCCCGGTCGCCTCGTCCTCGTCGATCCCGTCGCCGCGCCCGGGGAAGGCCCCGTGCGCGATCCGCTGCCGGTCGGCGCGCTCCGGGACGGCGGCGCCGTCCCGCACCACACCGAGCTCGTTCCCGTACCGGCCGTCAGGTCCGCAAAAGACCCCGCAGCACCTCATACTCAGTCATTTCCCACCTCGTCAATTGCCGCTCCGGCAGAGCGCAACGACACCGTGACGTAAAGGCCGCGACGAATGTCAGCCGCCTCCAGTACTGTGCGCTCTCGTCCCCAAACGGTTCCGCCGTTGTTTCTTCCCTCCCACAGGAAACCCCCTTGAACAATCTCGACTTCAGCGCCGAACCGCTGTTCTCCTGGTACGTCGTCCTGCTGGCGCTCAGCGGCGTCCTCATGCTGCTCCTCGGGGCCTTCGCCGGCGGGCTGAAGGTCGGCCTGCGGATCCTCAACGTCGTGGTCGCCCTCGGTTTCCTGGGGTACGCCTACTACCTCGCGTTCGTCTTCGAGGGCGGCACGTACTACATCTTCTTCAAGGTGTTCATCCTGCCGGTCGCGCTGATCGCCGGTTCCGTGAAGGCGATCGTCGAGCGCAGCAACGCCAAGAACCAGCCGGCCCCGCAGGCCGCCGCGTTCAACCCGAACGCCCCGCAGGCGCCGTACAACCCGAACGCGCCGCAGGCGCCGTTCAACCCCAACGCGCCGCAGGCCCCGTTCAACCCCAACGCCCCGCAGCCGGGCGCGCCGCAGGCCGCCACGCCGTACCCGCCGGGCGTCCCGCCGCAGCCGGTGGCGGACAACCCGTACGCGCAGCCCGCGCCGCCGGCCCAGCCGCCGCACCCGGCCGGCTGATCCGGACGCACCCGTCGCACGAACGCCGGAAGGCCCGTCCGTCACCGCTCTGCAGCGGGTGACGGACGGGCCTTCCGGCGTCTGCGGGGTCGCTCCCCGGCGCCGCCCGTGGGCGGCCCTACCCGTTCCTGCGGCGGCGCGCCACGACCAGGGTGCCCACGCCGAGGGCTATCGCGACCGCACCGGTGATCGCCATCGGCGCGGAGCTGGGGCCGCCGCCGGTGGAGGCCAGCCGGGTCTCCGGGGTCGGCGCCGCGGTGGTGACCACCTGCGGGAGGCCGGCCGCCGGGCTCGGCGCCGCGCTGGTGGTCCGGACGACCGGGACGACCGCGACGGCGGACGGCGCCGGTGCGGTCGGCGTCGGGGTGGCCGACACGGTGGGCACCGGCGTCGCGGTGGAGCCCGCCGCGGCCACGATCGTGAAGTCGGCCTTCGGGCTGGACGCCTCGCTCCCGCTCTCGCCGTCGCCGGGCAGGCTGCCCGCGAGGGCCGCCAGGGACTGGGCCATGGCCGGGGTGTCCCTGGTGAAGGACAGCCGGACGTCGATCGTCCGGGTCTCGCCCTTCGCCAGCGCCATCACGTCGGCGCTCTTGTCACCGGTGCGCAGCCCCAGGTAGAGCCAGCCGGGGTGCTCCGAGCTGCCTGCCGGGGTCCCCTCCAGCCAGGCCCCGTCGGCCGTCCTGAACTCGAACACGACGGTCTCGGAGGGGAGTTCGGTCGCCCCCCGGAAGACGATCGCGGGCAGGATGCGGAGGTCCTTGCCGCTGGTGTTGGCGAAGACCAGCCTGAACGCCTTCGCCTCGCCACCCGCCGTGAAGGCGGCGGGCACGCCGTCGAGCCTGACGTCCGCCGTGGCGGCGGGCCTGGGCGCCGCGGTCGTCGGCGTGACCGCCGGGGCGATGACCAGGTCCGAGAAGCCGATCGCGGAGGAGACCCGCTGCTCCGGCGGCAGGGCGGGGTCCGAGACGACGGCGCTGAACCCGGGCGTCACCCGGCCCGCCGGGGTGTCGGCGGCGACGGTGAGCCGCAGCCGGTAGACGGCCTCGGTACCGGGCGCCAGGTGCAGCTGCGCGGGCTGGTCGAGGTCCCAGAGGCCGCCGCTGTTCGTGGCCCGCACCTTGGCGTCCTGCCACTGCGTGCCGCCGGGCGACCGGTACTGCAGCGTGAACTGGCTCGGCTTGGTGGCGGTACCGGTGTCCCCGATGACGACGGAGGACGCGGGCACGTCCATCTGGTGGTCGGCGGTGTTCCTGAGCGTCACGGTGAACTCCACCGGCGCGCCGCCCGCCTCGACGGTGCCGGGCAGGCCGCCGAGGGCGACGGTGACCGGCGAGGGCTGGGCCTGGGCGCCCTGGGTGGCCGCGACGGCCCCCGGGGCGGCGAGGACGGCCGGAGCCTCGACGACGGCCAGGCCGGAGGCCAGGGTGACGGCGGCGGTCGCGGCCAGGAAGCTGCGCTGTGGAATGCGCAATGTCAACCTCACGAGAGAATTCGGACAGAGCCCAACAGAACGTGAAATCGCTTGCGTGAGAGGCCATTTCCTGGCGATGGCGCGCCGATGTTCCGCCCCCCGGCCAACAGCGACTGCGGCATCATATCGAGCCCATTCCACGCGCCCGCGGCGGGAGGTCACGGGGCATTCGGCCCGGGCCGGAGGGTGGTGCTCCTCAGGGTCACCCTGAGGACGACCCCGACGTCCGGCTACGCCTCCCCGGTGAACGTTCGGGGTGCGGAATCACCTGCCGGGCTGAGGCTTTCGCGCCGGCGACGGCGGAGCATGGAAGTACGCCCGCCGGACCGGCCGGACCGGGTCGCACCGTGCGGACCAGATCAGGAGTACACCATGAGCGCGCGCCTTGCCCGTCCCCGCCACAACCGCGTCATCGCCGGCGTCTGCGCCGGGATCGCCGCCCGCTTCGGGCTGACCCCGGGGACCGTCCGGCTGATCTTCCTGCTGTCCTGCCTGCTGCCCGGCCCGCAGTTCCTGCTCTACCTCGCCCTCTGGCTGCTCCTCCCCCAGGAGCCGTGAGCCGTCGGCCGCGAGCTGTGAGCCGTCACGGCGGAAACGCGGACGGGCCGCCCGCCCCGGTGCTCCGGGGCGGGCGGCCCGTCCGTGTGTCGGCGGCTGCGGATCAGCCGCCCAGGCCCGGCAGGCCCGGAAGGGCGCCGGTCAGCCCGCCGAGGGGGGTCTTGTCGAGACCCGGGACGGAGGGCACGGCGGCGCGCTGCTGGGTGACGCCGGCGAGCGGGGCCTCGGCGGCCGGGGCTGCGTGGCCGACGCTCGGGGCGAGGGTGCCCAGCGTGCCGGTGACCTTGTCGCCGCCGGGCAGCTTGGCGGCGGTGTCGGTGACCGCCCCGGTCACCGCGGGGTTCGTCACCGCGCCGGTGGGCAGCCCGAGGCCGCCGGGCGCCGGGGCGGCGTCGGCGGAGGCGGTGCCGGCGCCGACCGCCGCGATGGCGATGCCGAGCGCCGCGGTGCCGGCGGCCTTGAGAGCCTGCTTCATGGTTCGTCCCCTTGGGTCCTCGTCGGAGGCCGACGACGCGTACGGCTTCCGGCGGACGGGAGGCCGCCACCGTGCCTGGTCGGCAATGACTGGCACACCGTAGTGAGCCGGTCGCGCGAGAACCAAGGAGCGTTCACTCACCCGAGTGAGTAGTCGGATGAACGCCAACTTCCTTGCGGAAGAAGGCCGTTCATCCGACCGAAAGGAGCGCGTCAGCGCTACGGCTCAGTTGCCGCCGGTGCCCGCGCTGAACAGCCACTCGGCCTTCAGCTCGGCGTAGCCCGGCTTGATCACGTCGTTGATCATCGCCAGTCGCTCGTCGAAGGGCAGGAACGCGGACTTCATGGCGTTCACGGTGAACCACTCCATGTCGCCCAGGGTGTAGCCGAAGGCCTCGACCAGGTGCCCGAACTCCTGGCTCATGCTGGTGCCGCTCATGAGCCGGTTGTCGGTGTTCACCGTGACCCGGAACTTCAGCCGGCTGAGCAGCCCGATCGGGTGCTCGGCGTACGAGGTGGCCGCCGCGGTCTGGAGGTTGGAGGTGGGGCACATCTCCAGCGGGATGCGCTTGTCGCGCACGTACGCGGCCAGCCGGCCGAGCTCGACGCTGCCGTCCTCGTTCACCGTGATGTCGTCGACGATCCGCACGCCGTGGCCGAGCCGGTCGGCGCCGCAGCACTGCAGGGCCTCCCAGATCGACGGCAGGCCGAAGGCCTCGCCCGCGTGGATGGTGAAGTGGTTGTTCTCGCCCTTGAGGTAGTCGAAGGCGGCCTGGTGGCGGGTGGGGGGGTAGCCGGCCTCGGCACCGGCGATGTCGAAGCCGACGACGCCCGAGTCCCGGTGGCGGTTGGCCAGTTCGGCGATCTCCTGCGAGCGGGCGGCGTGCCGCATCGCGGTGATCAGGGTGCCGATGCGGATCCGGTGGCCGGCCGCGCGGGCGTTGGCCTCGCCCAGGCGGAAGCCCTCCTGGACGGCCTCGACGACCTCGTCGAGGGTCAGGCCGCCCTCCAGGTGCTGCTCGGGCGCGTACCGGACCTCGGCGTACACGACGCCGTCGGCGGCCAGGTCCTCGGCGCAGTCGGCGGCGACCTTGATCAGGGCCTCGCGGGTCTGCATCACGGCGCAGGTGTGCGCGAAGGTCTCCAGGTAGCGGACCAGAGAGCCGGAGTCGGCGGCCTCGCGGAACCACTCGCCGAGTTCCTTGACGTCGGTGGTGGGGAGTCCCTCGTAGCCGACGGCGGCGGCCAGCTCGACGACGGTCTCCGGACGCAGCCCGCCGTCCAGGTGGTCGTGCAGCAGGACCTTGGGCGCGCGGCGGATCTGGTCGGCGGCGGGGATGCGCGGGCCGGTGCCCGCGGTGGTGACGGGGATCTGCTTCTCCATTGCGGAAATATAGCCCCTACGCGCGTAGACCCACCACTGCGAACACCACCGAATGGTCCAAACTCCGCCCGGAATTCCACCGACCGGTCCATAGGATCCGCCAAACCGCCCTGGCCGTTCCGGAATACCGCGACGGCCGTTTCAGTCGTGCTGGAGCAGCCGTCCGCGCCGGGACAGCACGAAGTCCCGGAACGCCTTCGCCGGCGGCGTCAGCGGCCGCCCCGCCGCCCAGGCCAGTCCGACCGCCCGCCGGGTGCGCGGCGCCGTCACCTCCAGCTCCACCACCCCGGGCCGCGGCACCAGGGCCGGCGGCAGCAGCGCCACCCCCAGCCCGGCCGCCACCAGCCCGCGCAGCGTCTCGGCCTCCTCCCCCTCGAACGCCAGCCGGGGGACGAACCCGGCCTCCGCGCAGAAGCCGTCCGTGATCGCGCGCAGCCCGTACCCCTGCTCCAGCCCGACGAACGGCTCCTCGGCCACCTCCGCCAGCCGGATCCGCCGGCGCCCGGCCAGCCGGTGGTCCGCCGGGACGACCAGGTGCAGGCGCTGCTCGTCCAACGGGCGGGCGGTGAACGCCGGATCCTCCGGCAGCGGCGCCACCAGGCAGAGGTCCAGCTCGCCGGCCCGCAGCCGCTCCAGCATCGCCGCGCCGTAGTCCTGCACCAGCTGGAACCGCACCCGGGGGTGCGCCGCCCGGAAGCCGCGCAGCAGCGCCGGCACCGCGTCCGGCCCCATCGTGTGCAGGAAGCCGAAGGCGACCAGCCCCGCCTCCGGGTCCGCCTCCGCCCTGGCCGCCTGCGCGCCCCGCTCGACCTCGGCCAGCGCCCGCTCCACCGAGGCCAGCAGCAGCCGGCCCGCCCTGGTCAGCCGGACCGTACGGCCCTGACGGGCCAGCAGCTCCACCCCCAGCTCCTCCTCCAGGCGCACCACCGCGCGCGACAGCGTCGGCTGCGGCACCCCGAGCACCGCGGCCGCCTGCGTCACGTGCTCCAGCCGGGCCACCGCCGCGAACTGCGCCAGCCGGGGCGCCAGCAGGACGGCCGGCTCGTCCGGCCCCAACTCGGCCGCCCGGTACCGCTGCTCCCCGCCGTCCACCGGCTCCGGCCCGGCCATCCCGCCACCACCTCGACACCTCGACTCATACGCCAGTGCATCGATCATGCCTGCTTCATGCATTGGACGCATCAACGACACCAGGCCTACGGTCAACGGCATGCAGCCCTCAAGTACCAGGGCATCCGCGCCCGCCCCGGATGCCCCCGCCACCGCCACCGCCACCGCCCCGGACGACCGCCTCCGCCCCGGACGGCCCGCCTTCCGCCGCGCCAACCTCGCCCTGTTCGCCGCCGGGGTCGCGACCTTCGTCCTGCTCTACTCCACCCAGGGCCTGCTGCCGGTCCTCTCGGCCGACCTCGACCTCACCCCCGGCCAGGCCAGCTGGACGGCGTCCGCCGCCACCCTCGGCCTCGCCCTCGGACTGCTCCCGGCGAGCGCGCTCTCCGACAGGTACGGCCGCACCGCCGTGATGACGGCCTCCACCCTCGCCGCCTCCGTCCTCGCCCTGGCCTTGCCCTTCGCACCGGACCTGACCACCCTCGTCGTCCTGCGGGTCCTCCAGGGCGCCGCCCTCGCCGGGCTCCCGGCCACCGCCATGGCCTACCTCGCCGAGGAGGTCCACCCCAGCGCCCTGGCCTCCGCGATGGGCCTGTACGTGGCCGGCAACAGCATCGGCGGCATGGGCGGCCGGCTGCTCTCCGGCTGGACCGCCGCCGCCCTCGGCTGGCGCTGGGGCCTCGCCGCCTCCGCCGCCCTCGCCCTGCTCGCCACGCTCGTGTTCCGGCTGCTGATCCCCGCCGCCCGGCACTTCACCCCCGCCCCGGTGGACGCCCGCGCGCTCGCCCGCACCGTCGGACGACACCTGCGCAACCCGCTGCTGGTCCGGCTGTACGCGCTCGGGATGCTGTTCATGGCCGTGTTCGGCGCGGTCTACAACACCGTCGGCTACCGGCTGATCTCCGCGCCGTTCCACCTGCCGGAGTCGATCGCCGCCTCGATCTTCGTGGTCTACCTGGTCGGCACCGGCACCTCCGCCGCGGCCGGCCGCCTCTCCGGCCGACTGGGCCGCCGCGGCGCCCTCTACGTCTCCGTCGGCGTCACCTCGGCCGGCCTGCTGCTCTCGCTCGCCGACTCCCTGCTCTGCGCGCTGCTCGGACTGGTCCTGATCACCGCGGGCTTCTTCGCCGGCCACGCCACGGCGTCCTCAGCGGTCGGCCGCACCGCCACCGAGGGCCGCGCCCAGGCCTCCGCGCTCTACCTGATCGCCTACTACCTCGGCAACAGCCTCGGCGGCACCCTCGGCGCCGACGCCTACCACGCCACCGGCTGGCCCGGCGCCGCCACCGTCGGCCTCACCGCCATGACCCTCGCCGCCGCCGTCACCCTCTACGCCACCCACAAGGCCCGTACCACAAGGCGAGCGGTCGCAGACGCTTGACGGCCGCCGTCGATAGACTCCGGATATGAGCATCGATCCTGCTGTGTACACCAGGCTGCTTGAGATCGCGGATCAGCTGCCGAAGGTGTCAGGGATAGGGAAGATTGAGATCGCCGACGGTCAGATTGTCATGATGATGTCGCCAGTGAAGCGCCACGAGCTCGCCGTGCTGCGCATCGCCCGACAGCTCAACGCCCAGCTGCCCTCCACTCACCCAGGCCACATCGCTTACCACGGTGCGGACTTGCAGGACGCCGGACTCGGTCAACTGCGCAACCCGGATCTGATGGTCTTCCCCGAGGCAACCTTGGAGGGCGAGCAGCGAGCGGTTCTCCCGCACGAGGTAGTGCTCGTGGTGGAAATCGTGTCCGCCTCCAATCCCGAGAACGACTACCACAACAAGGTCCGCGACTACTCGGCCATGGGTATCCCGTTCTACCTGATCGTCGATCCCCGCACCGGCACCGGCACCGTGCATTCCGAGCTGGGCTACGAGTCCCGCGAGAAGTTCGTTTTCGGCGACAAGATCACCGTCGGCCCCTGGACTCTCGACACCAGTGGTCTGCTCACGTACGCCTGACCCGGCGTACGTGAGCAGACCTCAAATCCCTCAGGCGATGCGGTCGAGCACGATCGGGTTCGGGGTGAACGCCGTGCCCTCGGGGGCGACGGTGATGCCGCCGGCCAGGGCCTCGATGGCGTAGTCGTAGCGCTCCGGGGTGTCGGTGTGGAGGGTCAGCAGGGGCTGGCCGGCCACGACGGTGTCACCCGGCTTGGCGTGCATCTCGACGCCGGCGCCGGCCTGCACCGGGTCCTCCTTGCGGGCGCGGCCCGCGCCCAGGCGCCAGGCGCAGACGCCGACGGCGTACGCGTCGAGCTCGGTGAGCACGCCGGAGGCCGGTGCGGGGATGACGTGCTGTTCGCGGGCGACCGGGAGCGGGGCGTCCACGTCGCCGCCCTGGGCGGCGATCATGCGGCGCCAGTGGTCCATCGCGGAGCCGTCGCGCAGCGCGTCCGCCGGGTCCTTGCCGTGCACGCCGGCCGCGGCGAGCATCTCGCGGGCGAGCGCGAGGGTCAGCTCCACGACGTCGGCCGGGCCGCCGCCGGCCAGCACCTCGACCGACTCGCGGACCTCCAGCGCGTTTCCGGCGGTGAGGCCGAGCGGGGTGGACATGTCGGTGAGCAGCGCGACGGTGTTGACCCCGGCGGTGGTGCCCAGGCCGACCATGGTGCGGGCGAGTTCGCGGGCGTCGTCGATGTTCTTCATGAACGCGCCGGAGCCGACCTTGACGTCCAGGACGAGCGCGCCGGTGCCCTCGGCGATCTTCTTGGACATGATCGAGGAGGCGATCAGCGGGATCGCCTCGACGGTGCCGGTGACGTCGCGCAGCGCGTACAGCTTCTTGTCGGCCGGGGCGAGGCCGTCGCCGGCCGCGCAGATGACCGCGCCCGCGTCGCGCAGCACGTCCATCATCTCGTCGTTGGACAGCAGGGCGCGCCAGCCGGGGATGGACTCCAGCTTGTCCAGGGTGCCGCCGGTGTGGCCGAGGCCGCGGCCCGAGAGCTGCGGGACGGCGGCGCCGCAGGCGGCGACCAGCGGGGCGAGCGGGAGGGTGATCTTGTCGCCGACGCCGCCGGTGGAGTGCTTGTCGCTGGTGGGCAGCGGCAGCGAGGAGAAGTCCATCCGGACGCCGGAGCGGATCATGGCGTCGGTCCAGCGGCTGATCTCGCGCGGCTGCATGCCGTTCAGCAGGATCGCCATGGCCAGGGCGGACATCTGCTCGTCGGCGACCTCGCCGCGGGTGTAGGCGTCGATGACCCAGTCGATCTGAGCGTCGCTCAGCTCTCCGCGGTCGCGCTTGGTCCTGATGACGGAGATGGCGTCCATGCGTGCTCCAAGAGGGGTTTCAGAAAGGCATGAAATGCGAAGAGTGCCGCGAGATGACCGGGTTCCGGCCCACTCGCGACACTCTACGCGCGTAACAAACAGAGAGGCTAGAGCCGCTCCGGCCCGAACGCATCGGGCAGTATCTCGCTCATCGGCTTGACGCCCGAGGCCAGCTCGACCAGCAGGTCCGGCCCGCCGTGCTCGTACAGCAGCTGGCGGCAGCGCCCGCAGGGCATCAGCAGCTCACCGGCACCGTCCACGCAGGTGAACGCGGTCAGCCGCCCGCCGCCGGTGGCGTGCAGCGCGGACACCAGCCCGCACTCGGCGCACAGCCCGAGCCCGTACGAGGCGTTCTCGACGTTGCAGCCGGTGACCACCCGCCCGTCGTCCACCAGCGCGGCCGCACCGACCGGGAACTTGCTGTACGGGGCGTACGCGTGGCCCATCGCCTCGCGCGCCGCCTCTCGCAGCCGCTCCCAGTCGACCACGGGGGCGGTCACTTGCCCTGACCCTTGCGGTAGATCTGCCCGTCGGCCTTCGGCGGACGCAGACGCTGCGAGGCCAGCGAGAGCACCACCAGGGTGATCACGTACGGCGTGGCGACGATCAGCGGACGCTGCACCTCGTCGGTCAGCGAGTACCAGGCGATCATGCCGCCGGCGATGACGAGCGAGATCACCGTCGCGGTGTACTTGCGCCGGTAGAGCTGCCACAGGGCGAGCAGCACCATCGCGATGCCCACGATCAGGAGCAGCACGTGCACCGACCCCGGGTCGCGCAGCTGGAGACTGTCGGTGAAGCCGAACAGGCCGGCGCCCATGGCGAGGCCGCCCGGCATCCAGTTGCCGAAGATCATCGCGGCGAGGCCGATGAAGCCCCGGCCGAGGGTCTGGCCGTCCTTGTAGAAGTGCGCGGCGACCAGCGAGAGGTACGCACCGCCGAGGCCCGCGAAGGCACCGGAGGCGATGACCGCGATGTACTTGTACTTGTAGACGTTGACGCCCAGCGACTCGGAGGCCGTCGGGTTCTCACCGCAGGAGCGCAGCCGCAGGCCGAACACCGTGCGCCAGAGCACGAAGTAGCTGACCACGATCAGCGCGGCAGCCAGGACCACGACCACCGAGATGTTGGTGACCAGGCCGGCGAGCACGCCCGCGACGTCCGAGACGAAGAACCAGTGGTGGCCCTCGATGTCCTTCAGGCCCGAGGACAGCCCCGGAACCGTGATGTAGGGCAGCGGGTCCGCCGGCGGGGACTGGTTCTGGCCGGCACCGACCGAGACGTAGTCCTTGTAGTAGATCCGGTTGACGTACGCGCAGATGCCGGGGATCAGCAGGTTGATGCCGACGCCGGAGACGATGTGGTCGACGCCGAAGGTGACGGTGATGACCGCGTGCAGCAGACCGCCGAGCGCGCCGCCGGCCATGCCGGCCAGCAGGCCCACCCACGGGTTGACCAGGTAGCCGGCCCAGGCGCCGCAGAAGGTACCGGCGACCATCATGCCTTCGAGGCCGATGTTGACCACACCGGCCCGCTCGGACCAGAGACCACCGAGACCGGCCATGCCGATCGGCACGGCGGCGCTGAGCGCGGCGGTGACCTGACCGGAGGAGGTCAGCGAGTGGTTGCCGGTGGCCATGCCCACGGCGGAGAACAGCACCAGGGCGCCCGCGATCAGGAGCAGGACGACCGGCCAGGACAGCTTGTGCTTCTTCGCAGGCGCGCCGGGCGCCTTGGGACGAGCAGCGGTAGCCGTGCTCACGCCGACACCTCCTTCTTCTCAGCGGCCGCGAGCTGGGCGGCGAGCTGCTCGCCGACCTTCTTCTGCTGGCGGGTCAGGCCGTAGCGGCGCACCAGCTCGTACGCGACGACGACGCAGATGACGATGGTGCCCTGCATGACCGAGACGATCTCGGACGGGAAGCCGCCCTGGAGCGGCAGCTGGGCACCGGTGGCGTCCAGGAAGGCGAACAGCAGGGCCGCGAAGGCCATGCCGATCGGGCTGTTGCGGCCCAGCAGGGCGATCGAGATGCCCAGGAAGCCCAGGCCGGGCTGGAAGGTCTGCCCGTAGTAGAAGGAGTTCTGCAGCAGCTCGGGCATGCCGATCAGACCGGCGATCGCACCGGAGACCACCATCGAGATGACGATCATGCGCTTGACGTTCACGCCGGAGGCGGTCGCCGCGGACTCCGAACGGCCGGTGGCACGCAGGTCGAAGCCGAAGCGGGTGCGGGTCAGCACGAACTGGAAGACCACACCGACCAGGACGGCGATGAAGATGAAGCCCCAGAGCGGGCCGCCGTCCGTCTGGATCGCGAAGAAGTGGCTCGACCGGGAGATCGGCTCGGTCTGGATCGAGTTGCTGGTGCCGCTGACCTTCGGCGCGAAGATGCCCGGGACGAGCAGCAGACCGACGATCGCGATCGCGATGGCGTTCAGCATGATGGTCGAGATGACCTCGCTGACGCCGCGGAAGACCTTCAGCAGACCGGCGATGCTCGCGTACAGGCCGCCGACCAGCATGGCGGTGACCAGCAGCAGCGGGATCTGGATGAAGGCCGGCAGGTCGACCTGCGCGCCGATGTAGGCCGCGAACAGCGCCGCGACCTTGTACTGGCCCTCGACGCCGATGTTGAACAGGTTCATGCGGAACCCGAAGGCGGCGGCCGCGGCGGCCAGGTAGTACGTGGTGGAGCGGTTGAGGATGGCCACCTGGCCGTCCGACTTGGTGGCGTACGTGATCATCACGTTCCACGCGTCGAACGGGTTCTTGCCCGAGGTCGCCAGCAGGACGGAGCAGATCGCGACGGAGAGCACGACCGCGAGCACCGGCGCCGCCAGTGCGAGCACGATCCGCTCGACGCTGATCCGCTGCGCCAGGCTGCGCTTGGCGGCGGGGTTGGGACTGGTCATGTGGTTACTCCCCCGCCTGCGGGTCGTCGGCGGTGTCGGACGGGTCGGTGCCCTCGGCCTCGGTGCCCTCGGCGGCGACGGCGTGCGCCTCGGCGACGGCCTCCGGCTCGGACTCGATGTGGCCGCTGGCGGCACCGGTCATCGCGGTGCCCAGGTCCTCGGCGGTCACGGTCGCCGGGTCGGCGTCGGCGACCAGGCGGCCGCGGTAGATGACCCGGATGGTGTCGGAGAGCCCGATCAGCTCGTCCAGGTCGGCGGAGATCAGCAGGACGGCGAGGCCCTCCCGCTGGGCGCTCCGGATGTGCTCCCAGATCTGGGCCTGCGCGCCGACGTCGACACCGCGGGTGGGGTGCGCGGCGATCAGCAGCTTGGGCTGGTGGCTCATCTCGCGGCCGATGATCAGCTTCTGCTGGTTGCCGCCGGAGAGCGAGGCCGCGGTGACCTCGATGCCGGGGGTGCGGACGTCGAACTCCTCGACGATCCGCTGGGTGTCCACCCGCGCGGCGGACGGGTTCAGCAGCACGCCGGTGGAGTTGGGCGCCTCGGTGACGTGGCCGAGGATGCGGTTCTCCCAGAGCGGGGCCTCCAGCAGCAGGCCGTGCTTGTGGCGGTCCTCGGGGATGTAGCCGATGCCGGCCTCGCGGCGGGACCGGGTCAGGGTGCCGGAGAGGTCCTTGCCGTCCAGGGTGACGGTGCCGCCGTCCAGGGGCAGCATGCCCATGATGGCCTCGACCAGTTCGGCCTGGCCGTTGCCCTCGACACCCGCGATGCCCAGGATCTCGCCCTTGTGGATGCGCAGCGAGATGTCGTCCAGGACGACGCGCTCGATGCCCTCGGCGTCGGTCTTGGCGATCCGCAGGTCCTTGACGTCGAGCATCTCGTCCGTGGTGACGGTCGATGCGCGGCTCTCCGGGGAGGGCAGCTCGGCGCCGACCATCATCTCGGCGAGCTGGCGGGCCGTGACGGCCGTGGGGTCGGCGTCGCCGACCGTGGTGCCGCGCCGGATGACGCTGATCGCGTCGGCCACCGCCAGCACCTCGTGCAGCTTGTGCGAGATGAAGATGACGGTGACGCCCTCGGACTTGAGCTCGCGCAGGTTGTCGAACAGCGCGTCGACCTCCTGCGGGACGAGGACGGCCGTGGGCTCGTCGAGGATCAGGATCTTGGCGCCGCGGTAGAGCACCTTGAGGATCTCGACGCGCTGACGGTCGGCGACGCCGAGGTCCTCGACCAGGACGTCCGGGCGCACGCCCAGGCCGTACTGGTCGGAGATCTCCTTGATCTTCGCCTTCGCCTTGGCACCGATGCCGTGGATCTTCTCGCCACCGAGGACGACGTTCTCCAGGACGGTGAGGTTGTCGGCGAGCATGAAGTGCTGGTGCACCATGCCGATGCCGCGCTCGATCGCGTCGCCGGGCGTGTTGAACTCGCACAGCTCGCCGTTGATCGCGATGGTGCCCTCGTCCGGCTTCTGCATGCCGTAGAGGATCTTCATCAGCGTCGACTTGCCGGCGCCGTTCTCGCCCATCAGGGCGTGCACGGTGCCGGTGCGGACGGTGAGGTTGATGTCGTGGTTGGCCACGACACCGGGGAAGCGCTTGGTGATGCCGCGCAGTTCGACGGCCGTTGTCGCCGTCCCCGCGCTGGGGGTGCCGTCCTTGCGCAGGGGGACGGGGTCGGATGCGGTGATGGCGGTCTCCTGGTGGTCTGGAGGCGCGACGTTGCGCTCGGAGGGCCAAGGTGGGGAACCTGGAGACGGAACGGGGCCCGGGGGTACGCGTTGAGCGCACCCTGCCGGGCCCCTCCCGTGACTGTGTCGATCATCGCGCTGCCGGGCAGTCGGCAGGCGCTGTCGCGTCCGAGACGCGCGGTCCTTACTGGGCCGGCGCGGTCGGGATGGTGGTGGCGCCGCTCTTGATGGCGTCGGCGGCGGCCTTCAGCTGCGACTGGATGTCGTCGATCTTGCCACCGGTCGTGGCGAGCGAGACACCGTCGGCCTTCAGGTCGAAGAGCTTGATCCCGGTCGGGTTCTGGCCCTTCTTGACCGAGTCGATGTACGAGAACACCGCGTTGTCGACGTTCTTGACCATCGAGGTCAGGATGCTGTTCTTGTACTTCGCCAGGGCCGGCTGGTTGGCCTGGTCGGAGTCGACACCGATGGCCAGCTTGCCGGCGTTGGCGACGGCCTCGATCGAGCCGTTGCCCGAGGAACCGGCGGCGGCGTAGATGACGTCCGCGCCCTTGTCGAGCTGGCCCTGGGCGGCCTCCTTGCCCTTGTCGGGGGAGGAGAAGCCCGAGAAGTCCGGCGGGGTGGTGAGGTACGTGGTCTCGATCTGGATGTTCGGGTCCACGGACTTGGCGCCCGCCTTGTAACCGGCCTCGAACTTCTTGATCAGCTCGGACTGCACACCACCGATGAAGCCGATGTGGTGGGCCTTCGACTTGTTCGCAGCGGCGACACCGGCGAGGTACGAACCCTCCTGCTCGGCGAAGAGCAGCGAGGTGACGTTGGCCGGCTGGTCCTTGTCGTTCGAGTCGATGATCGCGAACTTGACGTTCGGGTTGTCCTTGGCGACCTTGTTGACCGCCGGCTGGTAGACGAAGCCGACCGCGATGATGGTCTTGTAGCCGGCGTCGACCAGGTTCTTGAGGCGGGTCTCCTTGTCGGCCTCGGCCTCGCCCTGCTTGGCCTCGGCCTCGGTGACGGAGACACCGAGGTCGGACTTGGCCTTGTCGAGACCACGGGCGGCGGAGTCGTTGAACGACTGGTCGCCACGGCCACCGATGTCGTAGGCCATACCGACCTTCAGCGAACCGTCGCCGGAGCCGGAGGAGGAGGTGGTGTCGTTGCTCTTTGCGCCGCAAGCGGCGAGCGAGGCCATGCCCAGGGAACCCGAGAGCACAACCGCGGCGAGCTTCATTGAACGGCGCAAGGGAGTATCTCCTTCTAACACGCAACCGTTTGGCGTGGTCGGACGCCACCGTAACGCGCGTAGAACACGGTTGTGTTACGGGGTGCCAGAGCATTCGGGTTGTTATCAAACCGTGGTCTGAGGCCCATCCCGAGGCCCTTTCCCGTGACACGGACGGTGGTCCGAGGTTGGTGGGGCCCAGTTTACGGAACCGCCACCGAACCCCGAATCCCGACAATCCGCCCACATGTCGGCTGCCGCCCCGCGGCTGCGCCCTCAGTGGCCGTCCGCCCCCAGTGCCAGCGCCGCGAACAGCTCGGCCCCGATGCCGATCGCCCGCTCGTCCACGTCGAAGCGGCCCTGGTGCAGGTCGCGGACGGTGGTGTCACCGGGGGCGCGGACGCCGAGCCGGGCCAGCGCGCCCGGGGCGTGCTCCAGGTACCAGGAGAAGTCCTCCCCGCCGAGGCTCTGCTCGGTGCCCTCGACCACCTGCCGGCCGTCCCGGCCGAACCGCGCGTTCATCACCTCGTCCAGCAGGGCGACCGAGACCGCCTCGTTGACCACCGGCGGCACCCCGCGGTGGTAGTCCAGCGTCCACTTGGCCCGGTAGGTCTCGCTGAGCTTGGCGATCAGCTCGTGGAGCAGGTCCGGCGCCTCGCGCCAGCCGTCCAGCTCCAGGCAGCGGACGGTGCCCTCCAGCTCGGCGTGCTGCGGGATGACGTTGGGCGCGGAGCCGGAGGCGATCCGGCCCCAGACCAGGCTGACGCCCCAGCGCGGGTCCATCCGGCGGGCCAGGGCGCCGGGGAGGTCGGCAGCCATCCGGGCCACCGCGGTCACCAGGTCGGTGGTCAGGTGCGGGCGGGCGGTGTGCCCGCCGGGGCCGTCCAGGTGCAGCACCAGGCGGTCGCAGGCCGAGGTGATCGCGCCGGTGCGCAGGGCGATCCGGCCGACCTCCACCTTCGGGTCGCAGTGCACCGCGAAGATCCGGCCGACGCCGTCCATCCCGCGGGCCTTGATCACGTCCAGCGCCCCGCCCGGCATGACCTCCTCGGCCGGCTGGAAGACCAGCCGGACCGGGCGGCGCAGCTCGCCGGTGCGGGCGGCCTCGGCCAGCACCAGTCCGGCGCCGAGCACCACCGCGGTGTGCACGTCGTGGCCGCAGGCGTGGGCCCGGCCGGGGACGGTCGAGCGGTACGGCACGTCGGTCTTGGCGTCGTCGATCGGGAGTGCGTCGATGTCGGCGCGGAAGGCCAGGAACTCGGCGCCCGGGGCGGTGCCGGCCGGGACGATGTCGACGAGCAGGCCGGTGCCGCCCGGCAGCACCCGGGGTTCGAGTCCGGCCGCCACCAGCCGGTCGCGCAGCAGCCCGGTGGTGCGGAACTCCTGGCGGCCAAGCTCCGGGTGCCGGTGCAGATCACGGCGGAAGGCGATCAGCTCGGGCTCCAGCGCCCCCACCCGGTCGCGCAGGTCGGCGGCGGGGCGTGCGGCAGCGAGAGTGGCGCCCGGCTGAGTGGGCTCAGGACGGTTCATCTCGCCAATCGTAGGCCTGCTGGGGGGTTTTGGCCCGACTTCCGGAAAATTAGTCCCCGGATGGGCGCATACCGGCCGGACAGGTGGGTATGACATCTCGTTTCAGCCGCCTTCCCCGGGTTGCTTGCCCTGTGCAACGATCCCCCGGGCCGGTGGTCACGGCCGCCACTTCCCTGACGGCACCCGGACGTTGACGTCCGTTCAGACGGTGCTCAGAAGCGCTCCACCGGGGCGTACGTCCCCCACACCCCGCGCAGCGCGTCGCACACCTCTCCGACGGTGGCCCGGGCGGCCAGCGCCTCCTTCATCGGGTACAGCACGTTCCCCGTCCCCTCGGCGGTGCGGCGCAGCCCGTCCAGCGCCCGGGTGACGGCGCCGGCGGAGCGCTCGGCCCGCAGCCGGGCCAGCCGCCCGGCCTGCTGCCGCTCGATCGACGCGTCCACCCGCAGCGGCTGGTACGGCTCCTCCGTGTCCGCCCTGAAGCGGTTGACGCCGACCACGGTCCGCTCGCCGGAGTCGGTCTCCTGCTGGACGCGGTAGGCGGTGCGCTCGATCTCGGCCTTCTGGAAGCCCTGCTCGATCGCGGCCACCGCACCGCCCCGGTCCTCGATCCGGGCCATCAGGGCCAGCGCGGCGGCCTCCACTCCGTCGGTGAGCGACTCGACGGCGTACGACCCGGCGAAGGGGTCGACGGTGGCGGTCACGTCGGTCTCGTGGGCGAGCACCTGCTGGGTGCGCAGGGCGAGCCTGGCGGCCTTCTCGGTGGGCAGCGCGATCGCCTCGTCGTAGCTGTTCGTGTGCAGCGACTGGGTGCCGCCGAACACCGCGGCGAGCGCCTGCACGGTGACCCTGGCCAGGTTGACCTCGGGCTGCTGGGCCGTGAGCTGTACCCCGGCGGTCTGGGTGTGGAACCGCAGCATCTGCGAGCGCGGATCCCGCGCACCGAACTCCTCGCGCATGATTCCGGCCCAAATCCTGCGTGCGGCCCGGAACTTGGCCACTTCCTCCAGGAGCGTCGTGCGGGCCACGAAGAAGAACGAGAGCCGGGGGGCGAAGTCGTCCACGGCCATCCCGGCGGCGAGCGCGGTACGGACGTAGGCGATGCCGTTGGCCAGGGTGAAGGCGATCTCCTGCGCGGGATCGGCCCCGGCCTCGGCCATGTGGTAGCCGGAGATGGAGATGGTGTTCCAGCGCGGGATCTCGGCGCGGCAGTACCGGAACAGGTCGGCGACCAGCCGCAGCGAGGGCTGCGGCGGGAAGATGTACGTGCCGCGGGCGATGTACTCCTTCAGCACGTCGTTCTGGACGGTTCCGGTGAGCGACGCCGGCGCGACGCCCCGGGCCTCCCCGACCAGCTGGTAGAGGAGCAGCAGCAAGGCGGCGGGCGCGTTGATGGTCATCGAAGTGGACACCTCGCCGAGCGGGATGCCGTCGAACAGCACCGCCATGTCCTCGACGCTGTCCACCGCCACCCCCACCTTGCCGACCTCCCCGGCCGCGAGCGGGGCGTCCGAGTCGTAGCCCATCTGGGTCGGCAGGTCGAAGGCGACCGACAGGCCGGTGCCGCCGCCCGCGATCAGCTGCCGGTAGCGGGCGTTGGACTCGGCGGCGGTGCCGAAGCCCGCGTACTGGCGCATCGTCCAGGGGCGGCCGGTGTACATGGTCGGGTAGACGCCCCGGGTGTACGGGTACTCCCCCGGGCGGCCCAGCCGGGCGCCGGGGTCCCAGCCGGCCAGTGCCTCGGGGCCGTACAGCGGTTCGACGTCGAAGCCCGACTCGGCGCGGCGCGGCTCGGCTGCCATGGGTCCCTCCAGGGATCGGCGGGCGCTGTCCTCGCAATCTATGGCCTGCCCGCCGGGGCGCCGACGCGGTTGAGATGATCGGGTGAACGACCGATGAGCCCCAGGGAGTGGCAATGACCGAGCAGAAGGTGGCCGTGGTCACCGGTGCCAGCAGCGGAATCGGCGCGGCGACCGCCCGCCGGCTGGCGGCCGAGGGATTCGACGTGGTGCTGACCGCCCGCCGCACCGAGCGGATCGAGGCGCTGGCCAAGGAGATCACCGACCGGGGCGGTTCGGCGCGGGCGGTCACCGTGGACGTCACCGACCGGGCCGCCGTGGACGCCTTCGCCGCCGAGGTCGGCCGGGTGGACGTCCTGGTGAACAACGCGGGCGGCGCGATCGGCGCCGAGACGGTCGAGCACGGCGACCCGGCCGACTGGCGGGCCATGTACGAGGTGAACGTGCTCGGCGTGCTGCACGTGACGCAGGCGCTGCTGCCGGCCCTGCGGGCCACCGGCGACGGCACGGTGCTGGTGCTCTCCTCGACCGCCGCGCTGGCCGCGTACGAGGGCGGCGGCGGGTACGTCGCCGCCAAGCACGCCGCGCACACCATCGCGGCCACGCTGCGGCTGGAGCTGTGCGGGGAGCCGATCCGGGTGATCGAGATCGCGCCCGGCATGGTGAAGTCCGAGGGCTTCGCGGTCACCCGCTTCCGCGGCGACGAGGAGAAGGCGGCCGCGGTGTACGCGGGCGTGGCCGAGCCGCTGACGTCCGAGGACATCGCCGACACCGTGGCCTGGACGGTCACCCGGCCCTCGCACGTGAACATCGACCTGCTGGTGGTCCGCCCCCGGGCGCAGGCCGCCAACCACAAGGTCCACCGGAGCTGATCCGGGCCGGGCGGGCGGCCCCGGGGCCCCTGGTCGAACGCGTCACCACCCAGTGGTACACACGTCCGATGAGAACCTTCCGGGCCGCCCGCCCACGAGTCCTGCTGACCGCCCTGGCGGCAGGCACCCTCCTCCTCGCCACCGCCTGCGACCGCACCGCCGAGCCGGCCCAGGACCACGCCGCCGGCACCTCCGCGCCCGCCACCGGCGTCGGGGGCGGCGCGGCGGCGACCGCGAGGACCACCGGCGAGGCCGACCCGGCGCTCAAGCCCTTCTACGGCCAGCAGATCACCTGGGCGGCCTGCCCGGCCGACCCCCAGGCCGAGAAGGCCAAGATCGACACCTCCGGGATGAAGTGCGGCAAGCTGCACGTCCCGCTCGACTACGCCACCCCCGCCGCCGACGCGATCGACCTCGCACTGATCAAGTACCCGGCCGCCAAGCCGGACCAGCGGATCGGCTCGCTGATGGTCAACCCGGGCGGCCCCGGCGCCTCCGGCGTCGAGATGGTCGAGTACGGCGCCAAGGACTTCACCGGCACCCTGCACAACCGCTTCGACGTGATCGGCTTCGACCCCCGCGGCACCGGCGCCAGCTCGCCGGTCGTCTGCTACGACGACAAGCAGCACGACGCCGCCAACCAGCTGGACGAGCCGCTCGACCCGGCCGAGCGCAGGGCCGCGCACGTCAAGCAGTCCACCGACCACGCCGCCGCCTGCCAGGCCAGGTCCGGCAAGCTGCTGCCCTTCGTCGGCACCCGCAACACCGCCCGCGACCTCGACGTGCTGCGCGCCGCCGTCGGCGACAAGAAGCTCGACTACCTGGGCATCTCCTACGGCACCTACCTCGGCGCCCTCTACGCCGAGGAGTTCCCGCAGAACACCGGCCGACTGGTCCTGGACGGCGCCGTCGACCCCGCCCAGGACACCCTGGACCACGGCGTGGACCAGCAGGTCGGCTTCGAGAAGTCCTTCGAGCGCTTCGCCGCCGACTGCGTCGAGAACCACCCCGACGAGTGCTCGCTCGGCAAGGACAAGGCCACCGCCGCCAAGAAGGCCGCCGACTTCCTGGACGGCCTGCACGACAGCCCGCTGACCGCCAAGGACGGCCGCAAGCTCGGCCGCGACCTGGCCTGGCCCGGCACCATCCAGATGCTCTACGGCGACGAGAAGACCTCCTGGAAGTACCTGCGGGTCGGCCTCGGCATGGCGATGACCATGCAGCGCGGCGACCTGCTGCTGGCCTTCGCCGACGACTACAACGGCCGCGACGAGAACGGCCACTACAGCCCGATCGAGGAGGCCAACGACGCGATCAGCTGCGCCGACGCCGTCCGCCCAGCGCCCACCCCCGAGCACGCCAAGGCCGCGGTGGACCGGCTGCTCGCCGAGGCACCGCTGCTGTCCAAGGGCGTCACGGTGGACGACTACAGCGAGCCCGGCTGCGCCTACTGGCCGTTCAAGACCCAGGAGAAGCCGCACACCGTCCGGGCCGAGGGCAGCGCCCCGATCCTGGTGGTCGGCTCCACCGGCGACCCGGCCACCCCGTACGCCTCGGCCGAGTCCCTGGCCAAGGGCTTCGCCAACGCCACCCTGCTCACCCGGGTCGGCGAGGGCCACGGCGCCTTCGGCAAGGGCAACACCTGCATCGACCGGGCCCTGGAGGCCTACCTGACGGAGGGCACCGTGCCGGCCGCGGGCACCCGCTGCACCTGATCCCGACCTGCCGATCAGCAGATGAACGCGGGGAGGGCGCTGACGCGAAGGTGTCAACGTCACAACTTGATAGCTCGTCCGGATGAATTCGGCGTGCGCCCTCCCCAACTGATGACGGCTCAACTACCTTTGAGGCGCTGCCCGACCGGCGCCCGAGCGCCTCTCCGCAGCCCCATACTTCATCTGCCCCACCAGCCCACTTCACCGGCACCTTCCCGCCCTCACGAGGAGGACCCGCTGGCCAGCGACATCCCGTCACAGCGGCTCGACGTCAGAACAGAGCCGACCCTCCTCGGGTTGCACCGCTTCAACGAGGCCGACGCCGGCGCCGCCGAGGAGGCCCTGCTGGCCTGCTGCGGCAGCCACCGCTGGGCCCTGCGGCTCACCGCGCACCGGCCGTACCCCGACATAGAGTCCCTGCTGGCCGCCGCCAGCGAGGCCTCCTACGACCTCCGCCCGGCCGACCTCGCCGAGGCCCTGGCGGACGAGAGCTGGATGCCGCAGCCCCTGCTCGGCATGCGGGCCCCCGGCAGCCAGGCCGCGCACACCGCGCTGCGGGCGGCGCACGCCGCCTACGAGGCCCGGTTCGGCCACGTCTTCGTGGTCTGCCTGGAGCGCGTCGCCCCGGAGGAGATGCTCGACACCGTGCTCTCCTCCATCCGCACCCGCCTGGCCAACGACCCGGACGAGGAGCGGCTGATCGCGGCGGACGAGCTCCGCCGGATCGCCCTCACCCGGCTGGAGCACCTGGTCGCCACCCACTCGGAGGCCGGAGCGCGCTGAAGCCGGCCCCCGCCCCTCTTTCATCCGTGCGGGTGAATCACCCGTACGGATGAACCCGAGCCGCCCGCCCCGCGTCCTTCGACGCGGGGCGCGGTCATTCGGTGACCCAGAGTGGCGAACCGCTCCTTGGTTCCCGCCCCACTAGGCCAGAAGTGCCTGATTGATCACACCTGGGGCCCCCGGAGGCGGTACGCGAGAAGGCGTCGATAGGATGCTCGCGGCCGGTGGACCGTACCCGGCCGGGCTGACCGACACCGAAGCCGGCCGAGCCCCCAATCGCTTCCGGAGGGTTTTTCCGTGCCGGCTGGAACGCTGTACCGCGGCCGGGAAGGCATGTGGAGCTGGGTGGCTCATCGAGTCACCGGCGTCCTCATCTTCTTCTTCCTGTTCGCCCACGTCCTGGACACCGCTCTGGTGCGAGTGTCGCCGGAGTCCTACGACACCGTCATCCAGACGTACAAGACTCCCCTCGTGAACCTGATGGAGTACGGCCTGGTGGCCGCCATCCTGTTCCACGCCCTCAACGGCCTGCGCGTCGTCGCCGTGGACTTCTGGTCCAAGGGCCCGAAGTACCAGAAGCAGATGCTCTGGACCGTGGTCGGCGTCTGGGTGGTGCTGATGGCCGGTTCCTTCTACGGGATCCTGCAGCACACGCTGATCTCCTGGTTCGGGAAGTGAGCTGAGACATGAGCACGGAAATCTCCGACGCCGTCGTCGTCCCCTCCAAGCAGGCGCACACCGGCAAGGGCCTCGGCACCGGTAACCCGGCCGACGCGTTCGTCATCGAGCCGCCGCGCCAGCGGACCAAGAAGACCCCGCGCCGCACCCGCACCAACTTCGAGATGCTGGCCTGGCTCTTCATGCGCCTGTCCGGCATCGTCCTGGTCGCCCTGATCATCGGCCACCTGATCATCATGCTGATCCTCGACGGTGGCGTCTCCAAGATCGGTTTCGCCTTCGTGGCCGGCCGCTGGGCCTCGCCGTTCTGGCAGGGCTGGGACCTCCTGATGCTGTGGCTCGCCATGCTGCACGGCGCCAACGGCATGCGTCAGGTCATCAACGACTACGCCGAGAAGGACTCGACCCGGCTCTGGCTCAAG
The DNA here is from genome assembly GCF_044541955.1 of Kitasatospora sp. NPDC085464. Lineage (NCBI taxonomy): Bacteria > Bacillati > Actinomycetota > Actinomycetes > Kitasatosporales > Streptomycetaceae > Kitasatospora > Kitasatospora sp. NPDC085464. Next base: position 88,590 of record NZ_JBITTM010000037.1, read on the forward strand.
GGGCTCATGGGTACCGCCACGGTCTTCACCGTGCTGCTGGGCACCCTGGTGATCTTCACCTTCGACCCCAACATCTGAGCCGCGAGCACCATCGACCATCGGCAGAGGCCAGAGGCGAGTTAACCCCCCATGCAGATTCACCAGTACGACACCGTCATCGTCGGCGCCGGCGGCGCCGGCATGCGCGCCGCCATCGAGTCCACGCAGCGCACCCGCACCGCCGTCCTCACCAAGCTCTACCCGACCCGGTCCCACACCGGCGCGGCCCAGGGCGGCATGTGCGCCGCCCTGGCCAACGTCGAGGAGGACAACTGGGAGTGGCACACCTTCGACACGGTCAAGGGTGGTGACTACCTGGTCGACCAGGACGCCGCCGAGATCATGTGCAAGGAGGCCATCGACGCCGTCCTCGACCTGGAGAAGATGGGCCTGCCCTTCTCCCGCACCGAGCAGGGCCGCATCGACCAGCGCCGCTTCGGCGGTCACTCGCGCAACCACGGCGAGGCCCCGGTCCGCCGCTCGTGCTACGCGGCCGACCGCACCGGCCACATGATCCTCCAGACGCTGTTCCAGAACTGCGTCAAGCACGGCGTCGAGTTCTTCAACGAGTTCTACGTCCTCGACCTGCTGATCAACGACGGCAAGACCGCCGGCGTCGTCGCCTACGAGCTGGCCACCGGCGAGATCCACGTCTTCCAGGCCAAGTCCGTCGTGTTCGCCTCCGGCGGCACCGGCAAGTTCTTCAAGGTCTCCTCCAACGCCCACACCCTCACCGGTGACGGCCAGGCCCTGGTCTACCGCCGCGGCCTGCCGCTGGAGGACATGGAGTTCTTCCAGTTCCACCCGACGGGCATCTGGCGCATGGGCATCCTGCTCACCGAGGGCGCCCGCGGCGAGGGCGGCATCCTGCGCAACAAGGACGGCGAGCGCTTCATGGAGCGCTACGCCCCCGTCATGAAGGACCTCGCGTCCCGTGACGTCTGCTCCCGCGCGATCTACACCGAGATCCGCGAAGGCCGCGGCTGCGGTCCGGACGGCGACCACGTCTACCTGGACCTCACCCACCTGCCGCCGGAGCAGCTGGACGCCAAGCTCCCGGACATCACCGAGTTCGCGCGCACCTACCTCGGCATCGAGCCCTACACGGACCCGATCCCGATCCAGCCCACCGCGCACTACGCCATGGGCGGCATCCCGACCAACGTCGAGGGTGAGGTCCTGCGCAACAACACCGACGTCGTCCCGGGCCTGTACGCGGCCGGCGAGGTCGCCTGCGTGTCCGTGCACGGCGCCAACCGCCTGGGCACCAACTCGCTGCTGGACATCAACGTGTTCGGCCGTCGCGCGGGCATCGCCGCCGCCGACTACGCCAACGCGCACGAGTTCGTCGAGCTGCCCGAGAACCCGGCCGAGAAGGTCCAGGCCCTGGTCGACGGTCTGCGCGAGGGCACCGGCACCGAGTCCGTGGCGCAGATCCGCAAGGAGCTGCAGGAGACCATGGACGCCAACGCCATGGTGTACCGCACCGGCGCCACCCTGAAGCAGGCGGTCGAGGACATCGCCGCGCTGAAGGAGCGCTACAAGAACGTCTCCATCCAGGACAAGGGCTTCCGTTACAACACGGACCTCCTGGAGGCCGTCGAGCTGGGCAACCTGCTCGACCTGGCCGAGGTGCTGGCCGTCTCCGCGCTGGCCCGCGAGGAGTCCCGCGGCGGTCACTACCGCGAGGACTTCCCGACCCGCGACGACGTCAAGTTCATGCAGCACACCATGGCGTACCAGGAGGTCGCCGCCGACGGCAGCACCTCCATCCGCCTCGACTACAAGCCGGTCGTGACGACCCGCTACCAGCCGATGGAGCGTAAGTACTGATGAGCACTCCGACTGTGGAGAAGCACTCGGCCGCTCTGGACGCGGTCGAGGCCGGTGGCACGCAGCTGATCACCGTCACCTTCCGGATCCGCCGGTTCAACCCGGAGGAGCACCCGGACCCGGTGTGGGTCGACTACCAGCTGGAGATGGACCCGAAGGAGCGCGTCCTGGACGCGCTCAACAAGATCAAGTGGGAGCAGGACGGCACCCTCACCTACCGCCGTTCCTGCGCGCACGGCATCTGCGGCTCCGACGCCATGCGGATCAACGGCCGCAACCGGCTGGCGTGCAAGACCCTGATCAAGGACGTCGACCCGGAGAAGCCGATCACGATCGAGGCCATCAAGGGCCTGACGGTCCTCAAGGACCTGGTCGTGGACATGGACCCGTTCTTCCAGGCGTACAAGGACGTCATGCCGTTCCTCATCACCAAGGGGAACGAGCCGACCCGCGAGCGCCTGCAGTCCGCCGAGGACCGCGAGCGCTTCGACGACACCACCAAGTGCATCCTGTGCGCCGCGTGCACGTCGTCCTGCCCGGTGTTCTGGAACGACGGCCAGTACTTCGGCCCGGCCGCCATCGTCAACGCGCACCGCTTCATCTTCGACTCGCGCGACGAGGGTGCCGAGCAGCGCCTGGAGATCCTCAACGACCGTGAGGGCGTGTGGCGTTGCCGCACCACCTTCAACTGCTCCGAGGCCTGCCCGCGTGGCATCGAGGTCACCAAGGCGATCCAGGAAGTGAAGCGGGCGCTGGTCACCCGCCGCTTCTGATCCCCGCCTGACAGCCCGGAGGCCCCCGCCCGATCCCCGGATCGGTCGGGGGCCTCCGGCGTTCGCCGGGCCCTAACGCAGGGCGCCGAGGTCCTTCGGCGCGGACCAGCCGCCGAAGGTCATCAGGTGCCGGTCCGCGGTGACGGCCCACAGGTCGGGCCCGCCGTCCCCGTCCCCGTCGCCCGAACTCCCGAGCGTCGGGTAGGCGGCGGTGGTGAAGCCGGTGGCGACCACGTGCCCGGACGGGTCGGCGAGGGCGGAGAAGTCGGGGGTGCCGTCGGCCCTCTTCGGGACCGGGTACGCGTGCAGCTCGCCGGTGGCCCGGTCACGCGCCCACAGGGCGAGGTCGCCGGCCGCGTCGGGGCCGGGGGCGATCAGGTCGTAGCCGTTCCAGGCACCGGAGGTGGTGAGCTTGCGGGCCTGCTGGTAGCCGTAGGCGAAGTCGCCCCCGGAGTGCAGCCAGAGGTTGCCGCCCTCCAGGGTCACCAGCGAGGGCTCGGTGCCCCCGTCGACCGGACCGAAGGCGACCAGCTGGTCGGCCTTGGACCAGTCCTTGGCGAAGTCCGCGGGGCAGGCCACGACCGTCGCGGTGTCGTCCACGCACTCGGTGGAACGGTCCGCACCCGTCCACGTCTGGCCGAAGGAGCCGTAGTCGACGTTCCGGTACAGGTAGAGGTAGCCCTGGCCGGGCTTGTGGACGAAGAAGTCGTCCGCCGACGGTGCGTGGTCGTTCGACCAGCCACGGTGCGCGACCTGGTACGACGCCCAGCCCGTCCGGTCGGGCGCGACGGCCGCCCGGACCGTCGAACCGGGCACGGTGCCGGTGGCGTTCACACCGAGGTACTGGAGGTTGCCCTGGGCGTCCGGCACCAGGATGTCCGCGACGCCGTCCCCGTCGACGTCGCCGAGAGTCCTCGGCGGGTTCGGGTTCGAGGGCGCGTAGAAGGTGTAGCCCGCCCGGCCGACGTTGCCGGCGCGGTCCGTCACCTCGACGGTGAGGGTGTTGGTGCCCCAGTTCACGACCTGGAGGTTCAGCGTGACCGTGCCGTCGCCGTCCGGCCGGACGGCGCCCGGTCCGTCGCAGCCGGAGGAGACGCCGAGGTAGTCCCAGCCGTACCGGACGCACGCGACCCCGGAGGCCGTCCCGCCGGGCGGGGCCGGGTCGGCGGTCCTCAGGACGAAGGTCCCCTTCTGCCCCGCGTACCTGGTGGCCGGGCCACCCGCCGGGAAGTCGGGCGAGGAGACGGTGACGGTCGGACTCGTGGTGTCCGGCGCGGTGTCGGCCACCGCAGCGGGAGCGGCGATCAGGCCGGCGACCACCGTCGCCGCGGCCGACCACCCGAGCCTGCGGGCGTGTCGAAGTGTCATGGATATTTCCCACCCCTGTGTCTGCAGATCTTTTCGATACGTGCACGAGCGGTGGGGATCCTGCCAGCAGGCACTGACAGCGGCAACGGGAATTCTCAGTCGGTGGCCGGGGTGCGGCGGGTGGCGCGCAGGCCACGGAGGCCGATGGTGCCGACGGCGATGCCGAGGGCGAAGGAGGTGACGGCGAGGAGGAGGTGGACCCAGAAGAAGGCGGTGGGCTGGGAGTGGTCGCCGTTGGTGAAGGCCTGGCCGCCGGAGTCCTTCCACAGGTTCTTGACGAAGGTGGTCCAGATGATGATCGACCAGACCCCGAAGGCGGTCAGGAACCAGGAGGTGCGGCGGCTGAGCTTCATGGGAGGTCCTCGGCGGGGGTGTGAAGAGGGTGTGCGTCCCCAGTATGCGCGGGCCGCCGATCGGCGTACGGCGGGCCCCTCCTGCGGAGGACGGGCCCGGAGTGGCGGACGTCCGGGGCCCGGAATGGGTACGGTCTGCTGGTGCCCACTCCCCGTCACACGTTCGCACGCCTGTGCGCCGCGGTCACCGCGGCCCTCCCGGTCCTGCTCGCCGCCCCGGCGGCGGTCGCGGCCCCGCAGCAGCCGCCCCCGTCGGCCGCGGTCGGCGGCGAGCGGCTGGGGAACCCCGGGGTCCAGGTGGCCCCGCTGGCGGGTGCCCCGGCGCTGCCGAGCGGTCTCACCGGCCAGTCCTGGATAGTCTCCGACGCGGCGTCGGGCGAGGTGCTGGCGTCCTACAACCCGCACCTCAAGCTGCCCCCGGCGAGCACCTTGAAGATCCTCTTCGCGGACACCGTGCTGCCCAAGTTCGACCGCAACGCGGTGCACCGGGTCGCCGACGAGGAGATCCAGGGGATCGGCGCCGGCAGCAGCCTGGTCGGCATCAAGGAGAACCTGGAGTACCGGGTCGAGGACCTGTGGCGCGGGGTGTTCCTGAGCTCGGGCAACGACGCCGTGCACGTCCTGTCGCACATGAACGGCGGCATCCCGCAGACCGTCGCCGAGATGCAGGCGCGCGCCGAGGCGCTGCAGGCGAAGGACACCAGGGTGGTCTCCCCGGACGGCTACGACATGGACGGCCAGGTCTCCTCGGCCTACGACCTGTCGCTGTTCGCCCGGGCCGGCCTGCGCAACACGGACTTCCGTATGTACTGCGCCACCCGGGACGCGATGTTCCCGGGCGCCGTGGACAAGAACACCGGCCAGCGCGGCAGCTTCGGGATCGCCAACACCGACCGGCTGCTGGGCAAGTACCCCGGGCTGATCGGGGTGAAGAACGGCACCACCACCAACGCCGGCTCGACCTTCGTCGGCGCCGCCGAGCGCGACGGCCGCACCCTGCTGGTGACGGTGATGCACCCGGCGAGCTACCAGAAGGTGTACGACGAGACGGCCGCCCTGCTGGACTGGGGCTTCGCCGCGGCCGGCAAGGTCCAGCCGGTCGGCAAGCTGGTCGACGAGGCACCGCCCGGCGGCGACGAGCCGACCGGCCAGGCCGGCGGCACGGCCGGCACGCCCGCGCCGCCGCCGCACCCCTCCCCCGCCGCCGCGCCCGCCGCGGCCCCCGCGCCGGCCGGGGACGACGGACTCGGCCTCGTCGGCTGGGCGGCCGTCGTGGTGGCCGGGACCGGGGCCGGGTACGGCGCTCTGGTCCTGCGACGGCGCCGTTCCGCCGGCTGACCACCCGTCGGACGGCCCGGCCCGGCCTCAGTCCCGGGGCCGGGCCCCGCCGTTCCCGGCGGCCTTCTCCGCCTGCGCCCGGGCCTTCCCGGCCCGGGCCTCGGCCCGCTCCTCGGCCTGCGCCTCGGCCTGCGCCTGCGCCTTGTCGGCCGCCTCCAGCAGCGCCCGTCCGTGCGCCCTGGTCCGTTCCCGGGCGGCCTCCGGGTCGGCCGTCGCCGTCCAGGCCACGCAGTACATCAGCAGCCGGCAGACGAAGTTGATCCACAGCAGCAGCGCGACCGGGGTGGCGAAGGCGCCGTACAGGCTCCGCCCGGCGACCGAGCCGAGGTAGGAGGCGAGCAGGATCTTCAGCAGTTCGAAGCCGACCGCGCCGATCAGCGCGCCCCGCAGGACGTCCCGGCGGCGCTGGCCGGTGATCCCGGGGAACGGCGCCAGCAGGTAGGCGAACAGCAGGGTGTCGCACCCTATGGCGATCAGCACGCCGACGCCGGTCAGCAGGTAGCCGCTGCCGAGGCCGATCGCCTCGGCGATCCGCCCGGCCAGGGTCGTCCCGGCGGCGGAGGCGGCGAGGGAGAACAGCGACACCAGGCCGAGGCCGCCCAGCACCACGACGTCCCAGGCCTTGCGCAGCACCGCGTTGCCCTCGTCGTCGGGCAGCTGCCACAGGTCCCGGATCGAGGTGCGCATGGTGTCCACCCAGCCGAGCCCGGAGATCAGCAGCAGCGCCCCGCTGACCAGTCCGACCGTGCCCGCGCTGGCCACCAGGGACGGCAGGTCGAGCGCGTCCGAGATGCCCGGCAGCTGGTCGGAGATGCGCTCCTGCAGGTCGTGCACCCGGCTGTCGCTGAGGGTCGCGACGGCGATCGCCAGGCCCACCGTGAGCAGCGGGAACAGGGCCAGGAAGCCGAAGAAGGTGACGGCGCCGGCCAGCCGGTTGCCGCGGGCCGCGGAGAAGTACTCGTACACCCGGTACGCCCGGGTGCGCAGCACCCTGGAGACGAGCGGGCCGATGACCGGAAGGCGGGTCAGGAAGTCCACCCGACCGGTTATACCGGCCCGTCCCCCGAACGGCCGTCAGGCACGGGGCCGGCTCAGGGTTTCCGGGTGTCCCGGATGCCGTGGGTGTCCCGGGTGTCCCGGGTGTCCGGGGTGTCCCGGGTGTCCGGGGTGTCCCGGGTCTACCGCCTGACCAGCCGGCGGGCCTTCGCCACCGCACGGACGGCCTGGTAGGCGGCGTAGCGGCCGCTGCCGAGCAGTTCGGTGCGCAGGCCGTCCACGCCGGCCGGCGGGCGGTAGCCGGCCGGGCGCAGCCGGGCGCAGTGCGCGGCGGCGCGGCGGAAGTACTCGCGGCGGTCGCCGGGCGGGACCCTCCCGGGCTTGGAGACCACGGTGTTGAGGTGGTGCAGCATCCGGCCGTAGACGACCGGGCGCCAGCGGTCCAGGTCGGGGCGGCGGTCGAGGAAGGCGAAGACCAGGTCGTACTGGGCGAAGACGTCGAAGTGCTTGCGGCTGGCGGTCGCCAGGATGTTGCCGCCCTCCTGGCGCTGGCGGTAGTGCACGCCGACCAGGTCGAGCAGGGTGATCCGGCCCGCGGCGAGCAACGCCGGGTACGTCCAGGGGGTGTCCTCGTAGTAGCCGGCCGGGAAGACCAACTGCTGCCCGGTGACGAAGTCGCGGCGGTAGGCCTTGTTCCAGACGACCTGGAGCAGGTCGAGCAGGTCGGGGCGGGCGTCGAGGTCGAAGACGTCCGGGGAGGCGGCGCCGAAGACGTGCGCGGAGGCGGCCCGGGTGATCCGGCCGTCGGCGTACGTGCGGGCGTAGTCGTAGACCAGGACGTCCGGGTCGTCGGTGGCGGTGAGCCGCTCGTCGACGGCCTTGAGCAGGCCCGGGGTGAGGGTGTCGTCGCTGTCGAGGAAGACCACGTAGTCCCCGCCGGCGACCTCCAGGCCGGCGTTGCGGGCCCGGCCGAGGCCGACGTTCTCCGGCAGGTGCAGCACCCGGACCCGGGGGTCGGCCGCGGCGGCCTCGTCCAGCATCGCGCCGCAGCCGTCCGGGGAGCGGTCGTCCACCGCGATCAGTTCGAAGTCGGGCCCGTCCTGGCCGAGGACCGAGTCGAGGCACTCGGCGAGGTAGTCCTGGACCTGGTACACGGGGACGATGACGCTGAAGCGGGGCACGGGGCCCAGCGTAGTGGCCCCCGGGGAGGCCCCGGCCCCGGAGGTAGGATCGGGACGCACGTACGCACCGTTCGAAGTGCGGTCAGGCCCCCAACGGGCTGCCTCGCTCCTTCCCCAGAAAGGCCTGCGTAGCCGATGGCTCCCCGCCTCTCCATCGTCGTTCCGATCTACAACGTCGAGCGTTATCTCGTCGAGTGCCTCGACTCGATCGCCGCCCAGACCTTCACGGACTTCGAGTGCGTCATGGTCGACGACGGGTCGAAGGACGACAGCGCGGCGCTCGCCGAGGCGTACGCGGCCAAGGACTCGCGCTTCCGGCTGGTCCGCCAGGTGAACAAGGGCCTCGGCGCGGCCCGCAACACCGGTATCCGGCACATCGACCCGGACGCCGAGTTCCTGTGCTTCGTGGACAGCGACGACTCGATGCCGCCGAGCGCGTACGAGCTGATGATCAACACGCTGGAGGAGACCGGCTCGGACTTCTGCACCGGCAACGTGCTGCGTTTCCGTGCCGTGGGCTACTACCAGTCCGGCGGTCACGTGAAGCCGTTCAAGGAGACCAGGCTCAAGACCCACATCACCGAGGTCCCGGCGCTGGTCACCGACCGCACCGCGTGGAACAAGGTGTACCGCCGCTCGTTCTTCGACGCGGCCGACCTGCTCTACCCCGAGGGCATCCTGTACGAGGACGCGCCGGTCAGCGTCCCGCACCACTACCTCGCCAAGAGCGTGGACGTGCTCTCCGAGCCGATCTACCACTGGCGCGAGCGCGAGGTCGGCGAGATGTCGATCACGCAGATGCGCACCAACCCGAAGGGCCTGATCGACCGCGTCGCCTCGGTCGAGCTGGTCCGCGGCTGGCTGAAGAAGCAGACCGAGCCGCGCTTCGCCCAGTACCTGCAGTCCTACGACGAGAACACCCTCGTCGAGGAGATCCCGATGTTCTTCTGGTCCGTCGTGGACGGCGACAAGGAGTACCGGGACGCCTACGTCCAGCACGTCAGCCGGCTGCTCCGGGCGATCGGCCCCGAGCAGGTCCGCAAGCTGCGCGCACCGCTGCGGCTGAAGTACCACCTGACCCTCGCGGGCCGGGTGGACGAGCTGGTCGAGCAGATCAAGTACGAGGGCGAGAGCGGCGGCGGCGTCCAGGCCCGCGGTCTGCTGCGCCCGTACGCCGACTACCCGTTCCTGCGCGGCGGGCGCAAGAGCGTGCCGTCCGGCGTGCTCAAGCTGGACAACTCGCTGGTCATGCGCAGCCGGCTGTACGAGAGCGCCTGGGTGGGCGGGAAGCTGCAGCTGACCGGGCACGCGTACCCGGAGCAGCTGGGCGCGGCCAACAAGCACGACATGGTCCGCACCCTGGTGGTGCGCGAGACCAAGGGCCGCCGGGTGCTCGCCGTCCCGATGAAGACCACGTACAGCCCCGAGGCCACCGCGAGCTGCAACCACGACCTGTACAGCTGCGACTGGTCCGGCTTCACCGTCTCGCTCGACCCGAAGAAGCTCAAGCACCGCGGCCAGTGGAAGGACGGCCACTGGCGCCTCCTGGTCGCCGGTGCGGGCAAGGGCGGGGTGTACAAGGGCCGGATCTCGGCCGGCTGGAGCGACACCGCGCTGTACGTGCCGTCGCACTGGGTCGAGCCGGACGTGCGGATCGTGCCGTGGGTCCGGGACAACTTCGTCTTCCTGCGGGTGGAGACGGTCAAGGCGCGGGTGACCGGCCTGGCCGCGCACGCCGGCCGGGTGGAGGTCTCGGGCGCGGCCCGCTCCGGCCCGAGCTTCGCCGGGGCGCTGCTGCGGCTCACCCACGTCGAGTCGGACCGCACCGTGGACGTCCCGCTGGAGCTGGGCGCGCCGGTCGGCTCGCTGCAGCCCTTCACCGCCTCCTTCCCGACCGCCGAGCTGACCGCCGTCCGCGAGGCCTGGGCCGAGCTGGACCCGGTCGCCGACGAGCGCGCCCGCGACCGCTGGGACACCGCGCTGCTGCTGGCCGACGGCAGTGTCGTCCCGGTGGCCTGGGACGAGCGCAACGCGCCCGAGCAGCTGCACGTGCCGCTGAACCCGCAGGCCCCGGCCGGCCTGCGCCGCTCGCTCTACTCCAAGCCCTCCCCGGGCGGCTACCTGCAGTTCTCCGACCAGCTGCTGCAGCCGCTGGTGGACGAGGTGTCCGCGCGCGGCGCCGACGGCTTCCTGCTCAGCGGCTCGTTCCCGCTGCCCGGCGCGCACCGCTGGGAGCTGGTGGTCCGTCACCACTGGCGCGAGGAGGAGCACGTCTACCCGGTGGAGATCTCGGAGGGCCGCTTCCGCACCGCGCTGCCCGCCGTGCCGACGGCCTCCTTCGCCGGCCGGGTGCCGTTCGCCAAGGGCACCTGGGACGTCTACTTCCGCCAGGTCGGCGCGCCGGTCGAGAAGCTGTCCGACGCCTCCGCTCAGGTGACCCCGGTCTGCTTCGCCGCGCTGCCGCTGGAGGTGGAGTCCCGCGGCAAGCGGATCGTGCTGGAGCGCCGCTACCACGACGGCCTGTCGCTGGAGTCGCACGCGGCGCTGCTGCCCGAGGAGCGGTCCGGCTACCGCCAGCGCCAGCTGCGCAGCGCGGACTACCCGGCCGCCCGTCGGCTGCCGGTGCGCGACACGGTGCTGTACAACGCCGGCAACGGCAGCATGTACGCCGACTCGCCGCGGGCCGTCCACGAGGAGCTGGTCCGCCGCGGCCTGGCGCTGGAGCACCTGTGGGGCAGCGACGACATGCAGGTCGAGCTGCCGCAGAGCGCGACGGCCGTCCGGCTGTGGAGCCCGGAGTGGTTCGAGGCGCTGGCGACCGCCAAGTACATCGTCACCAGCACCCACCTGCCCGACTTCTTCGTCCGCCGCCCCGGCCAGGTGGTCCTGCAGACCTGGCAGGGCACCCCGCTGAAGCAGGTCGGCTTCGACTTCGAGAAGGTCTGGTTCACCGACTCCAACTACCTCAAGGGCCTGGCCCGGGAGGTGCCGAACTGGAACCTGCTGGTGGCGGGCAACCGCTGGTCGGCTCCGGTGCTGCGGCGCGCCTTCGACTTCAAGGGCGAGATCCTGGAGAGCGGTGCGCCCCGCAACGACCTGCTGTTCGCGGCCGACCGGGAGAAGACCGCCGAGCAGGTCCGGGAGCGGCTCGGCCTGCCCGAGGGCAAGAAGGTCGTGCTCTACGCGCCGACCTGGCGCGAGGACCGTCGCCGGCCGCAGGGCGGCTACCAGATCGACCTGCGGATCGACCTGGAGGCGGCCAAGGCCGCGCTCGGCGACGACCAGGTGCTGCTGGTGCGCCGGCACAACGTGATGTGCGGCCAGATCCCGGGCGCCGGCAACGGCTACATCTGGGACGTCGGCAGCTACCCCGACATGGCGGAGCTGCTGCTGATCGCCGACGTGCTGGTGACCGACTACTCGGCGAGCGTGTTCGACTTCGCGTCGACCGGCAAGCCGATGTTCTTCTTCACCCACGACCTGGAGCACTACCGGGACAACCTGCGCGGATTCAGCCTGGACTTCGAGGCCGAGGCGCCCGGCCCGCTGCTGGCCACCTCCGAGGAGCTGGTCGCCGCGCTCGGCCGGATGGACGAGGTCGCCGCCGAGTACGCGGACAAGGCCGCCGCGTTCCGTGAGGCGTACTGCGACCTGGACGACGGCCAGGCCGCCGCCCGGGTGGTCGACGCGATGCTCCGTACGGAGTAGTCACCGCGAACGGTCCTGGAGGCGCCCGACACCACCGGTGTCGGGCGCCTCCGCGTTTTCCCGGAAACCCCGGGCCGCGGAATCCCCGGAACCTCCCGAAACCCTCGGGACCTCCGGGAACGGCAAATATCCGCACAGCCGATCCAGTTCCGAACCGGCGTTCCCGG